>JAFWJU010000118.1 GCA_017511465.1 Eggerthellaceae bacterium | reverse complement strand
CCTGGGGCATCAGAATCCGCGCCTGCACCCGCGCGAGATGCTCATCGCCCTTTCCACCTCATCGCTCACAAGCCCCATGGCCGCATATGCCATCAACGCCGCCAGCCAATTGCGCGGATGCGACGCGTATTTCTCGGTCATCATATCGACCGACGACGAGCAGCTGTACCGCAGCCTGGGCATAAACGTCTGCTGCGAACCGCGCTACGAGCAACATCGCTACTATCAAGGTTAGCCGCATTTGCGGAGAAGGCCTCGCTGCCATGCAATGCTTAATGTCCCCACCATTTTTGATGCTGTGGTGTGGATGGGCGAATGACGTGCCGAATCCGCTATAATCTATGCGTTTCTTTCGGGTCTGTAGCTGCGGGGCGTTCGCGCCCTTAGTCCATGGCAGATGCGGTCGAAAGGACCCACGTAAACCAGCTGGCTTGCCGGCTGGCGAGCACGGCGCGTTCTAGGAGTAAGTCGCATCGCCCGTTGAAACGCGGCAAACGGCTGCGGCGGGCGAGAGGGTGATGGTGTAAAAGCTCAGCCCCGATGCGCGAGTGTGGGGTCGAAGGCTAGGTCAGCCGGAAGAAACGAATTGGCGGCATGGCCGCTGAACGTAGAACGGGGGCGCTTCATACGGCGTCGGGAACGGAGGGAATCGGATGAAACGTTGGAAGATCGGCGTGCTCGTTTGCGCGATCGTCGCCTGCCTGAGCGTGGCACTCGTGGGCTGCCAGGGGCAGGACTACAAGCCCGAAGGCAAAAGCCAGACGGTTTCATCTACCGCATTGAGCACTGAGGGCACGTTGCGCGTTGGCGTCAACGCGTCATCGGCACCGCTTGCGGGTCAGACGTCTTCTTCGTCGCGTATCGTCGGCATCGACGTCGATGTGGCGGCATATATTGCAGACCAGCTTGGCTGCAAGGTCGAAATCGTTGACGTGGGCAACGACCCCGCTTCGGCGCTGGCCGACGGCCGCGTTGATATCGTGCTGGGCGTTGACGCATCCAGCGAGGATGCCGGTTATTGGAAGTCGGCATCGTACCTGCAGTCTGGCGTCGCGCTGTTCGGCACGGCATCTGAAAGCGCCGTTCCCACTACCGATTCGAATCCCAAGATTGCCGCGCAAGCCTCTTCCAAGAGCTCTTGGCGCGTGACGAACCTGTTTGGCGACGACGCGCTCGTCGTGCAGAGCGACCTGAAATCGGCTTTCGATGCATTGGCCAAGGGCAGTGCGCGCTACGTTGCTGCTGATGCGGTCATCGGCACGTATGTGTCTCACACCAATGCCTACGATGCCAAGATCATCGCGCTGTTGCAGGACCCGAGTGGTTATTGCGTGGCTGTCGCCGAGAAGAACACCGAGTTGCAGGGTGCTGTCGCGAGTGCCGTTGACAAGCTGGTGCAGGGTGGCGTCATTGAAATCATCGAATCCAAATGGCTCGGTGCCCCCATCGACCTTGACAACACCACCATCGTGAAGGCTGCTTCTGCCGATCAGGCTTCGGCAAGCAGCGCCTCCGCTTCGGCTAGCGATGCATCCGCTGACGCGGCCGATGCCGATGCAGCTGCCGACGAGGAGGCAGCCGACGAAGGTGCAGCCGAAGAAGCGGCTGACGAGGGCGCAGCCGAAGGCGAATAGCGCAGCGCGCCGATATCTCGCTAAAGCAAAACAGGGGCGGCTGCGGCCGCCCCTGTTGCATGTCGGGCTATCCCACAAGCGGGATGACGTCGAACCCCGCTTTCGAGCTTTCGAGTATTTCCCGATTGCCGAACACGCACATGGCATGCTGCTCGGCAACGTGGTCGAGTACGGGCGCTAAGGCGCGAACCGATTGCACATCGGCTTCGAGCACTTCCCGGCGAACCCTTATATGCGTTTCGGGCGTGCGGTTTCCGAAGAAGTCGCTTGCCTGTCGGCGGATGATGGCGCGGGGCTTCATGGGGGTGTCTATTCCCGCCACGCAGGCGACGATATAGCCTTCCATATCCTGGCGCGATGGGTCGAACGATGCGAGCCACGAACCAGCCTGGTCGAAACGCGCTATGGTCTCGTCGAGATGGGGGTCCCTAAACGAGTAGAAGCGCATGGGGCCTTGGAGCACGGCCCTGAACCCCACTCCATAGGCGCCGCCCTTCACGCGAACCTCGTTCCACAGGTAATCGAACGAAAGGGCACGTGAGGCCACGTTCCAGCTTCCGGTAAACGGCACGTCGAGCAGGCGGCGGTCCCATCCGAGTGCCGCAAAACAAACATCGCTCGGCACCACGAACGCCTCTCGCTTCATGACCGGTTCGGGCACGACGAGGATTCCGCTGACCTGACGCGTGCGGTCGCATGTGGGGCCTGCTTGCCAGTAGCGGTCGTAGTCATCGTCGTCTCCGGCGAAGCTGACGATGCAGTTGTCGTCGCAGAACAGGCGCTGCGCCAAGTCGCTCAGGCGCTCTACAAGCTGGTCTGCCCGCTCGTCGAAGTGGTCGATTAAGTCGCAGAGGAACCGGTAGAAGCCGACGTTGCCAAATTGCTCGCGAACGACATCGGCTTTCGCGTAATACGATTTCACATGGGCTGCAGCGCATGAATGACCGGAATTCACGAACGTTTGCTCCGCGCTGATCTTGCGTTGCTTCAACAAATCGAGGATGCGCGAAGTGTCGTTGAAATCGGTTTCGAGCATGATTTCGCGGGGCAGGCTGGCAAGCCAATTCACGTTTTCGGAAAGCGCCGAGGCGGAGACAACCAGCTTGGGGCACACGAAATCAATGTCGTCGTCGCGTTCGAACACGATGGTCGAAACCGTCAGGTTGCCGAGCTTGCCCTGCGTAAGCGTGTCCAGCTCGGCGGCAGTGTGTCGGGCTGTGCCGAGCTTGCCCAGCACGAGGGCGAGCAACGATACGTACGGCAGCTCTTCGAACGAGACGCCGTCCATGTCGAAATAGCGGTACGCATAGGCGATGCCGCGCGTTGCGACGCTGTGGCGAAGACAGGCAATGGGCGCGTTTTCCTCGAGCCCGTAAGCGGGCTCGACGGGCGCATCGCCGATATCGGCGATGGAAAGGCGCGGCAGCGTGGCGACGGCCTCGGGGGAATCGGGCGCTTCCTGTAGCTCGCGCAGCAAGGCTTCGCCGACAACGATCAGCTTGCGCTCTTCGGGCTGCAGCGATTCGTTCATGGCGGCGAGCTGTGCGACCGACTCGTCATCCGACTCGCCGGGCGTTGGGACGATCTCGGCAGTCGCCATGTGGTTGTTTTCCAAGAACAGCTCGGAACACAGGCGCTCGAAGTAGTCGCCTTTCAGGGCTTCCCTCAGTTGAGCGAAAGCGCGCTCGTAGCGCAGGTAGCCTATGGGGTTATCGTCATCGTAGAGCCAAGTCGAAAGCGACATCATGGCGTAAATCACGCCATCGGCGCTGCCCATGTCGTGTTCGCGCATTTGGAACTCGGTATGCGCGAGCGCGGCCTCGACCAACTCCTTGTCCAGGCCGGCTTCAAGCATCGAGTGCACTTCTTCGGCGACGATGTCGGCCAATTCGGAGGCCGCCCCTTCGGCTGGCATGCTCAACTGCACGACAGCGAACGGCAAGGCGACCGCATCAGACACGAATGCCTCGACGTCATGAGCGATGCCGCGATCGAGCAGCGCACGCTTCAACGGTGCCTCGTTGCTGCCGAACAGGGCGTCGAGCAAGATGTCGACTGCCATTGCGCGGATGCGGTCATTCGGGTTGCCGACGACGTAACCGCACGCGGCACAGGCGTTTTCGGGTGCCGTGTCCATGGTCTTGCTGATGAAGGGAACAGGTGCCGCGACCACCTCGGCGCCTTCGGGAATCGGCATGCCGGCTTTCACCGGCACGATGAACTCGTCATCGTGCGAGCCCCCGCATCGTTCGGTCAGTTGCGGCAACTTAACGTAAGCTGCCGGCTCTTCGGGCATCACGATGCTGCGCGGGCACAAAGGCTCGAGTCCGGCGGCGACGCGTTCGGCATCGGAGTCCTTTTGCTCGGCGGCGACGGGGGTGAGATAGCGCTCGTCCAGGAAAGCGAGCGCACGGTCGATGTCGAGGTTGCCATACAGGATGATGTAGCTGTTGTCGGTGCGGTAATGGCGGCTGTGCTCGTCGAGGTACTGCTCGTACGTCAACGTCGGAATGGCCTGTGGCTTGCCGCCTGATTCGAATGCATAGCACGTGCCGGGGAACAACGCCGCCTGCACCTCGTTGTAAAGCACGCTCGATGCGTCCGAAAGCGCGCCTTTCATCTCGTTGAACACGACGCCATTGTGCACGAGCACGGTTTGGTCGGCAGGCAATGTTGTCGGATCGCCTTCGCCTTCGAGCGCATGCAGCTCGTAATGCCAGCCTTCCTGTTCGAATATCTGGCGCTTTTCGTAGATGTTGGGATGGAACACGGCGTCAAGGTAGACGTCCATTAGGTTGTACAGGTCCTGCTCGTTGGTCGAAGCAACTGGATACAGCGTCTTGTCGGCGAACGTCATCGCGTTCAAGAACGTTTGCATCGAGCTTTTCAGAAGGTCGACGAACGGCTCTTTCAATGGGAAGCGGCGTGACCCGCACAGCACCGAGTGCTCCAAGATGTGGAAGACGCCCGTGTCGTCTTGGGGTGGCGTGCGGAACCCGATGGCGAACGACTTGTTGTTGTCGTCGTTTGCCAGGTACAGCAGCCGTGCGCCCGACGTTTCGTGACGCCCGATGTAGGCAGTGCCTTCGATTTCGGGAAGGTCCTCGCGCGATTCGATGGAAAACCCATGGCAAGAGGTTCCGACGTTCAGTTCCATTCCGTTCTCCTTTTCCAAGCCTGCGAAGTGGTCTTCGCTCGACGCTTCGTCGCCTCGAACTAACCCTCCTGCCAAACACGGGCAGGAGAGTGGATTTCTCGGCTCCTCGGGCTTGACCTCGCTTCGCCTCTTCGCGGGCTTTACATGCTGGCGGACGGGCGGATGGAGCGCGGTTAAGCAAAATATGTCGAGAGACCTTGACTCGAGCAAATTTTGCCTCGAGCGAAACCTGCCCGTCCGACAGCTTTTACTCTGCAATGTATAATCTTTGACACTTTAACATGCGGCTGGAGGTTGGATATGACGCAGGGCGAAAGCTTCAAGCACATAACGGTTACAGCGCCCGAGGAAGATGACGTTGTCATCTTCGCCGGGGCGACACCCGCCGAAGAGCCCGAGGCGCACGAAAGCATCGAAGAACCCGCCGAGGTAAGCGAACCGGTTGTCCAACCGCAGACCGCAGCCCCAATGCCCGCCGCGCCTGCAAAGCCGAAAGCAGACACCTACCACGAAACGACACTCGATGACCTTACGTCCACTCCCATGCCGCTTGCGCAGCGCATCGTCATCGTTGCGGCTATCGTCTGCATAATCGGTGCAGTAATCTATTGCGCTTTCTTCATGGGGTAAAATCTTACGAGTCATTTCACGACTCCAGCGATGTCTGGAGCAACGGAGGGGATGTAACCGATGGCCAACCGCAGAATGCAAGACTCCGATTACCTGTACGATTCCGAAGACGACCTCATCGGTCTGACAAGTGCGTTTGCACCGGTAAAGGGCCCGCAGTCTGTCGAATACGACAAGGGTGACGAAGCTATCGGCCTTACCGGCGCGTTCGCACCCATCGTCATCGACGAGGACGAGGATCGCTCATGGACCGAAACCGGCAAGTGGAAGAACTTCGACTGGGCTTCGTACAAGAGCGAAGACGCCGAGGATGCCGAAGGCGTTGAAGAACCGGTTGACCAGCAGTCCGAAGGCGACGCCGTGGAAGAAGCGGCCGAGGTAAAAGAGGCTTCCGGAACCGAGGAAGCTCCTGCCAGCGAACAGACAGCTGCACAATCGAGCGAGAGGGGCGCCCATGCAGGCGGTACCTCCGCATCGACTGCCGGGCAAAGCGCGGGTAGGGGCCGCCATGCTGCTCCCGATGCCGAGATGTCGCCGCGCATGCAGGAATCGCGCAAGAGGCGCCGCACGCTTGCCATTTTGGTCGCCATTGTCGTACTCGTCATCGTCGGCGTGGCGGTGTTCTCGGTCATGACGTTCTCTTCGAGTCAGGAAGACGCTGCTCACGAGGCGCAACAACAGCAAGAAGCGCCCAAAGAACAAGACATGGGCGACAAGCTGGACGACGATACCGGCAACGCATCCGTCAAGCTGACGGACGTTCCCGATTTGTCCCCAGTGCTGGGCATGACGTCCGATGATGCGCTCAAGGCCATCGGGCATGGCGCCTACATCACGTCGAACCGCGACGTTGACGAAAAGGACAATCCCATCAAGAAGAACCTGAGCGTGGCCCTCGTAGACGAGCCGGGCGATTCCAAGACGGGTTCGCCGACGGTGTACCTTGCCCTCGACAAAGACGGCAAGGTTATCCAGGTGGGCTATTCCGCATCGGCTGCAGCGCTCGGATTCGGCTCGCTTAGCTTCGTCGATGCCGTGAGCGGCGAACACGTTATCGAGAAGACGCTCGGTAAGATCGGCGTGAACGTGCCCGAGGGCTCTGCAGTTCTTCCAGACGACAAGAAAGCCTACACCACGTATGACAAGGACGGCACGACCGTCGTGCGCGAGCGTTACTCGTTCGAGGGCGATGTCGACGTCAACGGCACGCCGTGCGCCTGGTCGTCGGTGCTTTCGTATGACTACAAGACGCAAGTTCTGACAGGCGATCTTTCCGATACCGTCCGCATCATCTACGTGTACGTCACGAAGAAATAGCGGGCTTCCGTCGGTCTGTCAGTTGTCGGAGCGGCTGCAGTCGCGCGACTATGCTAATATAAATCGGTTGATATCCGTTGTATCGGGGCTTGGGCTCGTGTCCGCCGCCCCTTGAATGAAAGGGTTTGTCATGTCAGGTCATTCAAAGTGGGCGACCACGAAGCATCGCAAGGCCGCGCAGGATTCCAAGCGTTCGGCACTGTTCTCGAAGCTGTCCCGCAACATCACGGTGGCGGCTAAGGAAGGCGGCGACCCGAACCCCGAGAACAACGCGTCACTTGCTGCCGCCATCGAGAAGGCGAAGGGTTACTCGCTTCCGAAGGACAAGATCAAGACGGCTATCGACAAGGCGTTTGGCTCTGGCAAGGATGCGGCGAATTACGAGACTGTTTCGTATGAGGGCTATGGCCCTGCTGGCATCGGCATCTACTGCGAGGCCCTGACCGACAACCGCAACCGCACTGCTGCCGACGTGCGTGCCGCATTCAACCATCATGGCGGCAACTTGGCCACGTCCGGCGCCGTCGCGTTCCAGTTCGATCGCAAGGGCCAGATCATGGTTCCCAAGATCATCGAAGGCGACGGAAAGAAGATCGCCGACCGTCCCAATGGCGCGGCAGGCGATGCCGACGAGTTCGAGATGATGCTGCTCGAGGTTGGCGCCGACGATTACGAGGACGCAGATGACGAGTGGATCGTCTACACGGGTCCGACGGATCTCATGGCCGTGAAGAAGGCCCTCGAGGAAGCCGGCGTCGAGACGAAGGGCGCCGAACTCACGATGATGCCGCAGAATCCCGCCACGGTGACCGTTACCGATGCCAAGAAGGTCATGCGCCTGATCGACCGCCTCGAAGAGCTCGAGGACCTTCAGAACGTGTACCACACGATGGACATCACCGACGAGATCGCCGCAGCGCTCGAAGAGGAATAAAACCCGAAAAACCCGACACGGATAGGGGTGACCATGGACCAGCTGCAATGTGCGTTGGCAGGAGAGGGTTTTCTCGTATTCGATGGGGCGATGGGCACGATGCTGCAGCGCCATATTGCGGCTTCCACCGACCCCGCCGAACTGCTGTGTCTGACGAATCCCCAGGTCATTACTGACATTCACCATGCTTATGCCGAAGCGGGAAGCCAAGTGGCGACAACGAACACGTTCGGCGCGAATGCAATGAAGCTCGAAGGCGCCGCAACGGTTGCAGAGGTGTTTGCAGCTGCCGTGAAGTGCGCACGCGATTCAGGGGTTTCGTATGTCGCCGCCGATATCGGGCCGTCGGGCGAGCTTCTGTTCCCGATGGGCGATTTCACGTTTTCCGAAGCGTATGACCTGTTTGCCGAACAAGCGCGTGCCGCGCAGGCTGCAGGGGCTGACTTGGTGATCGTCGAGACCATGGCCGATTTGCTCGAAATGGTGGCTGCCGTTGTGGCCGTCAAGGAGTCGTGTTCGCTGCCCGTGGTTGCGACGATGACGTTCACGGAATCGGGTCGCACGTACATGGGCGCTTCCCCTAAAACCGCGGCGCTTGTCCTGAGCGCCCTCGGCGTCGACGCCCTCGGCGTCAATTGCTCGGTAGGGCCTGACAACCTGCAGCCTGTCGTGAATGAGATGCTCGAGGTTGCGGCGTGCCCGGTCATCGTGCAGGCCAACGCCGGTTTACCCCAAGTGGTCGACGGAAAGACCGTGTACACCCTGCCGCCCGACGAATATGCGGCGGCAGTACGCCCCATGGTCGAAGCTGGCGCCACCATCATCGGCGGTTGCTGCGGCACTGACCCCGATTACATTCGGGAAATCGTCAAGATGCTCGAAGGGTGCGCTCCCAATTCGAAGCCCCTGGATAAGGGACGCATGTTGGAAATCGCGCGCGAGGTAGCCGATGAGGGCGGTCGTGACGAGGACATCCTCTGTGAAATCTTGGATGCCTCCGATTTCGAGGAGCTTAAGGAAGCCCTTCGCGACGAGTACGACGAGTAATTCCCGCCTGGTTCGAGGTACGCGTTCTAGCCTTCGCTCCCGCCGGTGTCTCCACCGGTATCGCCGCCAGTGTCACCGCCCGTGTCGCCACCGGTGTCTCCTCCGGTGTCGCCGCCAGTGTCACCACCGGTGTCTCCACCGGTATCGCCGCCAGTGTCGCTACCCGTGTCACCACCGGTGTCTCCTCCGGTGTCGCCACCCGTGTCGCCGCCGGTGTCTGTGCCGTCTGTGGCGCCTTCGGGCGTGCTATCCCCGCCGTAATCGTCGGTTTCCGGGTAATAGCCCCCGTTTCCGCCGGAATAGGGTTGCCAGTTGTTGTTTTCAACCCCTTCTTCGGCAGTCTCGTCTTCCGATGTCGCGTTTGCCGGCGGTTGCGTATGGGGCGTGACGGCATAGGTCCTGGAAGCTGCAGAGGATGCCGCCGATGGGGCAGTGCCCGACTGCGAAGTCGTCCACGCTGCACTCGTGTTGTTCCTATCGGGGGACTGCAGGATGGGCTGAATGAACAAGGTGAATACCGCGATGACAGCGGCAAGGATCAAGACCACGAGGGCCACTATGAAAATCGGTGCCTTGCTACGCTTGCGCCGCAGGTTCCCCATGAGCGCCTCCTGAGTCCGCAAGGCTTCCCGCTGCTGCTGCCGGGACGTTGTGACGTTCTCTTTCACGGCGGGAATGGGAGCCGTGTTATGTGGCTTCGCAGCTTGCTTTGCAACATCGTCCACAACGGCGGTGGGCTGCGCTTGTTGCGCACGCACACGTGCTCGAGGCGCTTGCGCGGGCGACTTCTGCGTCGGCTGCGCCTGTGTTGACTGCATCCGAGGATTGGAAACGTTATTCAGGCTCACGGTCTTGTCGTCGCGGTTGTTCATGTTCATAATCGCGTGTCGCTTTCCATAGAGCGTTAATCGTTGTACGGATTGTCGCACGAAATCGCCTTGCGTGGAACAAACAAATGTTCTATTATGGACGCATGAACATCCAAAGAACCATATTGGGCATCGATCCCGGCTTGGCAAACACCGGGTGGGGCGTCATATGCCAACAGGGCGCGCGCATGCAATGCCTGGCATATGGATGCGTGTCCACCCCCTCCGATATGGATCTCGCTCAGCGCCTCGCAAAGATTCACGAGCAAATCAGCGCCGTCATCGACCGCTACGAGCCCACGTGCGTCGGCATCGAAACCGTCTGGTTCGGCCAAAACATCACGGCGGCATTCGCCACGGGGCAAGCGCGCGGCGCGGCGCTCGTGGCATGCGCGCAGGCGGGGCTTCAGGTGGGCGAGTTCTCGCCAAAGCAAATCAAGCTCGCTGTCGTCGGTGCGGGCGGCGCTGCAAAAGACCAAGTGCAGTACATGGTCAAGCAGCTGCTCAACCTCGATTCAACACCCAAGCCCGACCATGCAGCCGACGCGCTTGCCGCGGCCATTTGCTATACAACCCACAAGGGGTTCGAAGGTAAGCTTAACGAGGGAAAGGCGGCGTCTGCATGATTGCCTTCCTTGACGGCGTAGTCGCAGGCAAGACGTTTGCAAGCGCATTGGTAAACGTGGGCGGCGTGGGGTTCGAAGTCGGCATGTCGGGTTCAAGCCTGTCCAAGTTGCCCCCTGTGGGCGAACGCGTGGTCGTGCACACGTTCTTGCAGGTGCGCGATGACGGCATGTCATTGTTCGGGTTCCTCTCGCTCGAGGAAAAGGCCCTGTTCGAGAAACTCATAACCGTTTCGGGCGTCGGGCCCAAAGTCGCTCTTGCCGCCCTTTCGTCATATTCGCCCGACCAGCTGGCCGACCTCATTGCCATGCAGGATGTCGCTGCCGTGCAGCGCATTCCGGGCATCGGCAAGAAAACAGCCTCGCGCATCATCCTCGAACTCAAGGGTTCGTTCGACCATGGCATCGACAGCCTGTTCGCACACGATGGGGCTTCTGCCAACAAGGCGCTCGAAGGCGCCAAAGAAGCCTTGCTTTCCATGGGCTTCACCACAGCCGAAATCGACCTGTCGCTCAAGGATGCGCCCGACGATGCGGCCGAAACCGCACTGCTACAATACGCTTTGAAAAAACTGGGATCCTGAAGGAGCGGCTAGGGCAGTATGGCATCCGGAATCGAAATAGAAGGCCTGGTGTTCGACGCTGGGGCACAAGCCCGGGGTTCGCTTGTCAACGACGACGATGCGCGCGATCGCACCGTGTCGGCCGCATTGCAAGAAGAAGACCTCTCGTTCGATCGCAGCCTTCGCCCAAAGCTCCTTAAAGACTACCTTGGCCAGGAAAAGGTCAAAGAATCGCTCGCCATCATGATCGAAGCAGCTCGCGGTCGCGGCGAGGCTGCCGACCATATCCTGTTCTCGGGCCCTCCGGGTTTGGGCAAGACCACGTTGGCTACGGTCGTTGCAAACGAGCTGGGCGCAAACATCAAGACGACGAGCGGTCCGGCAATCGAGCGCACGGGCGATCTTGCCGCCATACTCACGAACCTCGAACCGGGCGATGTGTTGTTCATCGACGAAATCCACCGCATGAACCGCATGGTCGAAGAGGTCCTGTATCCCGCACTCGAAGACTTCGCGCTCGATATCGTCGTCGGTAAAGGCCCGGCGGCTCGCTCCATCAGGCTCGACCTGCCGCATTTCACGCTCATCGGGGCCACGACGCGCACGGGTTTGCTCACAGGGCCTTTGCGCGACAGGTTCGGAATCGCGTTCCGCTTGCAATACTATTCGCCTGAAGAATTGGCGTCCATCATCATGCGCTCGGCTTCGATTCTGGGCGTCGACATTTCCGAAGATGGTGCCTTGGAAATCGCCCGTCGCAGCAGGGGCACGCCACGGTTGGCTAACCGCCTGCTCAAGCGCGTGCGCGATTGGGCCCAGGTGCGTGGCGAAGGCGTCATCGACGAAGACGTGGCCGCTGCCGCGCTCAGCTTCTTCGAGGTCGACTCCCTTGGGCTCGACGCCATGGACAACCGCATACTCGAAATGCTGGCCGTGCAGTTCGGCGGCAGGCCCGTTGGTCTCACCACGATGGCAAGCGCCCTTTCCGAAGACCCCGACACACTCGAAGACGTGTACGAGCCGTTCCTCATGCAGCAAGGGCTCATGATCCGCACACCTAAGGGACGCCAAGCTACAGCGCGCACATACGAGCATTTGGGCATGCCGGCGCCAGAAGGGTTCTAACATGTTCGAGCAAGATTATCTGATGCGGCAGTTCCTCATGTTCTTCAAGGGGCTCGTGCGTTCGTGGGAACAGATGGAAGAAGACGAAGATCCTTTGGGCGCAGCCGACACGATAGAAGACGTCATTAGCGCAGCTACCGACATGGACGGAGCAGCACTGCTGTCATTGGCTCCCGAATCGATTGCCACGATCATGCAAGTCACGGGCATCGACCCGCGTCTCGTCGAGTACCTTTCACGCAGCATGCTGCTCGAATCGGTGTATCTCGACAAGGGTGGTAAAACCGAGTTGGCTCGTGTTAGGGAAGCGCAAGCCCGCGCCATCGCCAGTGCCTACGAGTTCGATTTGCCTGACGATCCGTCCGATTTCGACGCAATCACCGAAGGGCTCGAAGAGGCCTCGCAGGAGTCGTAAGACGCAAGAATCCAAGCCGCTCCAGGGGCAAATCGCGGCATTATTGAAGCAGTCTTCCCAGGCTCTTTAAAATATGAGCAAAAAATCAAATAAATGTGGGTCAATTCCGCCGAAATATGTCGTATAGTGAACCCCGTGCCCTCGAAGTGAGGGTGAGCGTCGTTGCCATGCGGCGCGCAGCATTACCCCTCTGGCAAAGGCTGGGGGAGAGAAAGAAGGATTAAAAATGGCGCAAGGTACTGTGAAGTGGTTCAACCCGGAAAAAGGCTACGGCTTCATCTCCCAGGAAGGTGGCGAGGATTTGTTCGTGCACTGGAGCGAGATCCAGATGGACGGCTACAAGACGCTCGACGAGGGTGCTGCTGTTGAGTTCGAGATCACCACGGGCGATAACGGCAAGCTGCAGGCTTCCAACGTCGTCAAGCTGTAATTCCGTTTGAAATACACGCGTGCTGAAAGAAGCGGCTCCACAAGGGGCCGCTTTGTTTATTCGCTTGGTTTGATTCGCTGCTATCGGTTGCGGCCCAAGATGGCGAGCAGGCGAATGAACAAGTTGACGATGTCAACGTAAATGTCTGCCGCGCTATCCACTGCATTGTCAAGAGTCGGTGGGTAGGCTTGGGCCTTCTGCCAGTCGTAGCCGATATACAGCG
This sequence comes from Eggerthellaceae bacterium, assembly GCA_017511465.1. Classification (GTDB taxonomy): domain Bacteria; phylum Actinomycetota; class Coriobacteriia; order Coriobacteriales; family Eggerthellaceae; genus UBA9715. The sequence continues at coordinate 864 of JAFWJU010000118.1, read as the reverse complement.
AGAAAATGATGACGAAAATGTAGTCGAAGGCAACCGGATCCGAATGCGTGATGAAAATGGTCGCCACTTCCGCGATGAGCGTGATGACCAGCGCCGCAAACAATGCGGTGCCCATTTTCGTGAAGATGTTCGGAACAATCGTGGCAGCTATCACCATGGCGAACGATATCGCCGCCGTCAGCATGAAGGCGCGCGTAACCGTGGTCTCGGTGTAAGACTGGACAATCGACGCCACCAAAAAGCCGAATGCAGTCGACAAGATGACGAAGCCGAGGAAGCTTACCGCGGGGTTATCCGACTTGTAGATGATGAAGAACGAGCCGATTGCCACGACGAGGAATCCTATGATAATCGCCCAGGGATATTGGTGCATGAAGTCGAAGACTGTCGACGGCAAGAACTGCGTCATCGCAGCGTTAATCGCCAATCCGATGACGAGCACGATTCCGATGGCAGCGTTATAGGTGCGTCGCGACAGTTCGGTGCCGCCCGTCTTTTCCATTCGCAGGAGCTTTTGCTCATTGCTGTCCAGTATTGTCGTAGCCATGTCGGCCTCGCCTCCTTATCGTGACAAGGCCGCGCGTGTTGCGGCGGCCTTGCATGTTCCGGGGAACAATCGCTAGAGAACCAGCGTCCCGTTTCATGTTATCTGTCGAGCGATGCCATTATGGTCATTACAAGTCACCAAAGAGCGCGCGAGATTTCCGGGCTGTACGTTTAACAGGTTGATTGTCTGACCGATTGCAACCCTGTCATTTGGAATGCAACAAAGCAGGTCTAGTGCTACGAAAGCCGCTAGCATCCAGGCCCGCGCTCGCCATCCTGACGCCCCTAATGCCACAAAGGAAGCCGTCCGGGGAGCTT
>JAFWJU010000117.1 GCA_017511465.1 Eggerthellaceae bacterium | reverse complement strand
CGTCCACAGACGTTGCTGTTCCACTCGCATCTCCCCCGTTGCGAGCGTCCTCGTGTCGTCGGCTGGCTGCCGGTCTTCTGCCAGCCTGCTTTCGCGCGTTTCCCGCGCTTGCTAACGCCTGGCCAGCTTGGCGGTCTCGCTGAGCCAACGGCGCGCCTTGCCGCGCTGAGCCATCTCTTCGGCCAGATACAGGCGGCCCGACATCGTGTAGCCATACCTCATCTCGGCGCCACGGCCCGGAGCCATGTGGTCGAAGAACATATCGAGGTCGCTCTCGCTCAATGTGAACTCCTTTGCAGTGTACAACGCATCGAGCGCTATGGAGAGCTTGATATCGCGAATTGCCGTCTTACGCAGCTTTGCCTTGAATTCCTCGGGCGTCGTGTCGTTGGCAGCGCAGTATTCCTCGAGCCCGAATCCTTGGTCGTGCATGCGCTTGGCCTCGGCGCGCTCGACGCCTTCGACCACGAAGTCGACCAATTCGTCGGGAATGTCGGTGCTCAGGCGATCGAACAGGGCCTCGTCGATGGCGTCTTCTTTGCTCGGCATGCCGTAGGCGCGCTGGGTCAGGTTTTGGGCCATGGCGCGGCGCAGGTCTTCCTCGGTCTCGAGGCCCGGGAACTTGCTCTTGATCCACTTGGCGGTCAGCTTGGGCTCGTCAACGTAATACAGCGCCTCGACCGTTACCTTCGCGTCGAAGGTTTCCTCGTCGCAGACGCCCTCGATTGCGGGCACGGTGAACGTGAATTCCTTGACGTCGCCGGGGCGCATGCCCACGACCTGGTCGACGAACGACGAGGGCATCGAGCTGTAGTCTACCTTGAATGCGGACGACTTCTTGCTGAACGTGGTAACGGGCACGCCGCCTGCGCTGACCTCGATATCGACCTTGGCGGTGTCGCCGAGCTGTATCGGACGGTCGTCATTGGAAACGCGCTGCGCCGTGTATGCGCGGATGAGTGACTTCAGGGCCTTGTCGACGGACTCGTCGGACGGAATGCGGGCGGAAGGCCCCAATTCAACCGGCTCGGCAGAAGACAGTTCGCCTTTCGGGAGCTCGTACGTCACGGCCTGGAACACGAACGGACCCTCGGGATAACCGTCCTCGATCAGGATGAACTGAGGGAAACCCACGAGCGGGGTGTCGGAAGCGCCAAACGTCTCGATGCCGATGCGGTCCATCAGCCATTCCTGCGTCAGCTTCTTCAGGCGCTCTTCGCCATAACGCGCCACAAGCGTGGAACGCTGCCCGTCGGGAATGATCCCGCCGTCGCGTGCCAGCTCGTTTTCGCATTCGTCGAGAAGGCTTGCCACGTCTGTCGGCGGAACCGAGATCTGAAGCTCGACCCTGCCCTTGTCGCTGATACGCGCGTCGGTAACGCTGGTTGCCATTGCATCCCCTTTTCCCTTGCTCATCGGCGGTAGTCGTTCGGGTGCCAAATCGCATTCAATGCGAGCGTTTTGCCCCAATGGATTTCACGATGGATAATGCTACCGCACAGCCCGTAAAATGAGCAGATGCTAACTCATGACACCCGTCACATAATTGTTGACAGATATCGCTGATTAATCGCTGACAACGGCGGTAACGGGAAGGTCGTATTCGTCCACGACTCCAAGTTCAGACAGGCTTTCGACACGCATGGCGCTGCGACACAAGCCCAGCGACGGACCGTCGAAATCGGCGAGGAACGTGTCGTAAAACCCGCCGCCGTAGCCCAACCGGTACCCATCGGCATCGAACGTGAAGCCGGGAACGATGGCGACCATGCGCTCCCCCGTTGACAGCAACTGCTCGGGAGCATCGTCGGCCAGTGGCTCCTCGACACCGAACGCGCTTTTCTGCAGGTTGTCGAGCGATGCCACGCGGAACCAGCGCATCTGGCGGGGACCCGTGCACCGCGGCAACGCGACGGTCTTGCCCGCTTGCCATGCACGGTTGATGATGCCGCGCGTGTCGACTTCGGCGCCCATCGACAAGTAGGTCAGCACGACTTGCGCCTGTTGGAATTCGGGCGTCGCGCACACGCGGTCGCAGATGGCCGCATCGATTCGCGCGCGTTCATCGGCGGGAATAGCCTTGCGGGCAGCGCGCATGCGGGCGCGCAGGGCGTCCTTCCGCAATGCCGAAGGGTCGGCGGTTTTTTCGCTTTGCTCCCCGCACATGGGGCTTACAGCCCGAAATCGGGATCGAGCCAGTCACGCTGCGAGCTGTCGCGCGGCAATGCGAGCATGGCGTAACGGGCCGCGCCGTAGATGCCGGCGTCGCCCAGCAGCGTGGCGCAGCGGATCTCGGTGGTCTTGCATGCCTCGAAGCAATACGAACGGAAAGCCGCGCGCAGCGGATCGAGGTACAAGTCGGCGCCGCCCGACATGCCGCCGCCGAGCAGGATGACGTCGGGGTCGATGACGCAAGCCACTTGGGCCAGCGCGAAACCCAGCTTGTCGGCCATGACCGCAAGCGCTTCCTTGCCGCGGGGATCGCCTGCACGAGCCGCCTCGAACACCGAAAGAGCGTCGGTGTCGTTAAGGGGCACGCAATCGGTGAACTTCGCCTCGTCCAACCCGCCAGCTTGCCCGGCCTCGAGGAAGTTCTGCACGACACCGCGCGCCGATGCGTAGCGTTCGACGCATCCCTTGCGCCCGCACTTGCACGGACGCCCGCCGGGGACAACCGTCATGTGGCCGACTTCGCCCGCGGCTCCGTTGCCGCCGAAAACGACCTGGCCTTCGACGATGAGGCCCGAGCCAACGCCCGAGCCCAGCGTGACGAGCAGCACCGAGCGCGCGTTTTCGCCAGCGCCCATCCACAGCTCGCCCAGGGCGGCGGCGTTCGCGTCGTTGAGCACCGCGACGGATGATTTCGAAAATGCCTGCTCGAGGCACTTGAACAGCAAGGGCCAATCGGCCTTGACGTTGGGGGTCATGTAGGTGCCGTGGTTGACGATGCCCGGGATGGCCATGCCAACGCCGCCGAGCTCGGACGAGTACACGCCCAGCCCGTGCACGAATTCGGCGATATCCGCTGCAAAGGCGCGGCACGCCACTTTATCCATGAGGCTCGTGGTCGGCTGGCTGGCACTTCCCGAAAGGTTGCCGTACACGTCGACCAGACCCATCTTGACGGCGTTACCGCCGTAATCGATTCCCAGATACAGCTTGCTTTCATCCATGAGAACACCTTTCAACGAAGCGGCGTACCGGAAACGCTTCCATTATCTTACACGACATGGGGCGAGTCGTGTGGATGGGCGCCGCGAGCGTTATCGCGAAAACGTGTCGTGGCGTCTGTCCGCGAAAGGTTCATCTCGCACACTTCTTGCATTCCCATGCGTTTTCGCATCCTCGCTGCACGAGATGCGAGGATGTGTGTGCTTCGGAAGCTGATTTCGACATGAAATTACGCGATGTGTGCGCAATGAGCCTCCTTTTCCGCACACAACCCCATTTCCCATGCTTGGCGCTTTAAATAATGCGCGAAATCCCGCGAAGTGCGCGCTAAGCCGACGACACAACGCGCGAGATGCGCCGATGTGCGCGTATGAAACGGATCAACGGTCAGGATGTGGCGGAAAGGAGCCGATCCCGCCTATGGCAAGCCCTTTTGGGGCGGTTTCTTGACGCACGCGTACACGAGCACAGCTATGCCGATGATTATGAGCGGGACCGATAGCACCTGCCCCATGGTCAGCCAATCGCCGTACAAGTAGCCGATGTGCGCGTCGGGCTGGCGCACGAACTCGATGAGGAAGCGGAAGATGCCGTACAGGATGAGGAACACGCCCAAGAACGTGCCGCGCGGACGCGGCGGCATCTTACGCGACAGCGCGAACAGGATGATGAACAGCAGCACGCCTTCGAGCAGCGCTTCGTACAGCTGCGATGGATGGCGCGGCATCATGCCCGCCGAGCCGCCGAACACGACGCCCCATGGCAAGTCGGTGGGAGCGCCCCAAAGCTCGCCGTTGACGAAGTTGGCGCAACGTCCCAAGAACAGCCCGATGGGCGCCGCAATGACGCCCAGATCTGCAAGCGTCAGGTACGGGATGCCCGTGAGCTTGGCCGCGACGATGCCACCGAGCAGCGCGCCGATTAGCCCGCCGTGGAAGCTCATGCCGCCTTGCTGGAATGCCAGGATCTCTAACGGGTGCTCGAAATAGTACCCGTTGCCGTAGAACAGGCAGTAGCCGATGCGGGCGCCCAGGATAACGCCCACGATGGCGCAGATGATGATGGTCAGCAGCGCGTCCATGTCGAAGCGCAGCTTCCATCGTTTGCTCAGGCGCCACATGAGCACGCCCGCCAGCAGGAAACCCACAACGTAGGCCAAGCCGTACCAACGCACGGCAAAAGGCCCGATTGTGAAAGCAACCGGATCGAGGCTTTGGTAAATGTCGTTGAGCATGCTAGCGCTCGCGACCCATGCCGGCGCCGATTTCGATTGCAGCGAACTGCACTTCTTCGCGCATGTCGCCCGGAATGGTGCGCAACCCGGACACGCGGGTGCCGCAATGGGGGCACCTCACTGTGAACAGCGCATAGTCAATCGTGACCACGATCATGGATTCGTATCCGTGAATGTCGAGGTCAGTCGCCTGACAAGTCGGGCAGTTCATGCTGGCGCCCATGAGTCGTTACTCCGCAGCTTCCTCGGCCGGAACGACGCGCGTCACGCCAGGGACGCGCTCCTTCAGGATGCGCTCGATGCCGTTGGCCAGCGTCAACTCGGAAAGCGGGCAGCCCTTGCAGGCGCCGGTGAGCTCGACCGTGACCGTGCCGTCATCGGCAACGTCGATGAGCTCGACATCGCCGCCATCGGCAAGGAGGCTGGGGCGGATAAGGTCCAATACTGCGGCAACATCTGTCTTGTCAATCATGGGTACTCCTCACATCGTTTTTCTATCGCGTTCAATTCTAGCAGAACACGCGGCAAGCAAACCCCGAATGGGCAATGGGGCAAACGCCAAGACTCACCCTGTCGGGCTATTAGATGAACGGTTTGAAGTCGGCGCCGGTGATAACCAAGATGTCCGCATCGAACGAGTAGTAGATCTCACCCGAGACGGCGCGGCCCACGCCAAGCGTCTCGATGACGGCCTTGGCACGGCTGGGACCCTCTTCGCCCTTGTACACGACCAGGGTCTCGTCGTAGACGGGTTGTTCGGCATTACCCGTTTTCACGACGTTGAACCCGGCAGCCGTCAGCCTATCGGTGGTTTCGGCCGCCGCACCCGCGATGTTCGTGCCGTTTTGCACTTCGACTGTGAAGCTGGCAGGATTGGCCGCCTGAATTTCGGACGAGCTGACCACATCGGGTTGCGATCCGGCCTCGAGCGAGGTGATGATGGCAGCCATGTCGTCGGACGAAGCGACGTACAGCGGGTCGCCCGTATCGGCAACGCCCGTCACCTCGGTCAGGTAACCGGGCAGCACCGTGTGGGCGATGGAGTTTGCGCTGATTCCGCCGACCATGGCCTGCACCGCCTCGACATCGGCCAAGGACATGTCGGTTTGGAAGTACTCGTCGATGGAATCGAGGCGTGTGGCGAAGCTTCCCTCGTTCGAGAACAGCTTCTCGAACAACAGCGCCGCGAAATCGGACTGATGCTGCAGCTGGTCGGTGGTGCCAAGTCGCAAGTTATCGGCGCGCAGGTACGTCAGCGCCGATGACCCTGTAAGCGTGTACGTGCCCGTGGGCAGATATACGTCGCCCGCATGGGGGTCGTCGATGACCTGGTCGATATCGACGTCGATGCCTCCCAGCGCATCGACAATGCCCTCGAGACCGCCCTTGTCCACCTTGATGTAATGCGATATGTCGACTTTCGCGAAACTCGAAACGGCAGAAATCATTGCCGCATCGCCCTTCAAGGACAAATCGGCCACGCGCTTGGCACCGCTTTCGGTCGCCACCTGCAAACCGGGCGGGATCAAGACGAACGAGAACGACTTGTTCTGGCGGTCGACGCGCACCAGCAGCATGACATCGGGACCCGTGTGCTCGAGCGGCGCGGCAGCCGCGCCCAACTCGACGGATATCAACGCGTAGTACGGCTCGTCGGAGCGAACCGGCACGAGTGCGTCTGCGGCGTCGGAATCTTGCAGCGCCATTTGCGAGCCGACCAAACCGCGGAACGCCAAGAAGCCGGCGCCGACCGCAATCGCCACGATGACCGCGATGACGACGACCGCGAACCCGATGCGCTTCCTGCGCTCGCGGAAACGCACGGCGTCGACGTAGTTGCGCTGGGACGTGCGCTGGCGATGGGCCGCACGGCTTTCGCCGCTCGATGTTTCGGGAATCAGCGTCTCGACTTCGCCGTCGACATGCCGCCCCGACGTTAGGCGCACGGTATTGGTCGATCGACGACTCGAATTAACCGATCGCCTGGCATGCGTGCCGACAGTCGAGCGCTGCACGTCTCGCGAGACGCGTCTCGATTGCCTTGATGTGGGCGGTTTGCGGCGATCAACCATGGTTTAGCGATCGACCCCCAAGCGCACGGTGGCCCTGTGGTTGGGGTACGGAAGCTCGCGTTTGACGTCGGCGCCGAGCAATTGCAGCTTGCCCACGTAGTCCTCGTACCCGCGGTCGATGTGCTCGATCTTGTGCACGCGCGTCTCGCCTTCGGCGACGATGCCCGCAAGCACGAGCGCCGCGCCTGCACGCAAGTCGGTCGACGATACGGGAGCGCCCTGCAAACGGCGTCCGCCGCGCACGAGGGAATGGTGGTCTTCAATTTCGATGTCGGCGCCCATGCGCATCAGCTCGGCGGCGAACATGAAGCGGTTCTCGAACACGTTCTCGGTGATGACCGAAACGCCGTCGGCGCATGCGGCCAGCAGCATGAACTGCGCTTGCAAGTCGGTTGGGAAACCGGGATGCGGCAGCGTTTGGATCTCGACGGTGTTCAGCGGTTCGGTGCGCGATACGGTAACGTAGTCGGGGCCTTCCTCGACGACGCAGCCCATCTCGCGGAACTTGGCGATGGCCATGCGCAAATACGACGGGTTGATGCCGCGCGCGGTGACGGGACCGCCCGTTAACGCGCCGCCCACGAGGAACGTGCCCGCCTCGATGCGGTCGCCGATGGTCGTGTGGTCGCAGGGATGCAGCGATTCAAGCGGCACGCCTTCGACCCGGATGATGGACGACCCGGCGTCGCGCACCTTGGCGCCCATCTCGTTGAGCATGTTTGCCAAGTCGACGATCTCGGGCTCGCGCGCCGCGTTGCCGATGATGGTCTCGCCTTCGGCGACCACGGCCGCCATCAGCGTGTTCTCGGTGGCGCCGACGCTGGGGAAATCGAGCACGATCGACGCGCCGTGCAAGCCGTTGACGGCCTCGGCCTTCAGATAGCCGTGGTCGATGTCGAACATGACGCCCAGCGCCTCGAGCCCGCGCAGGTGCATGTCGATCTTGCGCGCGCCAATCTGGCATCCGCCGGGCATGGCAACGCGCGCCTGCCCGAACCGGGCGACGAGCGGGCCCAGCACGGCGATGCTGGCGCGCATCTTGGACACGAGCTCGTACGGCGTCTCGTACGAGTCGACGTTGGTGGTGTCGATGGTAAGGACATGTTCGTCGCGGTCGGCCGAGCCGTTACGCTCGACCGTGGCGCCCAGCCATTCGAGCACTTCGGACATGACGTCGATGTCGGAGATAAGCGGCACGTTGCGCACGACGGTTTGACCCCGCCCCAGAATGGATGCCGCCATAAGCTTGAGCGCCGAGTTCTTGGCGCCCGATATGTGAACTTCGCCCGCGAGTTTGCCGTTGCCGTGGACGACGATTATTTCATGTGCCATGCAGTGCTCCTGCTACGTTTATCTGACGATTCCTGCTACAGCTCTCTAACTATTTCGCGTACCAGTCTACAGAAATCGGGCTGCTTTCGCAGCGCCACCTCGAAAACTTCTTCATCTGAAGGCGAAGCGCCATCGACGCCGCATGCCATGTTCGACACAAGCGAAATGCCCAGCACGCGCATGTTCACGTGACGCGCGGCAATGACTTCCTCGCACACGCTCATTGCCACCGTGTCGGCTCCCCACGTGCGGAACATGCGAATTTCGGCAGGCGTCTCGAAGCTGGGGCCGAGCAAGCCCAAGTACACGCCCACTTGCGCGTCGATATGCTCGCGTGTGGCCACGTTGAGCGCCAACGCGCGCAGCTGCGGGTCGAAGCAGTCCTTCATCGAGAAGAAGCGGAACGCGATGCCGTCGGGCTCTTGGCCCTCGACGGGGTTGCGCCCCGTGAAGTTGATTTGATCGCTCATGACGCAGAAGTCGCCGACCGCATACGAATGGTTGATGGCGCCTGCGGCGTTCGTCGTAATCACCGTGCCAATGCCGAGCTCGTGCATGACCCACACCGGGAAGGCGACCTCTTGCGCCGTGTAGCCTTCGTACCCGTGCAGACGGCCTTGCATGACCAGCACGCACTTGCCCGCTAGCGTTCCGCAGACGAACTGGCCCACATGGCTGGTAGCCGTGGACATCTTCATGTGCGGGACTTCGGTATACGGGATGCGCACGGCATCTTCGACTTCGGCGGCAAGCGGGCCCAAACCCGAGCCCAAGATGATGCCGACTTCGGGCACGCGGCCCTCGAGGCGCACCTTCAGGTGATAGGCCGCCTCATGAAGATTTTCCTTCAGGACGTTCTCTTTAGACATGACAAACCTTTGAAACTATTAATCCTCGAGCGACTTGTAGTACAGCAGGCAATGGCAGAAGCCCTCGAATTCGGGGTCTTTCAGCTGGTCGCGGAACTCCTTGCACATGCACTTGGTGTCCTCGGTGCGTTCCCTACGGCAAGGGCAGTAGCCCCCCGTGCGCTCGAGGCCCTCTTTGACCATGGCGACCATCTCGGGGTCGGGGTTATACGTGACCTTCATGCGGTTTCCTTTCCCATTTGCGAATTACCTGTATCTTAACAGGGAGCCGCGATTATAGCGGCTTTCATCTGCTAGAATCCCGCCGATGAGGAAAACACCTGGGAAATATTAGCACCACTTCAAACCTTCTTCGTGGGACAGAGGGCCATGTGCTCCTGTCCCACGTTTCATGTTCCCGTTCATTCACGCATCACAACCCACCGCACCAACCGCATTTAAGAAAGGCAGACCATAATGGCAGACACGAGCATGCGCGAGAAGCTGGAGAAGATCATCGGCGCTTACGAAGAGCTGCAGGAAAAGATGGGCGACCCCGACGTTCTCGCTGACCAGAAAGAATACAACCGCTTGGCCAAGGAATATGCCAACCAAGGCCCCCTGGTCAAGCAGGCGCGCGCCTTCGTGCAGGCCGAAAACGACCTGGCCGACGCCAAGGAGATGCTGTCGGATCCCGACATGAAGGAATTCGCGCAAGAGGAAATCGCGCGCATCGAGGAAGAGCTTCCCGCCATCGAGGAAGAGATCAAGTTCATGCTGATTCCGGTCGACCCGGCCGACGAGAAGGACATCATCGTGGAGATCCGCGGCGGCGCGGGCGGCGACGAGGCCAAGATCTTCGCAGGCGACTTGTACAAGATGTACGAGCGTTTCGCCGGCGAGAAAAAATGGAAGATCGAGCTTTTGGACGTCATGCCCTCGGAAGCCGGCGGCTACAGCGAGATCTCGTTCAAGGTGAAGGGCGACAAGGTGTACTCGTTCATGAAGTTCGAGAGCGGCGTGCATCGCGTGCAGCGCGTTCCCAAGACCGAGTCGCAGGGTCGCATCCACACCTCGACGGCAACCGTGGCCGTGTTGCCCGAAGCCGACGAAGTCGAAGTCGAGATCAAGAACGAGGACCTGCGCATCGACGTGTACCGCGCGGGCGGCCCGGGCGGCCAGTGCGTCAACACGACCGACAGCGCCGTGCGCATCACGCACCTTCCCACCGGCTTGGTCGTGCAGTCGCAGGACCAGAAATCGCAGCTGCAGAACAAGATCGCGGCCATGGCCGTGCTGCGCGCCCGCCTGTACGAGAAGATGCTGGCCGAGCAGCGCGAGGCCGAAGGCGCCGAGCGCCGCGCCCAGGTGGGCACGGGCGACCGTTCTGAGAAGATCCGCACGTACAACGGCCCGCAGGACCGCGTGACCGACCACCGCATCGGCTATAACGGCACGTACAACGGCGTGCTTTTGGGCAATGGCGGTGCCGGGCTTTCGGAGCTGATCACGGCATTGCAGGCCGCCGAGCGCGCGAAGAAGCTCGAGCAGGCCGTTTAATGCCCGACGACGTTTGGACAGTTAAGCGCATCCTCGAGTGGATCGAGGGCTATTTGGCGCAGCACGGCGACGAGAATCCCCGCGTTTCGGCGCAGTGGCTCGTCGGCGAGGCGCTGGGCGTTTCGCGCATGCAGCTGTTCTTAGACGCCGACCGTCCCCTCACCGCCGACGAACGAACCGTGCTGCGCGATTGGACGCGCAGGCGCGGTGCGGGCGAGCCTTTGCAGTACATCACCGGCAAGGCGGCGTTCAGGCACATCGCCGTCAACGTGCGCTCGGGCGTGCTGATTCCCCGCCCCGAAACCGAAGTGCTCGTGAGCGAGGCGCTGGCGCTTTTGCCCGCAGCCCCCAAGCCGCAAGACGAGCTGGATGCCGAGCTGCTGCGCCAGTACGCCGAACTGGGCGGTGAACTGGATGCCGATGACTCCGATGCGCGCGAGCGCGGCTTGCTTGTGGCCGATATCTGCACGGGAACAGGCTGCATCGCCTGCTCGATGGCTTTCGAGCACGCCAACGTGCGCGTGGTTGCAACCGACATCTCGCCCGATGCCGTGGCACTTGCGCGCGAGAACGTAACCGAGCTGGGGCTTGGCGAACGCGTCGACGTCGTTGAATGCGACCTTGGCGAGGGCGTCGACCCCTCGCTGATGGGAACGTTCGACTTGGTCGTTTCGAACCCGCCCTACATCCCAAGCGACGTCTTGGCCGAGTTGCCCCGTGAGGTGGTCGGTTTCGAGCCTTCGCTGGCTTTAGATGGCGGCGCGGACGGCTTGGCCTTCTTCCGCCGCTTGCTCGACTGGTGCGCAATCGCCTTGGCACCGGGCGGTGCATTCGCATGCGAGCTTCACGAGACATGCCTCGAAGACGCTGCCGCCGAAGCCGAGTACAGCGGTTTCACCGACGTGCGCGTGGTCGAGGACCT
>JAFWJU010000116.1 GCA_017511465.1 Eggerthellaceae bacterium | reverse complement strand
GCAGGTTGATGTTCGTCTGCGAGGTTGCGGACAGCTCGATCTTCGCCTTCTCGGCAGCTTCCTTCAAGCGCTGCAGGGCCATCTTGTCGGTGCGCAGGTCGATGCCGTTGTCGGCCTGGAACTTGTCCGCGAGCCAATTGATGACGCGCTGGTCCCAGTCGTCGCCGCCCAGATGGTTGTCACCGGAAGTCGAAGCTACCTCGAACACGCCGTCCCCCAGCTCGAGGACCGAGACGTCGAACGTGCCGCCGCCCAAGTCGAAGACGAGGATCTTCTCGTCCTTGTTCGTCTTGTCGAGGCCATAAGCCAAAGCGGCAGCCGTCGGCTCGTTGATGATGCGCAGGACCTCGAGACCTGCGATCTTGCCAGCGTCCTTCGTGGCCTGGCGCTGGGCGTCGTTGAAGTACGCGGGAACCGTGATGACGGCCTGCGTGACCGGGCAGCCCAGCTGCTTCTCGGCATCGTTCTTCAGCTTCTGCAGAACCATGGCCGAAATCTCTTCGGGCGTGTAGTCCTTGCCGTCAATCTCGACAACGGCGCGGCCATCCTTGCCGGGCTTGATGTTGTACGAAACCGTCTTCTGCTCTTCGGTGGTCTCGGAGAACGCGCGGCCGATGAAGCGCTTGATCGAGCTAACCGTGTTCTCGGGGTTCGTGACCGCCTGGTTCTTCGCGGCCTTGCCGACGACGCGCTCGCCGTCTTTGCGGAAGCCCTCGACAGAAGGCGTGGTGCGGTCACCTTCGGCATTGACCAGGATTTCGGGCGTCGAGCCCTCCATCACAGCCATCGCCGAATTCGTGGTGCCAAGGTCGATACCAAGAATCTTCGCCATTTTACTTACCTCTCATCCCTTCGGGTTTGTTACCTTATGTAGTAGTGTTGCAGCGCCCGCTGAAATCTGTCTGAATTCACCTGAGCATTCTTCAACAGCTGCAACTATAAAATCTTAGTCATGCCATGTCAAGTTTTATTATTCGCGCGTCATAATCCCGTTACTTTGAAAAAGCGCAGGCCAGATACGGGTGCGCCATTCGTCCAAACGAATCCAAAATGAAAAAGGCTGGCGCAACGGCCAGCCCTTCCCTACAAATATGTATATGCGCGTTTAGTCTTCGGCGATCTCGGTGATGGCGCCCATCGGGCACTCCTCGAGGCATTCGCCGCATGCGATGCAAGCGTCTTCGTTCACGACTTCGGCAACGCCGCCGGGAACTTCCAGGACCTCTTGCGGGCAAGCGTCGACGCAAATGCCGCAACCGATGCACTCGTCTGCGGTGATAACGGGATGTGCCATGATGGACTCCTTCTCTTGTCTGGTAGGTTCTCCCCACGATTCTCTCTGCGGTGCAAGATACCATTACTTTGCGGGAATGCAATACCCACTTTCAAGTTTTTCGGAGACCGATTCCCATCTGTTGACAAACTTGGGCTTTCGCAGGAACGCAAAAGGAGTTTGCGCAGGTCAGGCCCTAGCGCCAGCGCGTAAGGCGCCGTTCCACGATGTCAAACAGGGCATAAAGCACAACGCCGAGCAGGGCCATCGCGATAATTCCCGCAAACATTCGCGGGTAGTTGACCATGCTCCACGATTGCATGATGTAGTATCCCAAACCTGTCGAACCCGCCATTGCCTCGGCGATGAACAGCACGGCGATGGCGGTGCCGACGCCGATGCGCAGCGACGTGAACACGGCAGGCATCGTGGCAGGAACGGCCACATGCCGATATTCGTCGAAGCGCGATCCGCCGAGCGAGCGAATGGCCACCACGGCGCTTTCGGGTATGGCGCGCACTGCATCGCGAACGGCCACGAGCACCTGGAAGAACACCGTCAACGAGATGAGCACGATCTTGGGCGCGTCAGCCAAGCCGAACAGCACCAGCAAAATGGGCAGCAAAACGACCTTGGGAATGGGATACAGCAAATACAGCACGGGGGCGAACAGCGTGTCGAGGGTGCGCGAGCGGGCGCACACATGCGCGATGGGAACCGCAAGCACGGTGCCTATGACAAGCGAAACGATAACGCGGTAGGCGCTCGTGAAGAAATATGGCACAAGTTGGTCGGCATTGGCCACAAGCACCTCGACGGCATCGGCGGGCGTTGGCAGCGCCGGCGAGTTGACGAGGACGGCGGTGATCCACCAACCCGCGAAGATGAACACGACGGCGAACACGTAGCCGCCGATTTTGCGCAGCAGCGGCGGCTTCATCGCGCACCCCCTGCAAGTACGGCGCGGATTTCGAGGCACTTTTCGGCAAACGCCATCGAATCTCGCCATTCGGGATTGCCCATGTCGGGATTGGCGATATCCGCCACAACCGTGCCAGGACGTTCGCTGAACACGAGGATGCGCTGCCCCAGATACACGGCTTCCTCGATGGAATGCGTGACAAGCATCTGAGTGTGTCCACGCTGCAGCCATAAGTCAAGCAACGCGTCTTGCAATGACTCGCGCAACAAGGCGTCGATAGCCGATAGGGGCTCGTCCATTAACAGCAGGTCGGCATCCATGGCAAGCGCGCGCGCCAGAGCCAGACGCTGGCGCATGCCACCGGAAAGCTCTTTCGGGTATGAGCGCTCGAAGCCCTGCAGCCCTACCTGCTCAAGCGCCTGGCAAGCGCGCTCTTGCGCCTCGCGTTTGGCAACCTTGCGAATGGTCAAGCCAAGGGCTGCGTTTTGCAACACGGTCTTCCAAGGGAACAGGCCCAGGTCTTGCGGGATCAGCGCCGTGGCTTGACGCGGCCTGACAACGGGCTCGTCGTTTACGAGCACCGTGCCCTCCGACGGCTCGAGCAACCCGCTTGCCATGCGCAGGGTCGTGGACTTGCCGCATCCCGATGGCCCGATGAGCGCAATGGCCTGACCGGGCTCGACCGTGAAGCTGACGTCCTTGCAAGCGGTAAGCGCGTCTGCGCCGTCGTCGAACTCAACGCTAACGTGCGAAAAGGAGATATGGGCGCCTTGGGTTTCCATGTGGAAATCGTAGCATGCCGAAATTGGCCGATAAATCAACAAGGACAGCGCGTTTGTTGAGTTATGCGCCGAAGGGGCAGAATTGATTAACGCAGTGCCGCGTTATTTGATGTGGCCGAGGAAATCCTTCGTGCGATCGTTCTTCGGGTTGTCGAACACCTCGGAAGGACTGCCCTCTTCCACAATAACGCCTTCTTCCATGAAGATGACGCGGTCGGCGACTTCGCGCGCGAAGCCCATCTCGTGCGTGACGACCACCATGGTCATGCCGGCTTCGGCAAGAGAGCGCATGACGTCGAGAACGCCGCGCACCAACTCGGGGTCGAGCGCAGACGTGGCCTCGTCGAAGAGCATGACGTGCGGGTCCATGGCCAAGGCGCGGGCGATGGCAACGCGCTGCTGCTGGCCGCCGGAAAGCGCATCGGGCAAGAAGTCGGCACGGTCGGCCAGGCCTACGCGGGCAAGCTGTTCCAGGGCAATGCGCTCGGCTTCCTCGTTGCTGCGCTTGAGCACCTTGCGCTGGGCCAACATGACGTTTTTCTTGGCCGACAGGTGCGGGAACAGGTTGAATTGCTGGAACACCATGCCCACATGCTCGCGGAGCTTGTCGACATCGGTGTTGGGGCCGGTGATTTCCTCGCCCTCGATGTAGATGTGGCCACCCGTGGGCTTTTCGAGCAGGTTGATGCAGCGCAGCATCGTCGATTTGCCCGATCCGGACGGACCTAGCACGACGACGACTTCGCCGCGCTTGACGTCGATGTTTACGTCGCGCAGCACCTCGGTCTCGCCGAACGACTTCGAAAGGTGCTGGATGCTTACCATGATGTCGGATTCGCCCACGTTGGTTCCTTTTCAACGCTGTACATGCAACCTGCTTATTATAATGCGAGCGAGACGATAGCGAAACACAACCCGACGCTTCACCTTGGAGGCCCTCATGCACGACATGCACTGCCATCTTGCATTCATGTCCAATGGCGAAGACGTGGCCGCCGAGGCGCAAGCCGAAAACACGTTGCTTTTCGCCAATACGGTGACGATGGACGAATACGAAACCGCACGTAAACGGTTCGAAGCATACGATAACGTTCGCGTGGGACTGGGGACGCATCCCTGGTGGGTAGACGACTCGTTTGATGCCGCCCGTTTCGAGAAGCTGGCGAATCGCGAGCGTTTCATCGGGGAAATCGGCTTGGATCTGGGTCGTCGCCACGAGGAAAACCGGCAAGCCCAACTGGATGCCTTTAACACGGCTATCGGTATCTGCGCCCATCAGGGAAACAAAGTCGTCTCGCTTCACGCGGTCCACGCTTCTGCAGAGGTGTTAGGCGCCCTTGAGCGCACGGACGCGTTGCAAACGTGCATGTGCATCTTCCACTGGTTCACGGGGCCGAGCGATCTGCTGAAGCGCGCGATTTTGGCTGGATGCCGTTTCTCGGTGGGACCCCGCATGCTCGCCACCGGCAAAGGCCGCGAGTACGTGAAGGCGATTCCGGCACAGCAGCTGCTCCTGGAAACAGACGCGCCACCTCAACAGGGACAGCGTTACTCATACGCCGAGTTGCGCGCAGAACTCGAAGGAGCAGCCGACACAATAGCCGCCATCAAAGGTGAAAGCGCCCTCGAAATCATCGAGCAAAATGCCCGAACTCTATTGGCATAGCAGGTGACGTCACAGCCGCCACCTTTTCCTAGTCTTCGTAGCCGTTCGGATTATGGGACTGCCAGTTCCAGGCATCGGCGCACATCTGGGCGATGTCGTATTTGGCCTCCCAACCCAGCACTTCTTTCGCATGCGTGGCATCCGCCCATACCGAGGCCAAATCGCCAGGACGGCGGGGGTCGATGACGTAGGGAACGTCGTGACCGCATGCCTCGGAGAACGCGCGGATGATCTCGAGCACCGACGTGCCCTTGCCCGTGCCCAAGTTGAAGATTTCCACACCCGTGCGACCGAGCATCCATTCCAAAGCAACCACGTGGCCTTCGGCCAAATCCATGACGTGGATGTAGTCGCGCTCGCCCGTGCCATCGGGAGTGGGGTAGTCATCGCCGAACACGTGCACGCATTCACGACGGCCCACGGCGACCTGCGCCACGTACGGCAGCAAGTTGTTGGGAATGCCACGCGGGTCCTCGCCCATAAGGCCCGACGGATGCGCACCGATGGGATTGAAGTACCTCAGCAGCATGACGTTCCATTCGGGATCAGCCGTGTGCAGGTCGGTGAGGATTTCCTCGATCATCCATTTCGTCCAGCCATACGGGTTCGAAGCGGGAAGCTTCTGCATGGTCTCGACGAACGGCACCTCGTTGTCACCGTACACGGTTGCCGAGCTCGAGAAGATGATGGTCTTGCAACCATGCGCGCGCATCGCATCGCACAGCACGAGCGTGCCGTTGATGTTGTTCTCGTAGTACTCAAGGGGCTTTTCCACCGATTCGCCCACAGCTTTCAGGCCGGCGAAATGAATGACCGCTTCGATAGCGGGCTCAGCTTCGAACAGCTTGTCGAGGCCGTCGCGGTTGCGCATGTCGACCTCGTAGAAACGGGGGCGCGTACCCGTGATTGTCTGAATGCGGTTGAGCGGTTCGAGCTTCGAATTGCTCAGGTTGTCGGCGACGACAACATCGTAGCCGTGCTCGATGAGCTCGACGCACGTATGCGAGCCGATAAAGCCCGCGCCGCCTGTTACCAGAATCGTTCCCGCCATGGAACCCCCTTCGCCCTATTTGACCGAAGCTCATGATACCTCATGGCTGTCATGCGGCAAAAACAAGGGTGTGCCGATAGGCGGATTGCCAAGGCAACGACCATGCTGGTTTCCCAAACGACAACGACGTTTTGCGTTGTCCTTTAATTGCAAACTCGTAAGCTTGACTCTATATCCGACGTTGGTTTTGTTTGGCTTCACATGATCGACGACCCATTGCTATCTCGCGCCCTCGGCGCCAATGTAAAGCGCTTCCGCGCTGAGCAAGACTTGACGAAAGCGACTCTTGCGCGCATGGCGGGGCTATGCCGCCCGATGCTCGACAGGATCGAAGGCGGAGAATCGAACGCGAGCCTTTCCGATATCCAGCGGATTGCAGACGCGTTATGCATCGAGCCGACCGACCTGCTCTCATCGTCTGGCGACAAGGGCAAATCGCATCGGCTCGAATTGCGGTTTTAGCACAGCGTTGCTACGCCATGATGTCAGAAGCAGCCTTCTCGAGGTCGGCAAGCAGCTGCTCGGCTTCGGCGCGCGTCTGGCGCTTGGCGAACAGGTATGCCTTCACCTTGGGCTCGGTGCCGCTCGGGCGGATGATGACCTTGTTGCCGCCCTCGAGCCCGAACTCGACAACGTTCGCCGCCGGCAATCCGTCAACTCCGGTAGCGTAATCGACGACGGAATTCACCTTGCAGCCGGCAAACTCGGCAGGCGGCGTGGCTCGCAGGCCGTCCATGAGGGCCTTCATCTTCTGGCCGCCTTCGACGCCGGGGAACGTGAACGAGAGCGTCTTGTTCAGGAAGTAGCCATGGCGTTCGTACAGCGCGCGCATGGCATCGGCAAGGTTCATACCCTGGGCACGATAGTATTGCGCCATCTGGCAGATGAGCATGCTGGCGTTGACGGCGTCCTTGTCGCGCACATGCGTGCCGCTGAGGTACCCATAGCTTTCCTCGAAACCGAACAGGAACCGGTCGGCTTCGCCTGCAGCCTCGAGCTCGGCGATGATGCCGCCGATGTACTTGAAGCCGGTGAGCACGCGACGCACTTCGAACCCGTATTGTGCGGCGACGGCGTCGACCATGACCGATGACACGATGGTGGTCACGGCAACTTTGCGTTTCATGGCATCGGCGCCGATCGACGCGCTCGTAAGGTTCGCGATGTAGTCGAGCAGCAAGACGCCCATTTCGTTGCCGGTGATAAGCAGGTAGTCATCGCCGTCTTTCACGGCTGCGCCCACGCGGTCGGCATCGGGGTCGGTGGCCAGCAGCAAGTCGGGATGCACCTCTTCGCACAGCGCGATGCCGCGCTCGAGCGCCTCGCGGATCTCGGGATTGGGATACGGGCACGTGGGGAAATCTCCGTCGGGCTCGGCCTGCTCGGGCACGACCGTGACGTCGGTGATGCCAACGCGGTCGAGAATGCGGCTGACACATTCCATTCCCGATCCGTTCAGGGGCGTGTAAACGAGTTTCAGGGGCTTGGCGGCGGCAATGTCTTCGGGGCTTGCGACCGACAGGGCCTCGACAGCATCGATGTAGCGGTCGAGAACGTCTTCGCCGATCCATTCGACAAGACCCTCTTCCAGCGCATCCTCGAACGGCATGCTCTTGACGCCCGTGAACGTGTCAACCTTGGCGATGGCGGCGCTGATGGCATCGGCAGCCTCGGTTGCGATTTGGCAGCCATCGGGGCCATATGCCTTGTATCCGTTATAGGGGGCGGGGTTATGGCTTGCCGTCACACACACGCCGCCGCTGCACTGCAGGTCGCGGATGGCCCATGAGGCGGCAGGCACCGGTTCGATGCGCGGGTACGCATACACCTTCACGCCGTTGGCGGCAAACACCTCGGCAGCGCGACGGACGAAATCTGCGCCTTTGTTGCGGCTGTCGCGTCCAATGGCGACGCTGGGATTGTCGAAATTCGCGTTGAGGTAATCGGCGAAGCCCTGCGTGGCGCGGCCAACCGTGTACACGTTCATGCGGTTGGTGCCTGCACCCAGGATGCCGCGCAATCCAGCAGTTCCGAATTCCAGGTCTTGATGGAACGCCTCGATCACGGCCTTCTCGTCATCCTTCATGGCTTCGAGCTCGGTGCGCAGGTCGTCTTCGACGACGTTTTCGAGCCATTGGTCGAGCAATTCGATTTCCCTGGTCATCGTTGTGTCCTTTCCCTCTTGAATGCACGAAACCATAATACCGTTGTTTGAAGGCGGCAGGGCAGGACGATGGCTCGAATAGGGCGTTTAAAGCACCGTAAGGCCTTGCGGGGAGTCAATAACGACTGCAGCCCCGGCCTCTTTCAATTCGGCAACTGGGCGGTAACCCCACGACACCCCGACGGGAAACGCGCCCGCCGCAACGGCCACCTTCATGTCGGTGCCGGAATCGCCCACATATGCCACCTGCTGGGGCAGGACCTCTAGCTGGTTCATCATACGCTGCAAGCCACGGGGATCGGGCTTGCGGGGGATTTCGGCGCATTCGCCCCTTACCACGTCGAACACGTCGGGAAAATGCCTGGCAATGACCTCTTGGGCCGCTTCGTCGAACTTGTTGGAAAGCACGCCGAGTTTCGCGCCTTGCGCCTTCAGCTGCGCAAGCACTTCGGGAATGCCATCGTAGGGTTTGGTGAAGGCGTGACCGTGCGTCGGATAGAGCCTCTGCCATTCGGCGAACGCCGCTTCGATTTCAGCTTCGGACGCTTGATCGGGCGCTGCCCGTTTCAGCAGCATGTAACCGCCGTTGCCCACGTAGCTGAGAATCTCGTCTTGGGTGCGCTGCGGCCATCCACACTTTTCAAGCACCATGTTCGTCAAACGGACGAGGTCTGGAAGCGTGTTGAGCAGCGTCCCGTCCAGATCGAATATGTAGGCGGCATAGGTCATGCAAGCATTCCTGTTCCGGCGTTCCAATAAAAAAGCCGCCCATTGGAGCGGCTGAAGTAACTGGTGCGGGTGAAGGGACTTGAACCCCCATGGGGCGAACCCCATACGGACCTGAACCGTACGCGTCTGCCAATTCCGCCACACCCGCATGTGGCTCGCCAAACGAGCGAAGTAGATAATACCTTAGCCCCATGGGCGGCGCAAGGAAATATTTCTGCAATTCTCGCAGTTTGCATTATTGGGTGTTAAAAGAGCGGTATCATGGCTTCTCGCCGCGTTGAACGCGGTTGAAAACGCGGGTGTTGCCAAGTGGTAAGGCCCCAGCTTCCCAAGCTGGTATTCGCGGGTTCGAGTCCCGTCACCCGCTCCAGATAATGCAACAGGCGCCCATGCGGCGCCTGTTTTTTTAAAGTGTGGCTGTGTCCTCTTAGGGACTCGAACCGATGAGGTGGGAGGCCGTTTAACAAACAGCCCAGTGGGCTGTTTGTAGGCCGACGGGCGGAGCGCTTTAGCGCGGAGCCGCTGTTTCGCGAAGCGAAACGGAGTCCCGTCACCCGCTCCAAATAATGCAGCCGCTCGAATGGGCGGCTTTTTTCATGTCCGTGAATATGCCAAAGCCCAACGTCGGTCATATTGCCCATGTTGGTACAATCAGCATATTGGTCGACAATCGGGAGGTGAACATGCGCGGTGCGCCGCATGTAACGACGCTGATTATGACGCTGGCACTCGCGCTGTGCTGTATTGTCGGCTGCTCATCTACGCAAGCGCCATCCGAGACTTCAAGCGAATCGAGCCAGTCCGAAAGCTTCGCCGAGGTGGGCGACTCCTATACCAACGGATACTTCAGCACTATCGCCATGACAGGTGAAGTCGCCAAGACGATCTCCTCGATGACGCTGGAGCAAAAGGTGGCGCAGCTGTTCATCGTCGAACCAAGCGTCTTGGACGACCTTGGCGGAGATGACGGCGACCCAATGCAACGCTATCCCGTCGGCGGGCTCCTCTTCCCCGCTTATTACATGGAATCGCCCGATCAAACCCGCGCGATGCTTAGCGAAATGCAGCAGCGGTCACAAGACGCCGTAGGGGTTCCCCTGTTCCTGTGCATCGACGAAGAGGGCGGAACCGTGCTGCGCGTGGCTTCGAACCCCGCGTTCGGTGTGTACGACGTGGGAGACATGGCTGCCATTGGAGCGACGGGAGACGTCGAGGCCGCTGGCAACGCAGCTTCATACATCGGGTCGTACTTGCATGACCTCGGTTTCAACGTGGATTTAGCCCCCGTCGCAGACCTCTCGAACGGCGAGGACTGGATGGCATGGCGATCGTTCGGCTCCGATGCGGACTTGACTTCGCGCATGGTTGCCGCCCAGGTCGAGGGATTCTTGAACGAGGGCGTGCTGTGCTCCGTGAAGCATTTCCCCGGAATCGGCGGCATCGATGAAGACTCGCACGAAGGCAGGATCTACAGCCATCTTTCGATGAACGAGTTCAGGGAGGGTCCTTTGAAACCCTTTGCCGCGGGAATCGAAGCAGGTGCGCCGTTTGTGATGGTCGGACACCTGAGCACGCCAGAAGCGACGGGCGACGACGTGCCCGCATCGCTTTCGCCCGCATGGACCGTTGACATGCTCCGCGGCGAGATGGGATTCAAGGGAATTGTCATCGTGGACTCGCTGGGCATGGGCGCCGTGTACGACCGCTATTCGCAGTACGATCTTGGCGCGCTCTGTCTGGAAGGCGGGGCGGACATGCTGTTGAACCCAGCGGACTTCCCTCAAATGTACCAGGGCGTGTTGGACGCCGTGGAACGCGGCGAGCTGAGCGAAGCGCGCATCAACGAAGCGCTCGCGCACGTACTGCTCGCAAAATCCAAGCTGAAATAAAAGGGGCACGCCGAAGCGCGCCCCAGGCAAGGTGCAACCTTAATAACGCCGCTTTAGAGGATGCGCACGCGCAGGACGTTATCGCGCGCAGACATCAGGTCGTGGGCATCGTCGCCAACCGGCTCGTCGACGTCGATGACGGCATATGCGTACTCACCGCGAGACTTGGACAAGATGTTGGCCAGGTTGTGACCACGCTCGGCAATGGCGTCGGTAATCGCGTTGATGACGCCGGGCACGTTGCGGTGCAGGACCGTGATGCGGTTGCCGATTGCGCGCTTCGGACCCAGATCAACTGCCGGGAAGTTCACAGAATTGGTGATGTTGCCGTTCTCGATGAAATCGACGATTTCGTGAGCCGCCATAACGGCGCAGTTCTCTTCGGCCTCGGCAGTCGATGCGCCAAGATGCGGGATGACGATGGCGTTCTTCGCGGCCATGATGGGCTGCGTGGCGAAATCGGTGACGTAGCGCCCCACCTTGCCGTCGTTAAGCGCCTGGATGAGGGCCTCTTCGTCGACGAGCGTGTTGCGCGAGAAGTTGAGCAGCACGGCGTCGTCCTTCATCAGCGCGATCTGGTCGGCGCCGACCATACCCTTCGTCGAATCCATAGCGGGCACGTGAATGGAAATGTAGTCGCACTCGCTGAAGATATCGTCGAGGTTCGTCGTGTGCTGCACGCGGTTGGAAATGCGCCATGCGGCGTCGACGGATACGAACGGATCGTAGCCGAGCACTTCCATGCCAAGGTCGATGGCGGCATTGGCAACAAGCGCGCCGATGGCGCCCAAGCCGATGACGCCGAGCTTCTTGCCCATGATCTCGCGACCGGCGAATGCCTTCTTGGCTTTTTCTGCCGACTTGCCGATGTTCGGGTCATCGGCGTTTTCGCGGCACCAGGCGATGCCGTCGGCGATTCCGCGGCTGCCCAGCAACATGCCGGCGATGACGAGCTCCTTGACGGCATTGGCGTTAGCGCCCGGCGTGTTGAACACGACGATGCCCTCTTCGGCACAGCGGTCGAGCGGGATGTTGTTGACGCCTGCGCCGCAACGGGCGATGGCAAGCAGGCTTGCGGGGAATTCGGTGTCGTGCAGCTGCGCGCTGCGGACCAGGATGCCGTCAGCTTGCGCCAAATCTTCGACAAGCTCGTAACCTGCAGGCAGCTGGTCGGTGCCCTTCTTGGAAATGTTGTTCAGGCAATGGATGCGAGGCATGGTTGTCCTTTCTTCGGCCTTTGGTGTTGACCATTATAGTGCGTTGCTTGCATGCACAAGGGATGTTCATACCTCATTGATATAATGGCGCGCATGACTGAGCAGAACAGGCGCATGACATACGAAGAGCAGCGGGCAATCCGCGAGGGTCGCACCCCCGAACGCGCAACGGCGCGACGCACGGAAACGCGTACGCAGACCCGCAGGCAGACTACCCGTCAGCAAACACGGCAGAACGCAACGCGTCAGCGCGGAGGAAGCGCTGCGGCGACGTCGAGACCTCCTGTTATCAAGATTGCCGTTACGGTTGTGCTCGTCATCATCGTGGTGCTGGTCGTGCGCATGTGCGTTTCCGCCACCCCCATCAACGTCACGATCAACGGCACGTCATACGAGCTGCGCGGGGCCAAGACGATGCAAACCGCCATCAAGACCAGCGGCCTGCCTATCAATCCCGGCGATTTCATCTCGCTGAACGGCAATGTCTTGGAAAAAAGCGCAGGCGACCCCTTTTACGCAACCGTGAACAACACGGAAACCGCCGATCCCGATTTCGGGCTGCGTGACGGCGATGTGATAACCGTTACTGACGGCAAGGACATCGTAGAGGAATTCGACATCAGCGAGTCGTCCGTGCCATATGGCGCGACCATTACGGGTGTGGGCGCGGTCCACAAGATCGAGGAAGGCACCGAGGGCGTGCTTGAAACGCACACCGGCAGGGTTTCCGGCGAAACCGTCGAACGGCAAACGGTCGACCCCATCGACATCAATTGCAAGGAATACAACCTGAACACTGGGGCCAACAAGGTTATCGCGTTCACGTTCGACGATGGCCCATCAAGCGAGTACACGGCTGCCATCTTGGATATCCTCGCCGAGAACGACGCCAAGGCGACGTTCTTCTGCATAGGCACCGAAGTGGAATCGTATCCTGCCTTGGTGAAGCGCGAATACGAAGAAGGCCACCAGGTGTGCACGCATTCCTATGACCACGCCGATCCCGTGGGCGGCACCGACTTAAGCCTTATGAGCGCCGAAGGCCAAATCGACGACATCGTGCACGGCATGCAGACAATCACGGACGCGACAGGCGTCGACGCGTCTCGGGTCATCCGCCTGCCAGGCGGCAACATAAGCGAGGACGTGGTACAGAACCTTCAGCCGTACATCGATTACGAAATTGGCTGGAACATCGACACCGCGGACTGGACGCTTCCGGGCGCCGACGCCATTTACGAGGAAATGATCTCGGTCGACCCCGGCGACATCGTCTTGTGCCACGACGGCGGCGGCGACCGCTCGCAAACGGTCGAAGCCCTACGGCGGGCCGTTCCCTACCTGAAGGCAAAGGGTTTCACGTTCGTGACCATGGACGAGATCTTGCAATATCCAGCGAGCTCGTAACGAAACGGGCAATGCGGGCAAACGCCCGCGCCCATCCGCCTGATAGAGGTTGCCTATGAAAGCAGCAACGTGGTTCGCAAGAGTGGCGTTTGCGGCTGTCTTTATCGTTAACGTGCAATGCGCGCTTTCGTTTGCCCTGTTTCCCGCCGATTTCGCCGGCGCGTACGAATTGAACGGCGTAGCTGGCGAAGCGGCCGTGCGTGGAATCGGCATTGCGTTCCTAATGTGGAACGCCACCTACCCGGCCTTTATCGTGGCGCCGCAGCGGTTCCGCGTATTGGGATGGGTCATACTGGCGCAGCAGGCGATTGGACTCGTCGGAGAGTCGTTGTTACTGGCGGGATTGCCCGCCGGACACGATATGCTTGCCGCCTCGGTCACCCGCTTCATAGTGTTCGATGGTGTTGGCCTTTTGCTTATGGGTATCGCTTTCGCGTGCATGCTCGTTGTCGATAAGCGAAATGTACTAAAATACGGCGCATGAAAAGCGGACAGGATAACTGGACCGAAGCGGTAAAGAATGCCGCGTCGGGATACGGGGCAGTCGTGCTGGGTGTCCTGTGTTTCCTCATAGCGCTTGCCATCATCATGGCGGCTGTGCGACTTATCGTCGGCGCGGGAGCGGGCGTGTAGGCCATGTGGCAGCGGCTTTCATTCTATGACTTGCGCGTTATCGGTCATTACCTGGGCGTGCTTATCCTGGTGGCGACGTTCGGGTTGCTGGCCCCGTTCCTCGTCGCCGTCATTTTTGGCGAATGGTCCGCCGCAGCACGCTACTTCTTCACAATCGGGGTTTTCCTCATTGCAGGGTCGGCCTTGCGCTTCCTCCGCATTCAGCCCGGGCGCCTGTCGCGTCAACAGGCTTTCGCCGTTACCGGGCTTGCGTGGCTGGTGCTTGCGCTATTCGGCGCCATCCCCCTGGCGGCTTCGGGGCATTACGCGAACTACCTCGACTCGCTGTTCGAGGCCGTTTCGGGCTTCACGACCACAGGAGCTTCGATTGTGCGCGACTTGGACCACCTGTCGTACGCCGACAACATGTGGCGGTTCATGATGCACCTGATGGGCGGCATCGGCTTGGTCGTCGTAGGCCTTTCGTTCGGCTTGTTCGGCAAGGGCGGCGCCTCGCTCTTCTCGTCAGAGGGTCGCAGCGAGCACGTCGTGCCGAACGTCGTGCAAACAGCCAAGTTCATCGGCCGCATCACGCTCATCTTCATAGCCATTTCAACCGTCATCGTCACATGCGTGTGCTTGTGGCTGGGCATGGTGCCCGCGCGCGCTTTCCTGCATTCGCTTTGGGTGTCGATTTCGGCATTCATGACGGCGGGCTTCGTTCCCATGAGCGAGAACATCATGTACTACCATTCCCCCGTCATCGAGGTCGTGCTGGTCACGATCATGCTCATGGGCTGCATCAACTTCACGTTGCACGCCGAAATTGTGCGCGGGCGCGTTGGCGCGTTCTTCCGCGACATGGAAATTCGCTCGGCAGCGCTTTGGCTTGCCGTCATCGTCGTCGTTTTCTCGGCATCGTTGGCAGGCAGCCGCCTGTTCTCGGCCTTGTCGATGATGGAACGCCGCGGCCTGTTCATGATATTCGCCGCATTCACGACCACGGGCTTCCAAAACATCACGTCTGCCCAGCTTACCGACGCGTTCTCATCTGGCGCCTTCCTCATCCTGGCCATTTTGATGGCGGTCGGCGCGTGCTCGGGATCGACTACTGGCGGCATTAAGATCCAGCGCTTCGGCATTCTGGTCAAATCCGTGTTCACCACCCTCAAGGAAGCCATTTCGCCCGATTCGGCGCGCGTCGTGTCGTCATACCAGCATATTGGCCGGCGACTCGTCACGCCCGAGCTTGTGCGCGAGGCTACAACCGTTTTGCTGCTATACGGAGTGACGTACATCGTCGGCGCACTTGCCGGCATCGCAAGCGGCTACGACGCCTCGCAGGCCCTTTTCGAGTCGGTGGCGATGGCGTCGAACGGGGGCATCACGTCGGGCATCGTCGTTCCCGGCATGGCATGGCCTCTTGAACTGTTCTACTTGTTCGAGATGTGGGCAGGGCGTCTAGAATTCGTGACGTTGCTCGCCCTGATCATTCAGATCGTCGTGTCGGCAACACCCACGGGGCTCGCCGGCTGGGTTCACACGAAGATCGAGCAGAGCGCGCGGAGAAGGAAAGACTAGTGCTCGCAACCGGCAAGAACATAACGGCTGCGATTTCAAAACCCTTGCGGTTGCTGTTGGCGCTCGCGTTCGCCGCGTTTATCGCCTTCCCCTGCGCTGCATATGCGGACGACGCCTCGAACAACGTCGTGGACCCCACGCAGCGCGCAGATAATTCGTTCATCTACGACACGACTATCGAGTCTTTGTTTGACCAAGCGTCTCTTTACGATAACCGCACCGTGCAGGTTGTTGGCGAAGTCGTAGGCGACCGCATCGAGGCGAATGACGGAACGGGCAATTGCTGGGTCACGTTGACAAGCACAAACGAGGACAATTCCTCGAGCATCTCGGTGTTGCTGTCGGCTGAGCTGGCAAGCCAAATTGACCATTACGGCCGCTATGGTGTGACAGGCACCACACTGCAGGTCCGCGGAACGTACCATCAGGCTTGCGACGTCCACGACGGCTTGCCCGATATCCACGCAACTGCGTCGTCGGTGCTCCAGAAGGGAATAGAGCATCCCGATGAGTTCTCGCTTGGCGCCTTCGCTCCCGGTTTCTTGGCCATCGTCATCGGCCTCGCACTCATGGGCGTGTTCTACGTCGCGCGCGAGCGCATGCGGTAGGGTTCGCCGTTGAGAGGGACTGTCGTCAAACTCGATCGCGGGTTCCCGCTGGTGAAGTGCGAATCCGGCAACCTGGTTCGCTGCGAGCATGCAACAGCCCTCGTGAAGGGCGAACGGATCCGGGCCGTTATCGGCGACGACGTCGACATCAGCCTTCCCGATGGGCACGACAAGGGCATCATCGAGTCCATCCACCCTCGCCGCACCTCGTTCGTGCGCCGCGACCCTGCGGAGCGCACGTCGTCGCAGGTTCTGGCCGCAAACTTCGACCTGGTCATCATTGCCGAACCCCTTGTGAACCTGAACCGGCAGCGCCTCGAGCGCGAACTGGTGCTAGCGCATGAAACGGGATCTGAAGTCGCAGTCGTGCTAACCAAATCGGATTTGGCAAGCCCCGAAGAGGCAGCCGCCATCGCGCGCGAGGCGAGCGATTTGGCTGGACGCACGGTTAAAGTGCTTGTGGTGTCAACCGATGATGCAGCTTCCATCGAGCGCGTTCGCGCGCTTGTACCCGAAGGCAACGTGGCCATCCTTATCGGCAAGAGCGGCGTGGGCAAATCGAGCCTTGTAAACCTGCTTGCCGGGTCCAAAGTGCAAAGCACGGCATCGGTACGCGAGCGCGATGGAAAGGGACGCCACACAACCGTCGACCGCGTGATGGTCGAGCTTCCCGACGGCGGATGCGTCGTGGACATGCCCGGTGTGCGCGGTTTAGGGCTTTGGGATGCTGATTCCGGACTGGGACTTGCATTCGCCGACGTGGACGAGCTGGCGACGAAGTGTCGTTTCCGCGATTGCTCGCACAACGACGAGCCCGATTGCGCCGTGCTCGCCGCCGTGGCGTCAGGTGAATTAGCCGCTGCACGCCTAGAATCGTATCGCACGCTTTCTGCCGAAATAGAAGCTGTGCGCGCCAAGCGCGAAGACGCCCGCCGCATGCGCGGCGAGAAAGCGTCAGACCGAAAGAAGGCGCGGAAGAACAGCCGATGAGCAATGGAGCGAGCGTCGTTGTCCGTTCCGACATCTCATCATTTTGTGCAGGGCGATTATTTGCTTGCCAGTTCTTTCGGGTGATGTATACTTTCTATTTGCTGCGCATGCGCAGCGTTCGAACTGGCTTGGAGGGATGTCCGAGCTGGCCGAAGGAGCACGATTGGAAATCGTGTATACGCCAAAAGCGTATCCGGGGTTCAAATCCCCGTCCCTCCGCCATTTAAGCTGGTTCGAAAGCGCCTCGCGGAGAGGTGGCAGAGCGGTTGAATGCGGCGGTCTCGAAAACCGTTTTACCGGTGAACCCGGTAACCAGGGTTCGAATCCCTGCCTCTCCGCCAGAAAAAACCAACGCCCCATGCAGGGGCGTTTTTCGTTTTAGGCAACGTTCCAACGAGAAAGCAGGTATTCGAGCCCCGCCCTACATCTCCAGGGGTTCGGGGATATCGGGCACGACGTTTTCCTGTAAGTCTGCAGTGTCGAGATAGCTGTCGGCTTCGCCTTCTGCAATGGCTCGGTCGAGGACAAACGTCACCTTGGTGCCCACGGCGAGCTTGCTTTCGACATCCATGCGCGAATCGGGGCCGAAATAGCCATAGATGCGGTCGTTCACGTTCTTCACGGCGATGCCCAGACCCGTCTCGGATTCCTGGTTCATCATGTTCTCAAGCGTCTCCTCGTCCATTCCGACACCGTTGTCGGAGACGCAGATGACGATGTCCTCCTCTTCGATGCGCCCGGTGATGTCAATCACGAGCTGCCCTTCGACACGCATGGCATGCTTGACGGAGTTTTCTACAAGCGGCTGAATCATGAACGAAGGAACGCGCATATCGAACATGTCGGGATCGACATCGATGTTCAACTGCAGGCGCTCTTCCCCGAAACGCGCCACTTCGAAGGAAACGTAACGTTCCACCTGCTTGAGCTCGCGCTCTAGCGGGATAAGGTCTTCGGCGTCCTCGAGGGTCGAACGGTAGAACGCCGCGAAATCGCGCAGCAGCACACGCGCTTTCGCGGGATCCGTGCGGATAAGCGAGGCGATGGTGTTCAGGGTGTTGAACAGGAAGTGCGGGTTAATCTGCGCCTGCAGGGCCTTCAGCTCCATGCTGGTTGTCAGCTTCACCTGTTCTTCGAGTGCCGATGCGGCCATTTGCGTGGAGAGCAGTTCTGCAAAGCCGTGGACGGTCGACTCCTGCGTTTGGCTGATTTGCGAGGGACGGCGGTAGTAGAACTTCAACGTGCCCTCGATGTTGTGGCCGATGTAGAGCGGCTCCACGATGGCGGCGTTGATGCGTGCGGACGACATGGGCAATCCGCCGATCTCGTCTGTTTTGTGCAGAATGCGCGGCTTTCCGTCTTGCAGCGTATCTTTAGTCGCGGTTGTGCGAATGGCGCGGCCCGATTCGTTGTTCTCGGCGTTGTAGCCCGCATACCCCAAGATTACGTTGCGATCGGTAATGGCGACGGCGATGGCCGGCGTTGCAGGAAGCAGTAGCTCGCAGATTTTTTGCGCTGCTTCGGGCGTCAGCCCCTGTTGCATGTTGTTAAGCATCTGGCTGGCCAGTTTCAGCACTTCGTCGGATTGCCGGGCGGTGTGCGTGTCGGGGTCGATGATGAGCCACATGAGCATGATCACAGACAACGTGAACGCCACGCCCGTAACCAGCTGCAGTGCAACGTTGCTGACGTCGTATGTGACGAACCAGACAAGCGCGGCACCAGACGACGCTGCCACGACGGCTAGTACCACAAGGTATCCGAGCCTATGCCGTGAGCCGTTGTACGCCATGCGCATCCTTCCTCAAACAAGTGCTATAAAGCCAGTTAACGAAGCGATCTTCTTGCATCATTATACGAAAACGACGAACTCTCTTGCGACCAATAGAACGGCTCCCACGCCAAGCAAGATGGAAAACATGATGCGCAGCGTGCGATCGGGAACACGTGAGACGAGTCGCGCTCCGACGAAGGCGCCCGGAACCGTTCCGATAGCCGTGACAATGCCCGTCATGTAATCGATATTGCCGAGCAAGCCCTGCTCGACGGCACCGGGAATGGCAAGCAGCATGATTCCGATAAGCGACGTCCCCGAGGCGTACCTCATCGGCAACCCGATCCATGCCAGCATGAGCGGCACCATGAGGAACCCGCCGCCAAGACCGATGTAACCCGAAGCCACGCCCGCGATAAGACCGATGGCAAAGCCCGCTGCAAGCTGCCTGCTGGAAAGCTCAGGCACCGTGAATGCCTCGGCATCCTGCCCTTTGCCCTTTGACCTGAAAACGCCCTTCAGCATATTGAAAGCCGAATAGCCGATGGCTATCGCCGCAGCCAGCATGACGGTCCAACTTGGAGATACGCTTGCCAGCCATACGCCGATGGGCGACGTGCATGCACCGCCAAGGCCCATGGCAACACCCAATTTGGGAAGGCACGTCTTGTTACGCACGTGCGTGATAACACCCGATATGGACGTGGGAATTATCGTGAACAGCGATGTGGCGGTTGACGCCATGGCGCTCATGCCGAAAGCGAGGCGATACATGGGCACCATGATGGTGCCGCCTCCGACGCCAAGCAAACCAGACAGCACCCCGATGATTACGCCGAGGAGCGCTGCGGCTATGAGCGTCCCGACCATGAACGGCAGCTAGCTTGCAGAACTGCTGCTGGAAGCGGCGCCCGAAGATGCGCTTTCGGCGCTTGCCGATTCGGCTGCGTCAGCCGAACCCGAGCTGGCCGCTTCATCGGAAGCGGCTTCTTCGGAACCCGCCTCGGCGCTTGCAGAACCGTACTTGCTCATATCGACGTTGTACGGCACGTCCGAGGGCATGTCCTTGATGACGATCTCGGCCTTATCGCGCAGCCCCTCGATCCATGCGTTGTAATCGTTGTTCGCCTTCGTGGATGTAGCCATGCTGGCGACGGTTTCACGTAATTCCTCAGGAAGCTGATCGATGCTCGTCACGTCTTCAGGTGCGGAGAACTTGTCGGTGCACTTGATGATGTGAATGCCGTACTCGGTTTCGACCAAACCGCTGACTTGGCCGGGCTCGAGTTCTTTAAGCGCGTCTTGATATGCGGCCACGAACGTCGTGGTGCGGTCCCAGCCCACGTCACCGCCTCTTTCGGCGGAGCTGTCATCAGAATACTGCTTGGCGGCTTCTGCGAAATCAAGTCCGTTGTTAATCTGGTCGAGCACTGACTGGGCCTTTTCACGAGCAGCCGACATGGCAGCTTCGTCTGATGGGTTTTCGACCTTGAACAGAATGTGAGACGAGCGCCTCGCACCATCGAAATACGTGGCGTACGACTTCGCCGATTCGGCGACGTCTTCATCGCCAACATTGGCTTCTTCCTCGAAATGCTTGCCAACTGCCTGCGTAAGCAGCGATTCCTCGATGCTTTCGCGATAGCTCTCCTCGGTGAAGCCAGCGTTTTCCAGCGATTTCTTCCACGCCTCATCATTGTCGAAGTTGGCCTTTATCGAGGAAACGTACGTGTCGACCTCGGTGCTATCGACGCTGATACCGAGTTCGGAGGCGCCTTGCTTCACAAGCTCTGCCGTCACGAGGGAGTCGATGATTTGCCCGCGCACGCTTTCGGGGGTCATGTTGTTGGCCGCCAGGAACTCGCCCCATGCGTCTTTGTCCTCGAGACCCGACTGAGCGCGGACGTTTTGAATGGTCTTGGTTATCTGGTCTTCGGGAATGGGGGTGCCGTTAACCGTGGCAGCCGTTCCGCCACCTGCGCCCTGGCAGGCGACAAGGCCAAACGAGCAAATTGCGACAACGCACACCGTTGCGAGCGTCTTAACGAACTTGGATGTAATCATGCGTATGCTCCTCGTGCGGAATTTGACGCATGTCATTGTCGCATAGCGGTTTTTCGGCGCTAGGTAGCGCACAATATGGACAAATCCGCTTCACGAACGCCCAAAAAACGACCGGGAACCCCCTTGTCCCGAACGGGCAAACCAAGAGATGCTTAGACGCTCACGAGACGGCGCATTGGGGCATTACTTCCCCGCAGCAGCCTTCTTGCGATCAACGGCACTGAGCAGGCGCTTGCGCAAGCGAATCGACTTGGGCGTGACTTCGACCAGCTCGTCGTCTTCGATGAACTCGAGAGCCTCTTCGAGCGTGAACGTAACCGGGGGCGTCAGCTGAATGGCCTTGTCGGCATTGCTCGCGCGCTGGTTGCCCAGCTGCTTGGACTTCTCGACGTTGACGACCATGTCGCCTTCCTTGGCGGATTCGCCTACGATCATGCCCTCGTAGCAGTCCTCGCCAGGACCCACGAACAGCCGGCCGCGCTCCTGCAGGGTGTCAAGCGCGTATGCCACCGACTTGCCCGTGCTCATCGAGATCATCATGCCGTTCTTGCGATGCGCCATCTCGCCGCGATACGGACCGTACTCGCTGAAATGGTGGAACATGTTTGCCTCGCCACGCGTGGCGTTGAGCAGGCGGGTACGCAGGCCCATCGTGCCGCGTGTGGGAATCTTGAACACGAGGTGCGTTTCCTCGCCGCGCTGGTACATGTCGACCATCTCGCCACCGGCGTTCCCGAACACCTCGATGGCCTTGCCGGCATATTCGCTGGGAACGTCGACGGTCGCTTCCTCGATGGGTTCGAGACGCGCACCCGACTCGTCGGTTTTGTACACGACCTGCGGGCGCCCCACCTGGAATTCGAACCCTTCGCGGCGCATCGTTTCCATCAAAACCGACAGGTGCAGCACGCCGCGGCCGGCGACTTCCATGCCCGACGTCTCGGGAACCTCGGTGATGCGCATCGAGATGTTGGATTCGGCCTCCTTCAGCAGGCGCTCGTGTAGCTGGCGGCTGCCCACGATATCGCCTTCGCGCCCGACAAGCGGCGACGTCGACGGCTCGAACACGACCGCCATGGTGGGCTGTTCCACCTGGATGGGGTCGAGCACCACAGGGTTCTCGCGACTCGTTACCATGTCGCCGATATCAGCGTCATCCATGCCGACAACGGCGACGATGTCGCCCGCGTATACTTCCTTCTGCTCTTTCTTGCCCAGCTCTTCGAACGTGAACACCTGCTTGATCAGGGTGTTGTAGCG
>JAFWJU010000115.1 GCA_017511465.1 Eggerthellaceae bacterium | reverse complement strand
CGTCTTGATGTTGCAGTACTCGAAACGCTTGTCGTCTAACGTGATGAGCTTCAAGGGCCTTTGCGGATCGGCCATGTCCTCTTGGTTCACGAGCGCCCATATGATTGCAGGTGTTTCGGGGTCGAACAGGTGACCGCGCTCGCCGCTGATTCCACGAGTGACCTGCCAATAAACGAACTGCGAGGCGCCATCGACTTGCGCGACGAGGTCGAGGAGCAGCTTGGCTAGCTCGTCTCGCTCCATGGGAACCTTGATCTTAAAAGCGGCGGCCGACGAGTAGAAGCGGTCCAGATGCTCTTCGAGCAAGAAAATCTTCCCATTGGCGCCCATAGCCGCGTCATACACGCCGTCGCCGAAGAAGTGCGACCGGTCGTTAAACGGCACCATCAGCTCTTCGGGCGACCCCGTTTATCCGTTGTAGTATGCGATGCTTTTCATGAGCGACTCCTGAATTCGTCTCGTCGGTCAATGGCGGAGGAGCAGAGATTCGAACCGCCGCCAACGCCGTGGCTCTCCACTACCCGTTACATAATTCTCAATGGCGGAGGCGGTAGGATTCCATTTCGCTTCGCGAAATAACGGCCTCGCGCTTGCGCGCTCGGCCCGTCGGCCTGCGAAATGCCCACTGGGCATTTCGCTTGACGGCCTCCGACCTCATCGGTTCGAATCCTACCACTCGATTCAAACCGCCGCCAACGCCGTGGCTCTCCACTACCCGTTACATAATTCTCAATGGCGGAGGCGGTAGGATTCGAACCCACGGAACCTTTCGGCTCAACAGTTTTCAAGACTGCCGCCTTCAACCGCTCGGCCACGCCTCCGCGCCAATATGCCGGCCAGCTCATCCCAGCCGGAGAAAACTGTTGTTCAACAGTTTTCGGTCTTGTCAAGGCGCGGGGGCCTCGAAATGCTTCGCATTTCGCCCTTCGGGTGACAAGCCCGCGTGCGTGCGTCTCATTCCATGATACGCACGCAGTCAAGACTGCCGCCTTCAACCGCTCGGCCACGCCTCCGCGCGAGGTACCAGTATAGTTGATTTCCAATGCAACAGGGAGAACGGTTCTTTTGCCACGTTCCGCTACTTGCGCTTGAAGGTGTCGCGCAGAGCTTCGCCGAATGCGCGGCGGAAAGCCTCGGCGAAACGGCTCGTGATGGACTCGTTGATGATCGTTGCTTGCGCGACTTCCTCGCCGTAGTGCGGATGGTTCTTGCGGAACACATGATTGCAAATTCGCGTAATAACCAATCCGATGACCGAGACCAGCAGACAGCTGCCGGCAAGCTCGATGACGGGCTGGTTCTGTTCGAACAGCGCATATATCGTGACGATGCCGAACGCCACAGACAGCACGATGCATAGCCACGTGAACACCTTGATGAGCACGGCTTTCGCCTTGTCAGACGAGTAGCGGAACGACATGATGAGATACACCACAACCGCGACGACGGCCATCAAAACGAGCAGGGGGAGTATGCGGTACAGGCGTATCACGTTCGCTCCTTAGGTTGAAACGACCATGACACGAGCCGACCCGAACGATGTTGCGCGTGCCCATAATCCGCGTTTGCGCGCTTCGGAAACTATGCGGCAAGCCGTGGAAAAGCCATCGCACACGGCAAACGTCGTGGCGCCGCTGCCGCACAACAACGCATCGGCCACGCCCGGTTGAGCGCAAAGCCACTGCCGTATTTCTGCCAGCTGCGGCATGATCTCCTCGGATGCAGGAGCCAGGTTGTTGAACAGCATGATGTCATCGGCGGTTTCCGCTTCTCGGATGTTGGCGGCATACTGGGCAGGTATGGGTTGCTGGTCAGCGTCGAATGTACGGTACGCCTGGGCTGTGGACACGCCTCCTTCGGGCTTGACTAATACGACGGCGCGCTTCGACGGCACAAGAGAGCGCACGAACACCTCGCCTGTCCCCTCGTAAAGCGAGCATCCGCCATGCAGGAAGAACGCCACGTCGCTACCCAGCTGCCGCGCCGTTTCCTCGATGGCGGGATCGTCTGGCGCGAGGCCCCACAGCTGCGCGGCTCCCACGAGCGCAGCAGCCGCGTTTGAGGAACCTCCGCCCAATCCGCCTTGTGCGGGGATGTTCTTCTCGATGCGGATTTCAACGCCCACATCCGTACGACCTATGCGCTCGGCCAGCCGCTGAACAGCCTTGGTGGCAATGTTGTCTTTTGAATCCAATTCGGGCACGGGCACATCGCCGCACGCCACGAATCGCGTCGTGATGGTATCTGGAGCGTCGGCATCGGGCAGTTTGCGGCGCATGTAAACCACGTCATGCAAGTTCAGGGCGTGCATCACCGTATCGGCTTGATGGTAGCCGTCGTCACGGCGCGCGCCGATACCCAGATGCAAGTTCACCTTGGCGGGGGCAATCAGCTTCAACCAGCCTTGCGAGCGGAATTCGTCGCGCTCTTGCAAAGCGACGGCGTCAGCTGTGATGTTCGACAAATCGGTCATTTCTTCCTTTTCGCCGCGAAAAAGCCCTGTAATAACCCAACGCATTCGTCCTTCAACACGCCAGGCGTCACCTCGAACGTGTGATTCAATCGCTCGTCGGCGTTTATCTGGTACAACGTGCCCAACGCGCCAGCCTTCGGATCGGATGCTCCATAAACGCAGCGGTCGATGCGCGCCTGGTGCATGAGCCCTGCGCACATGATGCAGGGTTCAAGCGTGACGTACACAGTGCATCCCGTCAAGCGCCAGGCATCGAGTTCGCGCGAGGCGTCTAACATGGCGATGAACTCCGCGTGACCAGACGGGTCCTTTGCGCGTTCGCGCCTGTTGCCCGCCCGCGCTATGACGCGCGGCTCGGCCAACGGCCGACGCGTTGCAGGATCGATGGGTTCGTACACGACAACAGCCCCGATGGGGACTTCACCCGCTTCACCGGCCGCTTGCGCTTCTTCAAGCGCCATGCGCATGTATGCTTCGTCGTTCATGGCCTCATTATAAGGTAAGGGCAAAAGTCGACGTATGCGCGTCTCGGTATGAGACCGCCAACCATATCCCACGAGACTGTTTTAAAGCGGCTCTAGACCTTAGCGTTCGTCAATCGGCTTGTAGTCGCGCGAGCCGTGGAACGTCGCCTTGTAAGCGGGACGGATGATGCGCTTGCCCGCTACGATCTCCTCGAAGCGATGCGCAGCCCAACCGGCCATGCGCGCGCATGCGAACAGCGGCGTGAACAAGTCCTCGGGGATGCCCAGCATCGTGTACACCAGGCCAGAGTACATATCGACGTTGGCGCATACGTCCTTCTTCGTTCCCTTCACGTCGCGCAACACGGCAGGTGAAAGGCGCTCGATGCTCTCGAGCAGGCGGAACTCGCGCTCGAATTCGGAACCCTCGGCCAGCTGGCGGGCGAATTGCTTGCAGATGACGGCACGCGGGTCGGATTTCGTGTACACGGCGTGCCCCATGCCGTAAATGAGACCCGAATGGT
>JAFWJU010000114.1 GCA_017511465.1 Eggerthellaceae bacterium | reverse complement strand
GACCAGCACCCGTAGAAGCGACCAGCCGACCGCTTGCCAAAACGTTGCGGTCGCGATCAGTTCGGCGCCGCGTGCCAGCACGTCTTGCGGAGCCGGGACGATGTAGAGCGCCCCCACGCACAGCGCGACAATCTCCCAAACCAGCAAGGCGAGCACGACGAACAACGCCGCGCCCACCCCACGTGGGAACTTCTTCGATTCCCTATCTCCGTCGCCGAACAGGTCCATATCGCCTAGTAGTAGAAGTCCTCGCCCGGGACGCTTCCGCCCACGGATTTCGGGTTGGCCTGATGCAGCACGTTCAGGTACCCGTCAACGGCCGCCTTCGCGTCTTGCCCCGTCACGCACACGAGCGAGCACTTGGGAATCGCGCTTTTCGCAACCTGGGCATTCGGCAAGATTCCCAGATCGGCGCACAGCTGCGCGGCACCGTCCACATCGCTGTTGGCATACGTCACCGATGCGTCGAGGTCTTTCAGGAACTGCTCGACAAGCTCGGGATGCGCTTGCGCGAACTCGGTGCGCACGATGACGCAGCCCATCGCCAAATCGGAACCCGTCGCGTTGCGCCATTCATCGCCGATGTTGAGCGCCACGCGCACGTTTTCGCCGCCTTTCGCCTGGGCGACAGACACGAAGGGCTCGGGCAGAAGCGCAATCGAGGCTTCGCCGTTGGCAACCAAGGCGGCCAATTCGGAATGCTCGGGCAGGTACTCCACTTCCACGGACGTGCCCGGCTCGAGGCCCGCTTGCCGCAACAAGTGCTCGAACACATACTGCGGGTTGGCGCCAGCCCCCGTCGCATACACGTGCTTGCCGCTAAGATCGGCCAGCGAGGACATGCTCGTGCCGTTTTCGAGCAAATACAGGGTGCCGTACGTGTCAACGGCAACCATCTTCACGCCACCCGACGTCTTGTTGAACAACGTCGCGGCCAAATTGGTCGGGACGGCGGCGATGTCGACCGACCCGGAGCTGACCGCGCTCACCACCTCGTCGGTCGCACCCACGAAGCGCGTATCATACGCCGCGTTTTCGGACAGCTTCGCCATGCCGATGCCGGTGGGCCCATTCAGGGCCATGACGCGCACGGCAGAGCTTGCCTCAGACGATGCCGAAGCAGCCGACGAAGACGCCGCGGAACTTGCGGCAGACGACCCCGAGGAGGCAGCCGCCGACGCGCTGGATGCCGACGAGCCCTGCGAGCACGCGCAGCACAAGACGAGTGCGCATGCCAGGGCGACGATGATTCCTATCTTCTTTCTCATGTTCGCTTCCCATCCGTTCAACCGGGCACCGCCCAAACCAGCCCGGGCAGTGCATTGCCTATGCAAAAGCGCCCAGCGCCGCCGGCCACATCGCCGAATGCGCGACGCGTTTTTGCGTCTTTCCCCCTGCGCTTTCGCGCATAAAAGCCAGGGTGCCGGCGGATGGATGACTTCACCGGCACCCCTTGTAGAATCGCCGTTTCGGGTGGGGGCCGAAAGGCTGTTAGATGTCCCAAGCTTCCTGATCGGTGTGGAGCCACTCGTGTGCCGTGTGGCTCAACGGTTTGTCGACCCAATCAGCGTAGAGCTTTTGGACATCAGGGTTTTCATGCGAGTACCTCAACGTGTCTGCCTCGTCGAGGGAGTTCAGGTTCTCGGCGCGCACGCTGGCCAGCTCTTCGTTGAACGAAATCGGCTGACCGCCGCCGCCGACGCAACCGCCCGGGCAAGCCATGATCTCGACGAAGTCGAGGTCGACCTCGCCCGCCTCGATGGCGTCGAGCAGCTTGGCCGTGTTGCCCAAGCCGCTTGCCACGGCAATGCGCACCGGCGTGCCGGCCACATCGAGCTCCTTGGTGACCCAGGGCGTCTCGGGCGTGGCTGCCGTCGTGTCGCACGTCGAGAAATCAGGGTTCTCGCCCGTGATCAGGAACACGGCTGAGCGCAGCGCCGCTTCCATGACGCCGCCCGTGCGACCGAAAATGGTGCCGGCGCCCGTGGAGAGGCCGAGCGGATTGTCGAAGGGCGTCTCCGCAAGCGCGCCGCAATCGACGCGGAACATCTTCAGCATGCGGTCGAACTCGCGCACGGTCAGCACGGCATCGACGTCGCGGCCTGCCTCGGTCGCAAGTTGCGGCACGTCGCATTCGTACTTCTTGGCGACGCACGGCATGATCGACACCACGAACAGGCTCTTGCCCGCCTCGTCGGCGGCGGCCTTCATCGTGTTCTTGACCACAGCGCCCATCATCTGGTGCGGCGACTTCGCGGAAGACAGGCGCCCCACGAATTGCGGGTAATGCAGCTTCGCGAAACGGACCCAACCCGGGCAGCAGCTCGTAAACATCGGGCGCGGCTTGTCGGAGCCCATGAACTCGACGAACTCGCTCCCCTCTTCCATGATGGTGAGGTCGGCGGCGAAATCGGTGTCGAACACCTTATCGAAGCCGAGCGCGCGCAAAGCGGCAGCCATGCGTCCGGGCGTCGCCTCCTCGCGGGCCAAGCCCACGCCTTCGCCCCACGCGGCGCGAACGGCGGGCGCCACCTGCACGACCGTGATGACGTCGGGGTCTGACAGCGCGTTCATGACCTTGGGGATGTCGAGGCGCGCAGTAAGCGCTCCAGTCGGGCAATGCGTGATGCACTGGCCGCACAGCGCGCAACCTGCCGCGTCGATGTTCTGGCCGTCCTTCACGGTCACCTTCATGTGGGGGCCACTGCCGGTGAAATCCCACACGGCGCAGTGCTGGACTTTCTCGCACTCGGCGACGCAGCGCATGCACTTGATGCACTTGCTGCTGTCGCGGATAAGCGGGAAATCCTCGTCCCATTCGCCCTTGGGCGAGATGGCCGCAAACGGGAGCGACTCGATCGAGAAGTCCGCGCACAGCTGCCTGAGGGCGCACGTTTCGGAACGCGCGCAGCTCGTGCATTCGCTGCGGTGCTCGGACAGGATCATCTGCAGGTTGGTCTGGCGGGCCCGCACAACGGCCGGCGTGTTCGTGCGCACGACCATGCCCTCGCGCACCGTCGTGTTGCACGCGGCAGCCATGCGCTCTTCGCCTTCGACTTCCACGACGCAGACGCGGCACGCGCCGATGTCGTTGATCTTCTTCATCCAGCACAGGGTGGGGATGTCGATGCCGACTCCCCGCGCAGCGCCGAGAATGGTCATGTCATCGCGGGCTTCGACCGTCTTGCCGTCTATGGTCAACGTTACCATTTTTCGGGCCTCCCTCCACGCAAAGCGCCCATGCCGAAATGGTCGCACCTCAAGCAGCGGCCGCACTCTTGCGCCGCTTCCTCATCGCGCAGCGGAACCTCCACGCCTTGGAAATCCGCAGCGCGCTCGGCAGCCGAACGCTCCTGGACGTTCACGCGCCCGCAAGCCAGCTTGCTGTCAAAGGCCGCACGCGGAATCTTCACGTCGTCAAAGACGTCATGCCCGAAGCCCAGGTAAGCGTCGATGTTGGCCGCAACTGCCTTGCCAGCTGCGATGGCGCGGATGACCGTCGACGGGCCCGTCTGGCAGTCGCCGCCGACGAACACGTTCTCGAAACCGTTCGCACGGCCGTGCTCGTCGGACAGGAAGCGCCCGCGATTCTGCTCGACGCCCTTCTCGGCGAAATACTGGTACTCGATGATCTGGCCGATGGCCTCGATGAGCACGTCGCATTCGAAAACCGTCTCTTCGGATTGCGTGGCGACAGGCGCCGGACGACCGCCCTTGTACAGGCTGGGCATCTGAGGCTGGCCGACGAACGCGATACCGTGTTCGGTGCCCTTGTCGATGCGCACCGGGCTCATGAGCTCGACCATCTCGCAGCCCTCGGCGATGGCGGCCTCCACTTCCTCGGGAAGCGCGGTCATGTCCTCGATGCGGCGACGGTAGATGCAGCGCACGCTCTTGGCGCCCAGGCGCTTGGCGGTGCGGGTGGCGTCCATGGCCACGTTGCCGCCGCCGACGACGACCACGTCTTTGCCCTTCAGATCGTCAGGGGTGCCGTCGGCCACCCGGTGCAGGAACGACGCAGCGCTCATCACGCCCTCGCGCGTGGCGTACTCGATGCCCAAATCGCGGAAATGATGCGCGCCGATGGCGATGTAGACGGCATCGTAACCGTCAACGAGATCTTCCCACTGAACATCTTCGCCGACCTTGGAATTAAGCTTAACCTCGATGCCCAACGACAGGATGGCGTCGATGTCATAGTTCAGGTTCTCCTCGGGCAGGCGATAACGCGGGATGCCGTAATACATCATGCCGCCGAGGTGGTCGTTTTGCTCGTAAACCGTTATGGAATGCCCCATGAGCGCCAGGTAATAAGCCGCGGTCAAGCCCGACGGGCCGCCGCCGATGATGGCGACCTTCTTGTTCGTGGCTTCCGCCTTCTCGGGAACGTCCACCGCACCTGCGGTGAGCACGGCATGCTGCTTCAGCCCGCGAATGTTCACGGGAGCGTCGATCATGCCGCGGCGGCACGTATGCTCGCAAGGATGCTCGCACACGAACGCGCATGCGCTCGGGAACGGATTGTCATTGCGGATGACGCGCACGGCGTCGGCGGGGCGGCCTTCACGCAGGCACGCGATGTAACCGGGAATGTCCACATGGCTCGGGCATTCCTTGACGCACGGAACAGCCGTGAACGGCTGCGTGCACACGCCGTTGGCCAGATGGCTTTCGGCGTCTTCCTTGATGAGGTCGGCAAACGCCAAGCCCACGCGGCCAGCCTGGAAGCCAATCGCGCAATCGGCCGTCTTGTACAGCGTGTCGCACACCATGACGACCTGCTCGACGATCCCCTCGACATGTTCGCCCCGAAGAATCGACTCGAGGCTGTCGGTCAGACGCGTCAAGCCGATGCGGCATGACGTGCACTTACCGCAGCTCTGCGAAGCGCAAAGCTTGAAGAAACCCACGGCGGTCTCGAGCGGGCACGTGGAATTGCCATAGA
Source organism: Eggerthellaceae bacterium (assembly GCA_017511465.1). Classification (GTDB taxonomy): domain Bacteria; phylum Actinomycetota; class Coriobacteriia; order Coriobacteriales; family Eggerthellaceae; genus UBA9715. The sequence goes on along the minus strand of JAFWJU010000114.1, from coordinate 1,363 downwards.
CCGAAACGCGATTGATGACCGCATCGGCAATGACGCGCGCTTGCTCGTCTGCTTTCGTGGGCGCGAAAACAGGTAACCTGCTCACGATTTCGCCCTTCTCTCTTTCGTTGAGTAACGAAAACCCAAACAACGCGCCTGAATCGGACAGGCGCCGTTTCTATTTGAACAACGAGAGCGCTTCGGCCCTCGTCTTCTCGTCTTCCTTGAACGAGCCGCGCACCGCCGACGTGATGGTCAGCGAGCCCGGCTTCTTGATGCCGCGCGCCGTCATGCAGCTATGCTCGGCCTCGACTACGACGAGCGTGCCGAGCGGCTTGAGCGACTGCATGATCGCGTCGGCTATCTGCGACGTCATGCGCTCTTGCACCTGCGGACGACGTGCGAAGCCCTCCACGCAGCGGGCAATCTTCGAGAGCCCGGTGATACGCCCCTTGCGGGGGATGTACGCCACATGCGCCTTGCCCACGAACGGGAGCAGGTGATGCTCGCACATCGAGGTGAAGGGGATGTCGCGCACGATGACCATTTCCTCGTGGTCGGCCTCGTGGAATTGCTTCAGAAGATGGCTCGCAGGATCTTCGTGCATGCCCGAGAAAACCTCGGCGCAAGCGCGTGCGACACGCGAGGGCGTCTCTAGAAGCCCCTCGCGATCGGGGTCTTCGCCGATGGCAATCAGGAACTCGCGAATAGCGGCCTCTGCACGGGCTTGGTCGATGTCGTTGTATTTGAAATCAGGCATGTTTCGCCTCCTTCCGATTATCGTGTTATGGCGCCGGGTTTGCCCCCGGCGCCATGCTTTCGATTAAGCGAGCGTGCGCTCGGCAGCCTCGACGACGTGCTTGGCCAAGATGGCCGTGGTGACGCTTCCCACGCCACCGGGAACGGGCGTGATGGCGCCGACGATGGGCTCAGCAGCGTCGAAGTCGACGTCGCCGCACAGCTTCTGCGCTTCCTCGTCCCAGTTGATGCCCACGTCGATGACGACCTGGCCCTCGCGCACGGCATCGGCGCCGACCGTCTTCGCGCGGCCCACGGCCACGACCAGGATGTCGGCAGCCGCGCACTTGGCGGCCAGTTCCTTAGTGCGCGTATGGCACATGGTGACGGTGGCGTTGGCAGCCTGAAGCATCATGGAAACAGGCTTGCCGATGACCAGCGAACGACCCAGAACGGTGACGTTCGCGCCGGTCAAATCGTAACCGTAGTGCTTGAGCACCTGCATGCAGGCATCAGCCGTGCAGGGCGGGAAGCCCACCGGCTGATTAGCGAACACGCCGTAGAGCGAACCCTGGGTAATGCCATCGGAGTCCTTCGCCGGATCGAGAGCTGCACAAGCTGCAACCTCGTCGAGATGCTTCGGCAG
>JAFWJU010000113.1 GCA_017511465.1 Eggerthellaceae bacterium | reverse complement strand
ATGCCCACAAGGCTGCTGTTGTCGGCGACACCGTTGGCGACCCCTTCAAGGACGCGTCGGGCCCGTCGATGAACATCCTCATCAACCTGATGACCATCATCTCGCTGACGTTCAGCCCGCTGTTCATCTTGATTCAGACCATTCTGTAAGAATCGTCTTCACATGCAACGAGAAGGCGCCCGCTTGTGCGGGCGCCTTTCATTTCCTGAGTATTTGTTACACGCGCGGTTGATGCGTTGCACGTTTAGCGGCAAGCGACTTTTGCATCTGGACGATGGACATGAACATGATGTCGCGTTCCTCTTGGCTCATGTTGTCAGCATGCTTCATTTGGGCGTTCATCAAGGAGAGGGAATTCTCGATATCGCCAATTTCGAGCTCTTCGACGAGGAACGCAATCGCTTCGTCCAAGCTTTCGCCATCCGATAGCGATGCCGACGTAAGGGACCCTGCGGCACGCGGCATCGTGTCGGCTACGCGCGATATGAGGTTGGCAGCGGACACATCCTGCTTTTCTGCCAGCACCCCTAGGATCGTTTCTGCTAGTTGGGCGTTAACCGCGCCACGCCACTGCGTTTGCGCGAGGACATCGGCGTTCTGAAGGGCTCTTTCGGGGTTTTGCGCGAGCAAGCTTAGCAAGCGGCGCTCGAATTTTCGCCTGTTCTTCTCGCTTTCGGAAAGCTCGGTTACGATGGCGCCGCTTTCACTTTCGTTTCCTGTTGAGCCTTCGTCGTTTTCGCGGTACGCACGTGGAGCTTGCGTTCGCGCAAGGGCATCGAGCACGTCGGCCTCTCGCATTTGCAAGCGGCTCGCGAGCTGAACGGCATAATCCTTAGCCAGAAGCGACGACTTTATGGGCGCAAGGACAGACAGCGCGTCTGTGAGCGCCCTCGTGCGGCCTTCGGCGCTTGAAAGGTCGTGCTTGGACAACCTGCGGTCGATGCCGTACAGAACAAGCGGCTTAGCCCCCTGCACAAGCGTTGTAAGCTCATCTGCGCCCCGTTTTGCTACGAAGTCGGCTGGGTCAAGGTCATCGGGTAATGTGACCGCACAAAGCTCTACACGCGCTTTGCCTGCTTCGGGGGTCATGTCTTCGTTAATGAAACCCAACGCGCGATCGGCTGCCCGCTGTCCTGCGGCATCGCCATCGAACAAGTAGACGATGCGCTTTGAAGCGTGTTTCGAAATCAAGCGCACATGTTGAATCGTGAGCGCTGTTCCAAGTGTGGCAACGGCGTTCTCTATTCCGTTCTCGTGGAGTGCGATCACGTCGGTGTAGCCCTCGACGACGATGGCGATTCCGGAAGCGGCCATGGCTTTCTTCGCCTTGTCAAGGCCGTACAGCACGTTCGACTTATGGAACAGCGGGGTTTCCTGCGAATTGAGGTACTTGGGCTCACCATCGCCTATGACGCGGCCTCCGAATGCAATGCATTCTCCCTGCGGGTCGTTAATGGGAAACATGACGCGGTTGTAGAAGCGATCGTTGATGCGCCCTCCGTCGCGCTGCACGGCGACATTGGCGTCGATCATTTCATCTGGAGCGAAACTGAGCGAGGAGAGATGCCGCACGAGCGCCTGACGGCCCGGGGCAAATCCCAGATGCCACTTCTTGGGAACATCCCCGCCGAAATTCCTGCCAGATAGATATGATCGCGCAGCAGCTGCTTCCTTAGATTTCCCGCGCATGAGTTGCGCATGGTAAAACTCGTCAGTGGCTTCGCACACCTTGCGCAGACGTGCCTTGCGGCTTTGGGGCATGCGCGTTGCGCCGGTCTCGTGGATATCCACATGCGCGCGGTCGGCAAGATACCGAATGGCATCGGGAAAACTGAGGTCGTCGGCCTTCATTACGAAACCGAACGCATCGCCGCCTTCGCCGCAGCCGAAGCAATGCCACAGCTGCGTGCTCGGGTCTATCTTGCAAGAAGGCGTCTTCTCGTTGTGGAAGGGACAGCAGCACCAGTACTCACGACCTCGCTGGCGCAGTGGCACACGCTCGCTGAAGAGCGCAACGATATCGGTTGCCTCGCGAACCTTGTTGATGTCCTCATCGCTGATTGCCATGCGGTTATAATAACGCAAACGATGATAGGAGTTACAAACGCATGAGCGCTGCCAAGATTCCTTACCTGAAACTCGATGCCGAAATCGAAGAGGCCATCAAAGCCGATAGAGCAGCCAATTGGAAAAACCCGCTCGCATTCTCAGATGAAAACGTTGTGCGCCGCGAGGCCAACGCACATGACGTCGCCACCATAACGCGACCTGCTTTTGCGCGCGACATCGAGAAGATCATCAACATCCCGGCCTACAACCGTTACGCCGACAAGACCCAGGTGTTCTCGTTCGTCGAGAACGATGACATCTGCCGACGCGGTTTGCATGTGCAACTCGTCAGCCGCATTGCACGAGCCATTGGAGAACTGCTCGGGCTCAACGTGCAACTCATCGAGGCGATAGCCTTAGGCCACGACCTTGGGCACACGCCGTTCGGCCATGCGGGGGAGCGATACCTTTCCGAGAATTACGAGTACCACACGGGCCTTTGCTTTCGCCACAATGTGCATTCCGTTCGTGTCATGGACCAGCTGTATCGCCGCAATATCAGCCTTCAGACGCTCGACGGCGCCCTCTGTCACAACGGGGAATTCGCGCAACAGGTGCTGCAATTGGGCGACACTACGACATTCGAGCATCTTGATGCTGCAGTAACACGGTGCACACAGGACGCAAAAGAGATCAAGAAGCTGCGCCCTTCAACGCTTGAAGGCTGTGTCGTGCGCGTTTCGGATATGATCGCCTACATCGGCAAAGACCGAGATGATGCCATAGACGTGGGAATCATCGGTTCGCATTCAATTTTCGATTCAAATTATATTGGCAGGTCAAATGCCCAAATCATAAACAATATGACGGTCGATATCGTAAACAATAGCTATCGTAAAGACCACATTGCCATGAGCGATGATGCTTTCGAGGACATAGTCCGAGCAAAGCGCCAAAACTACGAGAAGATCTACTTCAAGGAAGGCACGGTTTCCGAATTCGAAAACGTCGTGCAGGAGATGTTCGCCGAGCTGTACGAGCGCCTTCTTTCTGACCTTCTCGCAGGCGACGAGTCGTCTCCCGTTTTCAAGCATCACGTGCAATCGCTCATTTCGAAATCAGCGTCGATCAAGCGTGACGAGTACCTGCGCGAGGAGCCAAATCGCATCATCACGGATTACATTTCGTCGATGACAGACAGCTATTTCATCGCGTTGCATCGTCACCTGTTCCCGAACAGCCCGCACCGCATTTTCAAGCGCGAGTACTGCGACGACCTGTATTAGGGATCCATTTGCAGATTGCCTGTTGAGAGCCGTATTGCAAGGCGACAAGCTGCTATACTGTGTTGGTTTGACGTTGACAATCTCAGAAGGGCACAAATGTTGAAGATCGTTCAATCGCCCGATCCGCTGCTCAACCAGGTTTGCGAACCGTGCGATTTAAAAGACCGTAGCCTTAAAAAGCTCGCAAAGCAAATGGAACGCACCATGTACGCAACTGACGGCATTGGAATCGCAGCGCAACAAGTCGGCGTGCTCAAGCGCTTGATAGTGGTGGAAACGACTCCCGAAGACGAAAACGGCGCCCGTAATCCACTTGTGCTCGTCAACCCCGAAATCGTGGAAACGTGGGGAGAGCCCGAAGTCAACGATGAGGGCTGCCTCTCTTGTCCTGGAATATACGTTCCCATCGAGCGCAAGCCATGGGCCCGCGTACGCTACCAAGACTTTAAGGGCGAGCAATGGGAAATCGAAAGCGATGGCCTGCTAGGTCGTTGCCTCCAGCACGAAATAGACCACCTGAATGGAATCACGTTGTTCGAAAGCGCGAGTCCACGCGAGCGCATCAAAGCGCTCACGGCTTACGAAGAAGCGCGTCGCCTGGGTGCGAAACCCGGTGAAGTGTCTGTCGACAAGCGAAGGGTACGCTAATGCGCGTTGTGTTTATGGGAACACCCACCCTCGCCGCTACCGTGCTCGAGGCGCTTTCGACCGAGCACGATGTCGTAGGCGTCGTCACGCGTCCGGATGCCATACGGGGGCGTGGCACCAAGGCAGTGCCATCTCCCGTTAAAGAGGCAGCTTTGCGTATCGGCTGTCCCATATTCGAGAAGACGTCGCTCAAAGACGACGGATTCGTCAAGCTGTTCAAAGAGCTCGATGTCGATGTAGCTTGCGTAGCCGCATGCGGCATCATCCTTCCAAAGAGCATCCTGGACATACCGCGCTTCGGTTGCATCAACGTGCATACGTCGCTTCTGCCTCGATGGCGTGGAGCGGCCCCGATAGAGCGCGCCATCCTCGAAAACGATAGGACGACCGGCGTGTGCATCATGCGCATGGAAGAGGGGCTCGATACGGGCGATTTCTGCCGCCGCGTCGAGATTCCCATTGCGGGGGAGACTGCAGACGAGCTTTCAGCCAAACTTGCCCGAATAGGCGCCAAAGAGCTGTTGGATGCGCTTAGCGACATCGAGTCAGGCACTGTTACATGGACGCCGCAAGTCACTGACGGCATAACGTATGCCGAGAAGATCATGAAGGGCGAACTCGCCCTTTCTCCAGAAGACTCGGCGGTTAAAGCCTCAGCCAAGGTGCGCGCTTCGAACAAAGCTCATCCCGCACGGGTCGAAATCGCCGGCCGCACTATGGCAGTTGAGGAAGCCCGCGAGGCGGATGATAGCCAGGCGGTCTCGCTTTGCGAGGGTTTGAACGCGGGAAGCGCTCACTTTGCGGCAAAACGGCTGTTGCTCATTACACATGACGGAATACTCGAAATCATGCGCGTCAAGCCAGACGGCAAGAAGAGCATGGATGCGCTTGCATTTGCAGGCGGGATACAGGGAATCAAGAACATGCAAATCACATGGGGGAAAGCATGACGGAACCTACAACTGCCGCTGACGGTGAATCCGCGCGCGACGAGCGCAGAAGCTGGGTGCCAAACCGCAAGCAGAAGCCGAAGAAGAGCAAGAAAGAATTCGACCAGAAGAAGATGGCGAACCTCGTCGACGAAGACAAGCCCGTCTATCGAGGCGAGCTTGATCCCCGCAAGAAAGATCCCGGGCGCAAGCCGCGTTCCGTGTCGCGTTCCGAGGAAAAGCTGCGTGCCAAGGCCGAAAAGCTCGCAGAAGAAGATCCTTCTCTTACTTCGAAGAAGGCAGTGCGCATAACCGATTTCCGCGACCAGTTCGAACGTTGCGAGGCGAGCCCCGGACGCCTTGGTGCCCTATACGCTACGCAGCAGGTGCGCCGCCGCCAGGCTTACGCACAAGAAGTGATAGAAGCGACAATTGACCAGTCGACCATATCGCAGCAAGACCGCGCCTTCGCGACGCTCCTGACTTTGGGCGTTGTCAGTACGCAGGGATCGCTCGATGAGGTCATCAACCGGTGCCTCGCAAGTCCTCGCGACATCAAGCCCGATGTCCGCGATGCGCTGCGCATTTCGACTTACGAGATCATTTACCTGCGAAAGACACCTCATGCGGCGGTTGACCAAGGAGTCGAACTCGTGCGCGCAGTAGCTCCAAGCGCAGCCGGTCTTGGGAACGCAGTCTTGCACCGTATCCTGACTGCTGCGGATTCATTCCCGTTCGGCGATCCCACAAAGAGCATAGAAGCTCTTGCGCTCGTGTACGCATTCCCAACGTGGCTTGCCCGCCAACTTATAGAGGACATGGGAGCGCAAGCGGCTATCGAACTCATGAGGGCTTCTAACGACCCGGCTCCGCTGTTCATTCACGTGAACGCGCTGAAGGCCGCGGACGAAGAGATCGTCGCCTTGTTCAAGGAGGCCGGGGCTGAAATAGAGCCTGCTTCTGCGGGAGGGATAGAATCCCCTGGCTGTTACCGCATTTCGAATTCGCGCGTACTGACTGATGGCCGAATTCGCCGTCTTTTCAGCCAAGGAAAGATTCTCGTGTCGGATGCCGCGGCGCAGGCGGTTGCAGCGTGCGTGCTCGAATCGGGAAAACCAGAGTCGGTTCTCGAGGTCGGTGCAGGACGAGGCACGAAGACCATCATGCTTCAATCGGATGCGATGCGCATGTTCGGCGAACAAGTGAACATGGCTTCTATGGACAGCCACGCATTCAAAACGGAATTGCTTCGAGAACGCGCAGCAGAATACGGAGCAGAGGTTTCCGACATCATCGTCGGTAACGCCACCCGCCTCGACTCGGTCATTCCCGACAGGCAATTCGACATGGTCTTCATCGACGCCCCGTGTTCGGGATTGGGAACACTTAGGCGACATCAGGACATCCGTTGGCGCATCGAGCAAGACAAGATCGACGAGCTCGCAGATACGGGCCTCGAGTTGCTCAAATCGGCGGCCAGCCATGTGACCGATGGAGGCTCTATAGTCTACGCAACTTGCACTGTCACATACGCTGAGAACAACGGCGTCGTCAAACGGTTTCTCGAAAGCGACGAGGGCGCCAATTTCGCGCTTGCAACAATAGCCGGCAAGGCGTGTTTCGCCTCTAAGCTGACGCAGGGTTCGCCTGATGCGCACTTCGCGGCTAAATTCACAAAGAAAAGAAATTAGTCGGTGCAAAGGCTTGGGAACGTAGTAGTATATGCCGAGTAATATGATGGCAATTTGGAGGAAAGGAGCGAGATATGATGCTCAAATCTACCGTATCGGGCTATCGTATCGAGCGCCTTTCGCCTTCGGGTTTCGAAGGGCTCTTTGGCGCCATCATTATTAACACGCGAATTACCTGCCGACCTCGGGGCAATGAGGGAACGCGCGTTTAGCACCTGCGAGACGACGACCTTCGACGAGCGGACCCGAGGCGGTTATCGGGTCCGCTCGTTTACGTTAACGGAATAACGTCAAAGAAAGGCACATCATGGAAGAACCGAACATCAAGGAAGTAGCCGAGCGCATACGACTTCTCCGCGAGGACTGCGACCTTACCATGCAGGAAATGGCAGACGCAACTGGCCGTACGGTAACCGAATATGCAGCGCAGGAATCGGGCGAGGAAGACCTCTCGTTCACGTTCTTGTACAAGTGCGCAAAGGTGCTCGGGGTCGACGTCATCGAACTGCTTACTGGCGAATCGCCCCATTTGCGCGGATATTCGCTTGTACGCGCAGGAGAGGGCCTTTCGATCAAGCGCCGTGCAGGATTCGAATACCTGCATAAGGCACCGCGTTTGCAGAACAAGCTTGCCGAGCCTTTCGTCGTCACGGCACCGTACCTCGAAGAGCAGCAGGACCAGCCCATTCACCTTTCGTACCATAAGGGCATGGAGCTCGATTTCATCATCTCGGGGCATCTGCGCTTCGCGTACGAGGATCATACGGAAGAGCTGAATCCGGGAGATACGCTGATGTACGACTCCGGACGCGGTCACGGCATGATTGCCATCGGCGGCGAACCGTGTGTGTTCCTGGCCATCGTCATGAAGCCCGAAGGGGAGGACATTAGCTAGGCGTTGCGTTTGCGTTATTAAGCGCAACGCCTCATCAAGCTCTGCGCAAGATGAAGATCGCGCGAATCGTGCGGTCTCTAGGACTCCGAACCGATAAAGGACTTCAACGATGCGAAACATAAACCTCCGTTACGTCGATGAGACGTATGACGAAAACGGCATATTGCAGACGTATTCCGTCCACTATCCCGATTCGTTCAACTTCGGCTACGACGTCGTCGACGACATTGCCGTCAACGATCCCGAACGTCGAGCCATGGTGTGGTGCAATCCCGAAGGCGAAGAGCACGTCTTCACGTTTGCCGATATGAAGAAATGGTCCGACAAGACTGCGAATTTCTTGTCCGAGCAGGGTATTGGCAAGGGCGATTTCGTGATGGTCATCCTGCGCCGTCATTACCAGTTTTGGTTCACTGCCGTCGCGCTTGCAAAACTCGGCTGCATCATGGTGCCTGCGACGTTCATGTTGAAAGAGCACGATCTCGAATACCGTCTGAACGGCGCTTCCATCAAAGCCATCATCGCAACATCTGTCGGCGATATTGCGGACATCGTCGATAGCACTCTCAAAGAATACGATTGTTCCACCGTCGAAAAGCTCATTTTGGTTAACGGCGCTGGTGGCGGTCTCACTCCGCTCGACGATAACGGCAATCCCGTTTCAGACGAACCGGTAGGGGCAGCGCTTTCTGGCGAAGAGGGCATTTGCGCTACAAGCGTTCAACGCCAGGGTTGGGTTGATTTCAATTCCAGCGTCAGGGCGGCTTCAGACGTGTTCGAGCGCCGTGAGACGTTTGCCGTCGAGCCCACGCTCATGTACTTCTCGAGCGGTACGGCAGGCAATCCCAAGATGGTCTTGCATGATTACGGGTATGTGATCGGCCATTTGATGACCGCCAAACACTGGCATAACGTCCGTCCCGACGGCATCCATTTCACAATTGCCGATACCGGTTGGGGCAAAGCCGTCTGGGGCAAGTTCTACGGTCAGTGGCTTATGGAAGCATGTGTGTTCACATACGATTTCGACCGCTATCACGCATCCGAGATCCTCAGCCTTATCGACAAGTATCAAATCACAACGCTGTGTTGTCCCCCTACGATGTACCGATTGATGATGCAGGAAGATTTCGAACAATTCGACCTGTCTTCGCTCGAGTACTCCACTACGGCTGGCGAGGCCCTGAATCCCGATATCTTCTATTGGTGGCAAGAGCAAACGGGTCTCACCATATTCGAGGGCTTCGGACAAACCGAGACGCCTTTGACTATCGGAAACCTGACGAACACGACACCGCGTCCCGGCAGCATGGGCAAACCCGTTCCGTTATTCCAAACTGAAATTCAGCGTGATGACGGTTCTCGGTGCGATGTGGGCCAGACTGGCGAAATCTGCATACGAGTTCCTGAAGTGAATTCCGGCATCATGATGGAGTATTACCGCAACCCCGAAAAGACTGCCGAAGCCATTTACGACGGGTGGTATCACACGGGAGATACGGCCTGGTGCGATGAGGACGGCTACTTCTGGTATGTGGGCCGCAACGACGATGTCATCAAGTCAAGCGGCTACCGCATCGGCCCCTTTGAAATCGAAAGCGTCATGCTCGAACATGAAGCCGTGCGCGAATGCGCCGTCACGGGCGTACCCGATCCGATTCGCGGGAAGGCCGTAAAAGCCACGGTCGTGCTTGCCGAAGGATTCAAACCCTCTGATGGGCTCACACGAGAGCTCCAGAAATGGGTTAAGAAGAAGACCGCTCCTTACAAGTACCCGCGTATCATCGACTATGTTTCCGAGCTGCCGCGAACGGTGAACGGCAAGATTCGCCGCGTTGCCATCCGCGAGCAGGATGAGAACAAGAACATCGACGGGTTGGTGTAAAACGGGGTTCGACGCTCGGGCTTGAAAGGTGTTTGCCTACAGCTGCTCGGCAAATATTTTGGATATTTGAAGTATGATGCCTGCGCAAGCGGCCAACACCCTTCAAGCCCGTGGACGCTAATAGAGGTGGCGGTTATGGAAATGAGAATACCTTCTGAATTGGTGGATTCGCTTCGGCCGGTAACCGTTGTCGTGGGGCATTACGGGGCGGGGAAGACCAACTTTGCCGTGAATCTTGCCATAGACCTCAAGCGTGCGGGTTATGACGTGACGCTCATCGACGTCGATGTCGTGAACCCGTATTTCCGTGCGTCTGAGCAAGAAGACTTGCTTGGCCAATACGGCGTGAACCTCGTTGCACCCGTGTTCTCCAAAACGGGGACGAGCCTTGATGTTCCAAGCCTGACGGGTAGAATATCGCCGACCATACGCGATGCACACGAAGGTTCGTACGTGATCATCGATGCCGGCGGCGACGATGTGGGTGCGACTGCGCTCGGGCGTTACGCCCTGGATATCGCATCGAAAGACTACGCGATGCTCTACGTCGCCAACGCGTTTAGAAACCTTGTTCAAGACCCCATGGACGCGCTGGAAAACCTATATGAAATCCAAGAGGCATCGCACTTGAAGGCTACAGCCATCGTCAACAATTCCCATCTGAAAGGCTCAACGACTGACGAGACTGTTCATGAGGGCGTCGAATACGCGAAACGGCTTTCGTCTGTGATGGGATTACCGCTGGTTTGCACGACGATTCCGGCAAACCTTGAAGTGCAGGGGATTGCATCTTCATATCCTGTTCAGCCGTTCGTCAAGAATCCCTGGGAATAGGGCACCGTTATTCTTGCACCGACTTGCCGTTTCCAACGATTTCACGGACGTCGTCTGCGCGCTTCGACACTGAACCAAGCTGCGTTTCGTACTCCTTCATGCGCGCAGCGAAACCATCTGCCTTCTCAGCATCGCCTACGGTTCTATAGGCATGCTCGAGAACTGCTTGCTCGTAATAGAACGCCAAAGCACGGTATTCTTCAACTTCGGGTTTGTGCTCGGTATCCTTGGCCATGTCGCGAACAGTGGTTTCATAGAGCTCGCCGTAGCGCCCGTATTCTGCGGAATACACGTAATCGCGGACATCATATTCGGCCGAAAAGCCTTTCGAACAATTGGCAATGGAACTAAACGCCGCAATGAATACGAGCACGACGACGATTGCGAGGATCGTCACCACTACTTTCAAAGGCGTACGTTTGGCGCTTGCTGAGCGTGTCATTTTGCGATGCCCTTCTCAATCATCATGGCGAGCTTTCGCGTGGAGATGTTTGGAATGTTCTCTATGTCTTCATCCGTAAGGCCCAAATAGGTTTTTGCAATCGCGCGAGTGCGCTCGCGGATATCGTCGAGGTATGGCCGCTTCGAATCGGGAAGGTACGTGTCAAGGTCGTAATCGTACTCTTCTTCAAGGGTGTAGATCCTATTGAGGTTCTCCGCGATATTGCCGCATGTGCTGGGAATTCGCCCAGGGTACGTGGGATATTGGCTAGAATTCACGATAGCCGAGATGTCCCTGATGATGTCTACGTAAGCATCGGCTGCTCGCTGGATGCCGAAATACGATCGATCGGAGCCGAGAGACAGGTCGTTCGAATCGTAGTATCCAACGAACTTGCCATAATCGCCTTGTTCGAGGTAACCATCAAGAACCTGCCTATCTGTTGCGATATCGCGCTCGATGTTGCTCTCGCGAATCGAGTATCCGATATCCCATGAATTTGCGAACAGGCCGATTCCAACCATGAGGGCTATAAGCAAAACCACCAGTATTACGAGCAGGCTCCCATTGCGCTTCACAAAAGACGTGTTTTCCAAGACTTGCTCTTGCGTGCGCTCGTACTCGTTGCGATACCGGTCCATATCGGACTGGTGCTTCACGGCAAAAGTGTTTGGCGTGTTGCAATACGAGCACGACGCGTCCTCGAGACCCATCTGCGCTCCGCAATTCGGACATTTCATAAACAAACCTCCATGGTTACAGTGTACCAAGGTCGCTTAGGCGAGCTTTCAGATTACGCTCCAGTTTGTCTTTAAGTAGCCCATCTGCATCGTCAGCGCACTCCGCGATGAACGACAACGTATCCTCTTCATTCATTTGGAGCATGGACCTCAGGAACTCGCGGGCAAATTCCCGATACGGCTTGGCGCGCGTTTCTTCCTCCATAGATAAAGAGTAAGGATGATAACGGGGAATGGCTTCTTGATAGCCAAGGCGAATTGCGACTGAAGCAGCCCACGTGTAATCATCAATCCCCAGATGATTCACCTTCATCACGTCTTCAAATGACCTTAAAGCCTCCCAGTCGTTGTAGACCTCTAAATAACCGATATGGTTCCAGTAATAGATCGCCTCGAAGCCGGGGTCATCACTCAGGGACCAGACATACTCGCTTAAAGCCGCGTCGTCGCCGCTTTCGTACAAATCGTCAAACGTTTCAAAGTGCTGTTCCCTGAACGCTTCCCGAACTTGATATTCGTGAATCGCTTGCTGTTGCTCTCCTTCGGTAACGGCGCGTGTTGCCAATGCTCCAGCAATAACGAGCGCGACAACGATTGCAACTATCAGAACAATGCGCTTGGCGTTACGGCCGAAATCGACCTTCAAATCTTGCTGCACGGCATCGTCGAGCTTGTCCGTCTCGTCTTTCAGGCCTTCAAGTTCGCGCATGTACGCAGATTCTGCACCGCTGGGATTAAGGGTGCTGCAATACGGGCACCGTGGCTCTTCGATCGAAAAAGAACCTCCGCAGTTGTTACATGTGACTTGTCGATTCAAGAACCGGTCTCCTCATACGCCGTCTGCACGCTATTCACAGGATATGCCATTCTCGTCACCAGCTGGTAGCAACATCGTAAAAAGTTCAGGTCAACGAAGAGGCCATTCGCGCGCTACCGTTCCGCGATATGTCTGGGCGTTTCCCGTGCTTTAGCGCTATCCTGTAGCATGTTCGTTTTTCATGCGAATAGACGAGAGGAAACTATGGCACGAATCGAAGTAGACGAGTTCTTCTGCAAGGGATGCGGTCTGTGCACGACCGTATGCCCCAAGGGCATCGTGGAACTCAATCAAGACGTCATCACCGACAAGGGATACCATCCGGCTCATTGCATCGACGAGTCCTTGTGTACCGGGTGCGCCACATGTGCAGTCATGTGCCCCGATGTCGCGATTACGGTGTTCAGGTAGGAGAACGGCATGTCTGAGAAAGTATTGATGAAGGGTAACGAGGCCATTGCCGAGTCCGCCATCCGCGCGGGCTGCCGGTTCTTCTTCGGTTACCCTATCACACCCCAAACCGAGCTTGCCGCATACATGGCTAAGCGCATGCCCAAAGAAGGGGGCACATACCTGCAAGCTGAGAGCGAAGTCGCCGCCATCAACATGGTGTACGGCGCGGCAGCTGCGGGCGCCAGAGTCATGACTTCTTCGTCATCGCCTGGCGTATCGCTTAAGAGCGAAGGCGTTTCGTACATTGCCGGCGCCGATTTGCCGTGCCTCATCATCAACATCGAGCGCGGCGGTCCGGGTCTCGGATCCATCCAGCCCTCGCAATCCGATTACTGGCAGGCTACGCGTGCTCTCGGCCATGGCGATTTCCAAATGGTCGTGTACGCTCCTTCTACGGTGCAGGAAATGGCAAACCTCGCGTACGGCGCGTTTGACATTGCCGACAAGTACCGCACGCCCGTCATGATATTGGGAGATGGCATGCTCGGTCAGATGATGGAGCCTGTCGCGCTTCCCGAGCCCAAGACCGATCTTCCCGAAAAACCCTGGGCGACGACTGGCCACCAGGGAAAGCGTGCAAAGAACATCGCCAACTCGTTGTACCTCGACGCTAACGAGCTCGAGCAGTCAAATATTGAGCGTTTCAAGCGTTACGAGGTCATCAAGGCCACAGAGCAGATGTCCGAAGAAGTCAATTGCGACGATGCGGAAATCATCGTCGTGGCATTCGGGGCCTCTTCCCGCATTGCACGTTCGGCTGTGCGCGCCGCGCGTGAAGAGGGAATCAAAGCCGGGCTTTTCAGGCCCATCACGCTTTGGCCGTTCCCGGTCGATGCGCTTGAGGCAACGAAATCGCATGCTAAAGCGTATCTGTCAGTCGAGATGAACATGGGTCAGATGGTCGACGACGTCCGATTGGTCGTGCGCGACAGCGCTCCGGTTGAGTTCTACGGCCGCACCGGCGGCGTCATTCCCACGCCAGTCGAAGTGCTCGAAAAGATTCGCCAGATCAACGAAGGGTTGGGTGAGTAGCATGGCCCAAACTGAAGAGAAGATCGTGTTCCAGCGCCCGCATTCCCTTGCGCGTTTCGTCACGAACTACTGCCCAGGTTGCACGCATGGCATCGTAAACCGACTGGTTGCCGAAGTCATCGACGAGCTTGACATCGAGGGCAAGACCATCGGCATCTCGCCAGTGGGTTGCTCGGTCATGATGTACAACTTCTTCAACTGCGACATGATCGAAGCCGCACATGGGCGCGCTCCTGCGGTTGCTACAGGTGTTAAGCGCGTCAATCCTGACAACGTCGTGTTCGCCTATCAAGGTGACGGTGATTTGGCTTCAATCGGCATGGCCGAGACCGTGCATGCGGCCACTCGTGGCGAGAAGATCACCATCATCTTCATCAACAACGCGATTTACGGCATGACCGGCGGTCAAATGGCTCCCACATCGCTGCCCAACCAGGTAACGCAAACGTCTCCTTATGGGCGTGACGTTTCCACAGCTGGTTACCCCGTGCGTGTTTGCGAGCTTCTCAGCTCGCTTGACGGCGTCGCATATCTCGAGCGTGTCACGGTTGATTCGCCTAAGAACATCCGCAAGGCCAAGAAGGCCATCAAGAAGGCGTTCCAGAACCAGATCGACGGCATCGGCTACTCGCTCGTCGAAGTCGTTTCCACATGCCCGACGAACTGGGGCATGACTCCTACGCAGGCTTTCGACTGGATGCGCGAGAACATGCTTCCGTATTATCCGCTTGGCGTGTACAAGGATGTCGTTGCAGAAGGTTACGCCAACGCCGCCGAAGCAGCTGCCGCGCGTGCCGCCGAATGCCCGATAGCCATGGCCGATAACCCGATGCTTGCCGAATTGCCGAACAAGCGCAAGGTCCAAGATGCCATGAACAAAGCCCAAGGAGGTGCGCAGTAATGGAAGAGATGCGCATCGTATTCGCAGGATTTGGCGGGCAAGGTCTGCTCTTCGCCGGCAAGGTCGTCGCATACGCGGGCCTTATTGAGGACCGCGAGGTTTCGTGGCTGCCTTCGTATGGACCCGAAATGCGTGGCGGCACGGCAAACTGCTCGGTAACGCTTTCAGATGAGCCCATCGGCAGCCCGCTTATCATGGACCCGAACAACCTCATCGCCATGAACCAGCCGTCGCTTATCAAGTTCGAAAACGACGTGACGCCAGGTGGGCGCATATTCGTCGACACATCGCTCGTAAACAGGCTTCCCGAGCGTACCGATGTGGAAGTGTTCGCGCTTGAGGCCACGAACATGGCAGAGGATGCCGAGCTGAAGGGCCTTGCCAACATCGTCCTCGTGGGCAAGCTGCTCAAGGAGACGTCGTTCTGCTCGTACGAGACCATTGAAGCAGCTATTCGCAAGGCTGTTCCGCCCCGCAAAGCTGCGCTCATCGAGAAGAACCTGCAGGCGCTTAAACTGGGCTATGACGCTTAACCAGCCCTTCTCATAAAGCCAGGTACGAAAAGGTACATTGCAGAAAACGAGGCACCACCTTTTAGGTGGTGCCTTCTTATCACGGGTGCTCTATCACGAGCGTGATGTTCTCATTTACAAAAGCCTCGCGTGCGCAAACTTGGACGAACCGCAAGAGGTACGCCTGCATTCCAGGTTCGACTTCATAATCGTTGATTGCAATCGTAATGCGCGTGGGGACTCCCATTTCGGAAAGGCAGTCGGCGAGGGCGGCGAGGTTGCCGCCATAGTAATCGGGAAACCCGAGCTTCTTGGCGACGAAAGCATGGAGAGCTTCCTGCGACGTGCAGCGTGGACCGATGATGCGGACTTCCCTTACGTCTTCCATTCTCGCCTCCTAATACAAGCGCTGGAACGTTTTGTAGTGATCGTCGGTGTAATAGATGAGACCGTCGTTCGAATACACGAGGCGCTTCGCGTTTCTGAAACCGCCATCGTAATCGATGTCGCATTCAAACCATTCCCGATCGGGAGCTTCGGGCATAGTGTAGTCGTCGTTTGCGAATCCGCCGCCACCGATGCTCTTGCCGGGTAGAACCTCCCAAAGATTGCCATCGGTATTCACCCAGCCTGCTTTTCGGGCTTTCGTCTTCGTCACGTAATTCGATGGCACCTTGCCGTATGTGTGAATGTACAGGGCGACATGGTCCTTATCGGTATACTCGCCATTCTTTTCAACGGAGATATTCGGCGGCGTATATGGCTCGCGTACGAGATGGTTTTCGGCGTACGAGTCATCTTCCGGGGTAGGGGAAACCGCAGAGCTCGATGACTCCGTCGCAGAAGATGTCGAAGCATCCGATGAAGAGCTTTCTACAGAAGGCGAGTTAGTGTTGCCAATGCACGCGGAAAGCGAGATCGCAAGCAGCGCCGCGATGGCAAGGGCGGAAAGAATGGATGCAAACTTCTTCATGCGACGATTATACGCGAGCGAATGGGGTATCATGCATTCAGTCCTTTAAGACGGTACAGAGAGACCGGCAAGGAACCATAAACGCAGCAGGTCAATCTGTACATACACGGCGCTAAAGCGCAGATGGGAGAGTGTATGTCAGATACATCGAACAAGCCGCGCGTCAAGACGATAGTCATGGATGCAGACGGCATAGAGCGGTCGCTCACGCGCATAGCTCACGAAATCCTCGAGAAGAACAAGGGCGCCGAAAACATTGCCATTGTGGGCATCGTCACACGCGGTGACCTCTTGGCGAAACGCCTCGTCGAGAAGATCGAGGAGATCGAGGGAGTTCGCGTGCCCCTGGGACGGCTCGACATTAGCTTCTACCGTGATGACTTCGCAAGCTATGTTTCCCCTGAGGTCCATGCAACCGATATCCTGTTCGACATCGACGGCATGGACATCGTGCTTGTCGACGATGTCCTGTATACCGGACGCACCATAAGGGCGGCGCTCGACGCCCTCATGGACATCGGCCGCCCGGAATCGGTGCAACTCGCCGTTCTCATAGACCGCGGTCACAGGCAGCTTCCCATTCGTGCCGATTTCGTCGGGAAGAACGTTCCTTCGGCCGCTAACGAGAACGTAAGGCTGTTCCTCGAGGAAACCGACGGAAAGTCAGAAGTCGAAATCTTGCAAGTCGAGCCTGGGAAACGGGCAGGCAGCGCGCCGTTGGGCGGTGAGTAGCCATGGCGTTCAACCACAAGCACCTCATCGACATTCGCGAATACAGTGCCGAGGACATAACCATGCTTCTCGATACTGCCGACAATTTCAAGGCCATCAACGAGCGTCGCATCAAGAAAGTTCCCGTTCTTAAGGGCTACACGGTCGTCAACATGTTCAACGAGCCCTCGACGCGCACGCGCTCTTCTTTCGAAATCGCCGAAAAGCGCCTTAGCTGCGACACGCTGAACTTCGGAGGTAGCTCGACTTCTACCGTGAAGGGCGAAAGCCTTGACGATACAGTCGAAACTCTGTGCGCATATAAGATCGACATGATCGTCGTGCGCGATAAGCATGCGGGCGTGCCTCGCAAAATCGCGGACAAGTCAGGCGTCTCGGTCATCGATGCCGGTGACGGCAAACACCAGCATCCCACACAAGCCCTCTTGGACCTTTACACCATACGCGAGCAAAAGGGATCCTTCGAAGGCCTGCGTGTGGGCATCGTGGGCGATATCGGCCACTCCCGAGTATGCGGATCGCTCGTTCCCGCTCTCAAAACCATGGGCGCTCACGTAACGCTCATCGCACCGCAGACGCTCATGCCGCCCGTACCTGCGGCTCTTGGCGCTGATATGGCTACGAGCGACCTCGATGCAGCGCTTCCTGAACTCGACGTGGTGTACATGTTGCGAATTCAGCAAGAACGCCTCGAAGGCGCGCCGTTCCCGTCACTTCGCGAGTACTCGATGCTTTTCGGGCTCAACGAACAACGCGACAAGCTCATGCGCCCCGATGCCATCGTGTGCCATCCGGGGCCCATCAACAGAGGCGTCGAACTCGACGCCTTCATGGCCGACCATCCATCGCGCTCGGTCATTCTCGACCAGGTTTATGCCGGCGTGCTCGTGCGCATGGCTGCACTGTACTTACTGTTAGGAGGAGGCAACGATGGCTTTGCTTCTTAAAAACGCACGTGTAATCGACCCTCAGGTTGACCTCGACGAGGTGTGCGAGATTCTCATACGCGATGGCATCATCGTAGAAGTCGGACATAATCTTGGGATGGCAAAAGGCGTAGAACGCGACCTGTCAGGTAAAGTCATTGTCCCCGGACTCGTCGACATTCACGTCCACCTTCGCGATCCAGGCCAGGAATACAAGGAAGACATTGAGTCTGGCACGCGCGCAGCCGCGCATGGCGGCTTCACTGACGTATGCTGCATGCCCAACACGAATCCCATCATCGACACGGGATCGGTCGTCGAGTACATCACATCCAAAGCCGCTGAAGTGGGGAAGTGCCGCGTTCACGTCTCCGGCGCGTGCACAGCCGGCGAGAAGGGTGAAGTGCTCTCCGAAATGGGTGACATGGTCGCTCATGGGGCTGTCATGTTCACCGACGATGGGCGAGGTGTGCAGTCAGCCGGCATGATGCGCCGTGTCATGGATTACGCAGTTCAATTTGGTAAGGCGGTTAGCAGTCATTGCCAAGACGAATCGCTTGTCGGCAAAGGACAAATGAACGAAGGAGCCGTTTCAACGCGGCTAGGGCTTTTGGGTTGGCCCTGCGCGGGCGAGGAGATCCAAATCGCGCGCGATATCGAGATTGCAGCTTTAACCGGAGGCCATATCCATATTCAGCACCTATCATCGGCACATGGACTCGATTTGGTGCGGCGGGGGAAGGCTGATGGCGTAAACGTCACGTGCGAGGTGACGCCGCACCATATGTTCCTCACCGAAGAGTGCATCGGCGACGACTACAACACCAATTTCAAAGTCAATCCGCCCTTGCGAACCGCTGCAGATGCTCGGGCCGTTATCGAAGGCGTCATCGACGGAACGGTCGACTGCATAGTCACCGACCATGCGCCGCATGCTGACCACGAAAAAGCACGGGAGTTCGAGCTCGCCCCATTCGGCATGACCGGTATAGAGACATCCGTTGGCCTCATCGTTGGAAACCTGGTCAATACGGGCGAGATCTCATGGCAGCGGATGGTTGAGCTCATGAGCGTCAATCCCCGCAAGGTAATCGGAATCGACCGCGTGGCAATCGAGCCCGGCTGCAGGGCCGACCTCACCGTCATAGACCCGAGCGAGGAATGGACTGTCACGCCCGAATGCTTCGAGTCAAAGGCAAAGAACAGCGGTTTTCTCGGATGGAAGCTCACTGGTCGCGCTACCGATGTGTATGTTGGCGGTTATGCAACCATGGAAAACGGCACAATAACCGACGAACCTATCCACTTGTAAGATTAGAGTTGAGAAAAGACCAGTTCAATGCAAAGATTTCTTAAGCACGTAGGGGTCGCTTCTGCGGTTGTCGTCGTATGTATCCTAGCCATTGCTCCTTTAAATGCAAGAGCCGCTGAATCGCAAACGCCAACAGCGAAAGACGAAACGGTGTATGTCTACACTGATGCCACGGGATCGATTAAGGATGCCGAAGTTTCCGTCACCCTTAAAAACGATTCCGCCGCATCGGAACTTCGCGATTCTTCGAATCTTTCGGACATCAAGAGCAAGGACGATGTTGCGTTTACCAGAACGGACGATGCCATCGTATGGGCAGCTGACGGCAAGAACGTGTCGTATACCGGCAAAACCAATGAGAAAGCTCCCATAACCCTCAACGTCACGTACTCTCTCGACGGAAAGACGGTGACACCCGAACAGCTTGCGGGGAAATCAGGGCGCGTGACAATCCGCTACGAATTCGAGAACCACACGTCATCGTCAGCTGACATCAACGGAACCTGTCAAACCGTGTATACGCCATTTACATGCATATCGGCCATAATGCTCGACGGCGACGATTTCAAGAACGTCTCAGTGGAAAACTGCAAGGTCATTAACGACGGCGACGACATGATCGTCGCTGGTTACGCCATTCCGGGACTCAAGGAAAGCCTTGGAGACATTAGCGAGAACGCCAGTATCCCAGAGTCGTTCTCAATTACCGCAGACGTCACAGACTTCGAGCTGAAGTCGACTATGACCGTTGTGACTGCGGGATTATTGTCTGATGTTGACGCCGATAGCCTTGGTCTCGATTTGAACATTGACACAAGCGCGCTTACAGATGCCATGAATCAGCTCATTGAAGGCTCAGACGGCCTCTCAAAAGGCCTTGATACTCTTGCCGAAAGCCTTAATGGCCTCGAAGACGGCACTTCCGCTATCAAACAAGGAACAGAAACGATTGGCAACAGCCTGAGTGTTCTTGCAGGGGAAGAAGGGTTGAAGAAGCTCGCGGATTACGAATACGCGATATCCGATGCTATCGGGCAGATTGCCGATTCCGCTGACGATATGAAGGGTTCCTTACTCGAGGCTTCAAGCGAGCTCGCTCAAGCAGCTGAAGCGCAGCAGGCTTTTGATGGAGCGTCCGGCATCATGGCCGAGCATATGGCGGAGATTGTCGGAGAAGGGAAGCTCTCGCCAGAGGAGTACGAATCGGTCATGACTGCCCTTGGAATGGGATCGCAGATGTCGACGTCGGTTTCCGAGGTCGCCGCGCAGCTCGAGGGCGCTGCAAGCTCGATTGATGACCTTAAGTCCAGCGTTGAAGAACTGCAATCCAATGCAGCTGCCGTGGCAAGCGAAATCGAAAACGCTGCTTCATCGGTCGAGAAGCTTGCTATCGGAGCAAATGAACTTGAAGGATATGCAGACCAGCTGAATCAGGCTGCTCCCGCGCTTACTGAAGGCACTCAGGCGGCTGCTGACGGCTCCAAAACCCTCACCGACGGCTTGCGAACATTCAATGACGAAGGCGTCTCTCAAATTGCCGACGCCATTCAAGACGAATTTGGTGGCGCTGCCGACAGGGTCAACGCATTGGCAGACGCCGCGAAGTCCTATACGAACTTCAGCGGCATCACTCCCGGGACAACGGGCTCCGTTAAGTTCGTCATAGAGACCGACCCCGTCAAGAAGGCGTAACACCAGCTGAGCGTCTGGTACAATCTCCTTATCGCAGGTCGCGTGGGGGAGGTACCATGTCGCATCTTGTCAACGAGAAGGCGCGCATTCTCACGAACGAGAACGTGGGACCGCGTCTTCACCTCATGGTTATCGAATCGCCTATCATCGCGAAGTCCATCCAACCCGGGCAATTTGTTCATGTAAAGTTCCCCGATCTCGAAGCCCATATTCTCAGACGCCCTTTTTCGGTATATGGACACAACGAAAAGAGCGGGACGAT
Organism: Eggerthellaceae bacterium; assembly: GCA_017511465.1. Taxonomy (GTDB): domain Bacteria; phylum Actinomycetota; class Coriobacteriia; order Coriobacteriales; family Eggerthellaceae; genus UBA9715. The sequence continues at coordinate 28,416 of JAFWJU010000113.1, read as the reverse complement.
CGATATCCTGTATCAAGAAGTCGGATCGGTAACGCGTCTCATGCCGTCGATGCAGAGCGGTGAAATCGAGCTCATCGGGCCTATTGGGAATACGTGGTCAACAGATTGCACGCGAGCCTTGCTCGTCGGCGGCGGCGTGGGCGCGGCTCCTCTTTTCATGCTCGCGGAAACCCTTAAACATGCCGGTACTCCCTTTGATGTCATTTTGGGAGCGCAGACCAAAGATGCGCTCGTCGCGCGAGATCGCTATAAAGCCCTTATGGAACGTGAACCTTGTTGCGCCACTGATGATGGCTCCTACGGAAGTCCAGGCTTCTGCACGTCCCTTGTCGAGGAGCGGCTTTCTCAGGGCTGCATCGAAGATGGGGCTCCATACGATTTCCTCGCTGTCTGCGGTCCCGAGCCTCTCATGCGCATCGTTGCAGATATGGGCGCAAAAGCAGGCGTTCGCACGCAGGTCTCAATGGAGAAGCGCATGGCATGCGGCATCGGAGCATGCCTGTCATGCGTTGTCGACACCGTCGACGGCAAGAAGCGCTCTTGTATCGATGGCCCTATTTTCGAGGCGAATAAGGTGGTGTGGTGATGAACGCGGCCGTGCCTAGTACCACAGACGTGAAACTGGCCGTCAACCTCGGCGGTTTGCACATGAAAAACCCCGTCACCGTTGCCTCGGGCACGTTTGCCGCGGGGCGCGAGTATTCGGATTTCGTTGCTGTTGAAACCCTCGGCGCCGTCACCACGAAGGGCGTTTCCCTTAAAGGCTGGGAAGGTAATGCCAGCCCCCGTATAGCCGAGACGCCTTCCGGCATGTTGAATTCCATCGGCTTGCAGAACCCCGGCGTCAAGCATCTTATCGATCATGACCTCACGTGGCTGAGGGATATCGGGGCCACATCGATTGTCAACGTTTCGGGCCACAGCTTCGATGAGTACGTTCAGGTTATCAACGCCCTCGAGGCAACCGACCTCGTAGATGCGTACGAGATCAACATCTCATGCCCGAATGTGGATGCCGGTGGCATGACCATTGGAACCGACCCCGCCAGTGTGCGCGAAGTTATATCGATGTGCCGTGAAGCCACGTCAAAGCCCATGATCGTCAAGCTCACGCCTAATGTCACCGATATCACCGAGATTGCCCGCGCTGCCGTGGACGGAGGAGCAAATGCGATCTCGCTCATCAACACGCTACTTGGCATGGCCATCGACGCGTACCGTCGCAAGCCCCAGCTTGCTCGCGCTGTTGGCGGCTTGTCTGGCCCGGCTGTAAAACCCGTTGCGCTGCGCATGGTTTGGGAGGTTCACAAGGCCGTAGATGTTCCGCTACTCGGAATGGGCGGCATTGCCAATGGAATCGACGCCATCGAGTTCATGCTCGCCGGCGCTACGGCCATCGCCGTCGGTACGGCGAATTTCAACAACCCTACTGCGACGGTCGATGTGATTAACGGAATAATCGAGTATTGCGAGCAACAAGGCGTGAAGGATGTCAACGAGCTGATAGGAGCACTGCAATGACGAACGTATTCTCTAATACCCCTGCTGAGGAGCGCATCATAGTGGCTCTTGATTGCGGTCGTGACGAGGCAATCGACCTTGCCGAAAAGCTTCGCGGACGCGCTCGGTGGATTAAGGTCGGCATGACGCTGTATTACGCATGCGGTCCGTCCATCGTGGCTGCGTTCAAGCAACGCGGTTACAAGGTGTTTCTGGATCTTAAGCTTCATGACATTCCATTCCAAATCGAAGGCGCTGCGAAATCTGCCGCATTGACGGGCGCTGACATGATCACAATGCACACCCTTGGTGGGCAAAGTATGCTTGAAGCTGCACAGCGAGGCGTCAATGCTGCGGCGAAGGAGCGCGGTGGGAATGCTGCCGTAACGCTTGGAATCACAGTTCTCACGAGCATGGACGATAACGCCCTTAAGCAGATCGGCATCGACCGGACGCCTGCAGAGCAGGTCGCCCTTCTTGCGTCTGTCGCAAAAGAAGCTGGGATTTCAGGAGTCGTCGCATCGGCGCAAGAGGCTGCAGCGCTTAGAGAGATTCTTGGGCCTCAAGCGTATGTCGTGACTCCTGGCATCCGTCCTGTTGGCGTTGACGCCGGTGACCAAAGCCGCATAGCAACTCCGCAGCAGGCTTTCGAAAACGGCGCATCCCACATTGTCATCGGACGCCCCATTACGAAGGCAGAGGACCCTGCAGCGGCTTTCGACGCCATCGTCGCAAGCCTTGCCTGACTGTGTAAGTAAGGGGCAATTTACAGTAGCAAAATGCTAGGCAATCTATAAAATAGTTAGCCGATGAGGGCACTAATGAAGAATATCTGCATTTCCGAGTGCTTTTCACACAGTTTGTCGAAATTGTTCTTGTCTTACCTCGTGAAACCGTCGTAGAATGTGCGCACGCTATTCGCTTAATACTCCACAATCACACTACTGCGAACCTTGACCATGAACGATGGTGAATGTGTTTTGGTGCATTAGGCGAAGGGACGCGAACACGTTGAATACGCGTGCTCGCGGCAAACGAAAATAAAGGAGAGGAATATGGCAATCCCCACCCTGACCGAGGCCGAGCGCAAGGCTGCTCTGGAAAAGGCTAAAGAAGCTCGTATTAAGCGCGCTGAGATTCGCGAACAATTGAAGAGCGGCAAGCTGACGCTTGCTCAGGTCATCGACATGAAGGACGATCCCATTGTCGGCCGCATGAAGGTTTCCACGCTTATCGAGACCCTTCCTGGCTATGGCAAGGCTAAGTCCGAGAAGATCATGAACGAACTGCAAATCGCCGAAAGCCGTCGCCTGCGCGGTCTCGGCGATCGTCAGCAAGCTGCGTTGCTGGAGCGCCTCGGCTAATTCATGCGTCGCGGTAATTTGTTCGTCATATCAGGGCCATCAGGTGCCGGTAAAGGCACTCTGGTGGCTCGTCTATTGCAGGCAGTTCCCGATGCCTGGCTCTCTGTTTCTGCAACTACACGCCAACCACGAAAAGGCGAAGTGGATGGCGTGCAGTACTATTTCATTTCACGAGACAAATTCCTCGAAATGGTCGATTCGGGCGAATTGCTCGAATGGGCTGAGTATTCGGGGAATTTCTACGGAACGCCTCTTAGCAGCGTACGTGACCACATCGATGCGGGCAATCAGGTGATACTCGAAATCGACGTTCAGGGTGCGTTCCAGATACGCGAGAAAGTACCAGAGGCCATCCTCGTCTTCATCGAACCGCCTTCGCTTGAGGTCCTCGAACAGCGTTTGCGGGGTAGGGGAACAGAAGACGAAGCTACGGTTTTACGGAGGATGGAAGCCGCAAAGGTAGAACTTTCCCAAAAAGAGGAGTATGATATACGGCTTGTGAACGACGACCTCGAAACCGCAGTTGAACAGCTCGTCGCTTACGTGAATGGCAAAGCCGAGGAAAACGAGGTTAACGGGATATGAGCATTATCGAACCCAAAATCGACGTCCTGCTCGAGGAAACCGACAACGACCGCTTCTTGCTGTGCTCCCTCGCCAGCAAACGCGCTCACGATATCAACGACATGCTTCGCGGACAGCGCGACCGCGCCATCCAGCTTCAAACTGCCGTGGAAATCGCACGCGCATCCGATAAGAAGCCGCTTTCAATCGCCTTCAACGAAATAGCCCGCGAGGATGTTTCGTACGATCCCGATTCGATTGACGTCAAGAACCATTAGGCTCATCACAAGAGACTGCACGAAAAGGCGCGCCGAGACGCGCCTTTTTCATGAGTTAAGGCACGATATGACAGAACAACATCAGAGGATTTGCCTCGTTCATTATCACGAAATCGGGCTCAAGGGTCGAAATCGCGCAAATTTCGAGACACGGCTTCTAAAGAACATAGAAGCCATTCTGGCAGCTTATCCCATCGTGACGATACACCGTATTTCGGGACGACTTTGCGTGTTCCTCAAAGAGGGCACCAGTCGTGCCACGGCACTTGAAGTCACCGATCGGCTGCGAACGATTCCCGGCGTTGCGCGCGTTTCTTGCGGTTTCAAGTGCGAGCGTGACCTTCAGATAATGGGCGATGTCGCTGTTAACGCGCTCGCAGAATGCGAGGCGTTTGAAACGTTCAAGGTGCAAGCGAGGCGAAATCACACCGATTTTGAGACGAACTCGATGGACATGAACCAAATCATCGGTGCTCGCTTGTGTGAAGCGTTCCCCGAAAAGGGCGTTCGCATGAAGAATCCCGATATCACCGTGGGCGTTGAAGTCGTCCAAAACGCCGCCTACATCTACGCGCGCAGCATCCGAGGAGTCGGTGGCCTACCCGTAGGGTGCTCTGGACGTGTCGTATGCCTTCTTTCAAGCGGAATAGACTCGCCTGTTGCCTTATGGCGCCTGGCACGTCGAGGGGCCGAATGCATTGGCGTTCACTTTTCCGGCCGTCCCCAAACCGCGGATACGAGCGAGTACCTCGTTGACGATATCGCCCACGTCCTTGAAGCTTCCGGGTGCATTGCAAGGGTCTACATCGTCGCCTTCGGTGATTACCAGAAGGAGATCATGTTGAAGGTTCCGCCTTCTTTACGCGTCATCATGTATCGGCGACTCATGTTCAAAGTCGCCGAGGAGATCGCCCGTCGCGAGCGCGCAGGCGCTCTTGTCACCGGCGAGAGTCTCGGTCAAGTCGCATCACAGACGCTCGACAACATCCGCGTAACGGACGCCTCGGTCGATATTCCAGTTTTCAGGCCGCTTATCGGCACCGATAAACTCGACATTATCGACGACGCCCAGCGATTGGGAACGTTCGAGATTTCGTCGCAAGACGCCCCGGACTGTTGCACATTGTTCATGCCGCGTAATCCCGAAACCCATGCGAAGCTCGATGACGTCCTTGCTGCGGAAGCCGATCTTCCCATTGACGAATGGGTTCGGGAAATCGCCGATGCCGCGGAACCGCATGATTACAAATGCGCGTCGTACAAGCCCCGTAAACGAAAGGTAAGCGAATAAGTCGTTTTGGGATGGCAAGCCGACTATTTCCCGGCTGTCAGTTGTAAAATCACGTCGAATGCGCTGGTTGAACAGCGGTCGTGTGGAGTAATCGCCGAAGTATCGTGTTCATGTCGCCTATGCTGGAAGGACGGGGCATGGATACGGGCTCTCTAAACGATGTCGCGCGAAAACTCGGTTTTGCGCGTTCAAGCAAATCCGTGCTCATTGGCATGGCGGTGTTTTTGGTGTTGGCGGCAGTCGCTGTTGCACACGTCCTGTCAGGCGCTGCCGCCGCCAGCGAATTCCAGATTGAGTCATCAGAGGAAGCCTACGATTCAAGCGCTGAGCCAACTGAGATTCACGAGCTGTACGTGCACGTATCTGGTGAAGTTAACGAACCTGGCCTCTACGAATTAGAAAAAGGCTCTCGAGTGGCAGATGCCGTCAACTTGGCTGGTGGGTTTACCGAAGAGGCAGACGAGAACGCATGCAACCTTGCAAGGATAATCGGCGATGGCGAGCATATCGTCATTCCATCGATTGAAGAAACATCCTACGCACTCGTGCAAGGCGCCGACGATGGCGGCAGCGCTCAGGAGCTCTCTCCGATCGTAAACATCAACACGGCAACAGCGGTGCAACTTGAGAGTTTGCCGGGAATCGGGTCCGCCACAGCGCAGAAGATAATCGCGGATCGCGAGGCAAATGGCCCTTACGGATCAGCAGATGATCTCACGCGCGTTCCTGGAATCGGGCAGAAGAAGCTCGAGGCGCTCGTGGGTCTCATTTGCGTGTAGCGCCATGAGCGGCCATATCGGCGTAAAGCCACCGCGCCCCGCTATCACGACCATGTTCGCGTGCGCATGCGCGTTCTGGGCTTCCTGTGCGGCGTTATACGACACGGGAAGGCTGCTGGATGCCACCACGTGCATGACGAGTTCCATCATCGCCATAACTCTGGGAATAGCCATCACGTCAGTGATCCTGATTGCGAGAAAACCTGCTGTCGCGGCAGGAGCCATGGCGTTATGCCTCGGTGCAGCTTTAGGGTCCGCTGTGGCGTGTCAAAACCATCTCATGGCGCAACGGATTGATGAGGGCAGCTTTGACACAGCCGCCGTGACGCTTGAAGAAGACTCTAAGGCAACGTCTTCGGGCGAGAACGCTTTCGTCACGCTTTCGTTTGCAGATGGTTCCACTGTAAAGGCATACGCCGATTTTGGCGAAACCCAACCTTTGCTGCATGGAACGAAAGCGAGTATTTCGGGTACATGGGTAAAGCCAGACTGGAACCGCGATGAGTACCTATGGCGCAACGGGGCAATCGGCCGCGTACATGTAGCCGCATTCGATGAAAATCGAATTGAAAGCGCACTCGCTGCAATGTTGCAGGCAAGGCGCATGGCCATAGTATTCATTGGAGATGAGGACGATGCCCATGCTCTTCTTCAAGCCATTGTGTGCGGTTATAGGCATTCTGTTTCAAGCACGACCATGTACGCGTGCTTTCAAAGATGCGGAGTAGCGCATCTTGTCGCCGTTTCAGGCGCGCACCTCGTCATCGTCACGGGACTCATTGCGGTTGTCTTGAAGTCGCTTCACGTTGGAAAGCGTGCATCCGTTTCGGTGCTTGCTGCAACTATGGCCTCATATCTGGTGTTCTCGGGCGCTCCCATATCGGCGCTACGGGCAACTGTCATGACTTCTATCGGCATGTTCTCTATTTTTGGACAGCGACGGCCTTCTGCCCTGAATGCATTGGGGATTGGGATTTTCGCCATCGTCTTGGCGTCTCCGACGTCTTCCGTTTCTACTTCATTTGCTTTATCGGCGTTATCGACCGCGGGTATCGTGGTCTTTGCCCCGCTGTTCACGTATTGGTTTGAACAATTGCCCTTTGTTCGCATGCCACTCTTATCCGGTGCCTTGTCCATGACGTTTGCAGCAAACGCGCTATCCCAACTGTATGCCTGTTCGGTTTTCAGCATTCTGCCTGTCATAGGCCCTCTTGCAAATATCGCATGCGCGCCTTTGTTTCCCATCGTATGCGCAATGGGCCTCGCTTGTGCCTTGGTCGGTATCTCCGGCCTTCCGATAGCGTCTGCGTTGTTGGGCATTGCATCGCTTTTGTCAACAGCGCTTTGTGAGACAGTACGCGCATTGGCTGCGTTTCCGTATTCCTCGATACCGTTGCATATCGAGTCTCTAGCGGCATTGCTCTGCTCAAGTCTCCTGGCTTCGGCTCTATGGGTATTTTGGCCATGGGTCAAGGCGCAATACATCGCAATCCTCGGAACGTGCGCCTTCCTCGTCTTCATCTTGTTCTCGTTCGCGGCATCCCAAGAAGACGCCATCATAATGCTCGATGTTGGTCAGGGTGACTCGTTTATCGTACGAAGCAGGGGTTCTACGTTGCTCGTGGACACGGGCAATAAGGACTCGCAGCTCATAGATCAATTAGCTCGTTGCTCAATCACCAAACTCGATAGTGTGCTCCTAACGCACTCGGATGACGATCATGTCGGTTCGCTCGACGCGCTCGAACGGTCTGTGCACGTTGACCGCATCCTCATCGCAACCGATATGCTCTCGAGCACCGATGAGAAGAACATGTTGCTCGTGAAGCAAGCGGACCATACTGCCGACAAGGTCATGGGTGTCTGCGCAGGAGACGTCTTCCAAGTCGGGGACTTCACTGCGCATGTCGTATGGCCGCATGTATTCTCAGATGATGGGGGAAACGCCGACAGCGTATGCTTGCTGCTTGAATACGATGGTAACCGGGATGGCGTGACAGACTTCAACGCGTTTTTCACGGGCGATGCAGAACAAGCGCAAATCGAATCGATTCTGAAAGAACAGGACATCGGTTCCATCGATATTTTGAAAGTGGGGCACCATGGATCGAAAGACGGCATGAGCTTAAGTCAACTTGAGGCGCTTGACCCAAAGATCTGCCTCATAGGAGTCGGGAAGGGCAACCGTTATGGGCACCCGGCAGACGAAACACTGGACATGTTGGCTTCAATCGGATGCAAAGTGTATCGAAGCGATATTGACGGACAGGTGAAATGCCTGTTTTCATCAGATGCAATTCGCGTTGGGATACAATGAGACCATGACGAGCTCAAATCAACAGAACCTTCTCCCCGCATATCTTGCAGTAGGCGAGGACGCCCTTAAAAGGCGCACGGTTCTCGAGCGCCTGAGGAAACGCGTTGCAACTTTCGGCGATTTGGAATTCAATCACGACGAATTCGACGGCGAACGCGCAAGCGGTTCTGACATAGCCGTTGCGTGCAACACGCTTCCTTTTGCAAGCGAACTTAGGCTCGTTGAAGTTGCGCATGCTGAAAAGCTTGGAAAGCAAGATGCCGAGGTGTTGTGCGCATACCTCGCCGCTCCAAACGAGTCGACCATCCTCGTGTTATCTGCTGAAAAGCTCGCCAAGAACACACGATTGTATAAAGCCGTTGCAGCTCTGGGGTCATCTGCTGTAATCGATTGCGCCCCTATGAAGCGTTACGAACTCGTCCGGGCTTTAAGGTCGATGGCAGTTGGCCATGGAATAACGATCACCGAAGCCGCCGCAGAAACCCTTGTCTCATATTGCGGCGAGGATACGGTAAGGCTCGATACCGAGTTGAGAAAGCTCGCATTGGCACATGCGGGAACCGATCCTGTCAGCGATCGCGAGGTCGCGCAACTGGTGGCCCGTACGAGCGAGGCAAAACCCTGGGAACTCGTAGATGCGTTTTCTGCCCGAGATGTCAACACATGCCTTAAACTGCTTCCGCTCTTGACGTCGACGTCTTCGTATGCGCTTATCGGCATGTGCACCAACAGGCTCCGCGAACTAGCGTGCGCTAAATCCCTTGACGCGCGCGGACAAGGCCACAGGCTTGCCGACACGCTCGGTGTTCCCGGATGGCGCGTAAAGAACCACGTCGCCTGGTCCCGTAAATTCAAAGAAGACGATTTGCAGTTGGCGTTTTCATCTGCACGTGACTGCGAGCAGGCAATGAAGACCGGGTCGGATCCCGATGACGTATTCAAAGACTGGCTCATAAGCGTCATTGCCTAATGGGTTTCTCTGCACCAGCCACCCGCATTCCTTTCTGCCGAAATGAAAGCGCCCCGACAAACGGGGCGCTTTCTCCTTGATATGCGGACGGACCCAAGGGCCAATCTGCATTTATTCGGCGGTTTCCTCCGCAGCTTCGGCAGCCTCTTCGGCTTCTGCAGCAGCAGCTTCGGCTTCGGCCTTAGCGGCCTCGGCGGCTTCCTTCGCCTTGCGCTCGGCAGCCTTCTTCTCTTCCTTGAGCTGCTTCTCGCGGCGCTTCGCCTTCTCCTCGTTGGCCTGAGCCATCTCGGCGGCGCGCTCTTCCTTGCGAGCTGCCTTCTTGGAACCGGTCTTAACAGCCTTCGGGGCGCTCTTCTCGTATGCGGCGCGATCTTCGTCGGTTGCGACGCTGTTCACGAGGGCCATGATGCCGCTCTTGCGGTTGGCGGCTTGGTTTTTGTGGATAACGCCCTTGGTGACGGCCTTGTCCATGAGGCGGCAAGCAGCCATGCCAGCTGCGAAGGCCTCGGCGCCGTTTTCGGCTGCGACGGCGTCGCGGACGCGGCGCGTGGCGGTCTTCAGTTCGGATTTGATAGCGCGGTTGCGCATGCGCGATTTCTCGTTAGTGATGTTGCGCTTCTTCTGAGATTTAATGTTTGCCACTCTTAATTCCTCCGTTGTATAAATCTTGTTTCCAGACGAAACCCGTAAATCTTAGCATAGAATATCCGAATCGAACCGAAGTATTCTGAAAGTGAGCTAGATTGAGTCAGGCATCTTCACATATCGACCAACATGACCCTTCTCACATCAGGAATTTCTCGATAATCGCCCATATCGACCATGGAAAATCGACCCTTTCCGATCGCATCCTCGAGCAAACGGGCACGGTTGCCGCACGCGACATGCAAGAGCAGCTTCTCGACACCATGGATATCGAGCGCGAACGTGGCATCACCATCAAAAGCCAAGCCGTTCGCGTCAATTACACGGCAGACGATGGCGAGACGTACGAGTTCAACCTCATCGACACACCGGGCCACGTTGACTTCACATATGAAGTCAGCAGAAGCCTTGCCGCATGCGAGGGAGCTGTCCTGGTCGTCGACGCAACGCAGGGTGTCGAGGCTCAAACGGTTGCGAACGCCATGATGGCCATGAACGCCGACCTCGAGATAATTCCTTTGATCAACAAGATCGACCTTCCCGCATCAGACCCCGACCGTGCGCGTGCCCAAATCGAAGATGGCCTTGCGATTCCCGCAGACGACGCCGTTCTTTGCTCAGCAAAGACAGGGGAGGGCGTCCACGACTTGCTCGAGTCGATCGTCTATAACATCCCGGCTCCTGTCGGAGACTACGATGCCCCGCTGCGCGCCCTTATCTTCGATTCGTATTTCGATGCCTACCGCGGCGTCGTGGCGCTTATACGCGTTGTCGACGGCTGCGTGCGCAAAGGCGACACCATTCGCATAATGCAGGTTGGAACCGAGACGCTCGTCGAAGAAGTCGGTGCGCGGAAGCCTTCGGAAATCGCGCTGGACGATCTGTCGGTAGGGGATGTCGGCTACCTGGTGACAGGGCTCAAGGATGTTGCCCAAGTCAAAGTCGGCGACACCATCACGCTGAAGTCCCGCCCTGCCACCAAGGCGCTTCCTGGTTATCGTGACGTCAAGCCCATGGTGTTCACCGGCCTCTATCCGATAGAAGGCGACCAATACGAACCGCTGAAGGAAGCGCTCGAGAAGCTCGCCCTCAACGACCCCGCGCTCGTCTGGGAACCGGAGACATCACACGCTCTGGGATTCGGTTTTCGCGTCGGTTTCCTCGGGCTCTTGCACATGGAGGTGATCGAGGAGCGCCTCGAGCGGGAATTCGGATTAAACCTGCTTGCAACCGCCCCTTCGGTCGAGTACCACGTGCTTAAGAAGAACGGCGAGATGATCTCGCTTCACTCTCCGCAGGAAATGCCCGATCCGTCCGAGATAGAGCATATCGAAGAACCCTACCTGCGAGTCAAGATTCTGGTCCCTCCCGATTATGTCGGCCCGGTCATGGACCTCACCAATTCGAGGCGGGGAACGTTTGTCAACATGAACTATCTCTCGTCGACAACTGTCGAGGTAATTTGGGAAATGCCGCTCTCGGAAATGATCCTCGATTACTTCGACCGCCTGAAATCTTCGACGAAGGGCTACGCTTCGCTCGATTACGAAATGGCCGGTTACAAGCCGAGCAAACTCGTCAAGCTCGACATACTGCTTGCAGGCAAGCCCGTCGACGCACTCTCGTTCATCGTCCATGCCGACAATGCCTACAACCGCGGAAACGCCATTGCCCGCAAGCTTAAGGAAATCATCCCGCGTCAAATGTTCGAGGTGCCCATACAAGCTGCAGTCGGCGGGCGCGTGCTTGCCCGCACGACCGTGAAAGCCAAACGTAAAGACGTCCTTGCGAAGTGCTATGGCGGCGATATTTCACGAAAGCGCAAACTGCTCGAAAAGCAGAAAGAGGGCAAGAAGCGCATGAAGGCCATTGGAAGCGTCGAGGTGCCCCAAGAAGCGTTCATGGCCATATTGAAAGTTGACGACTAGCGGTAAATGGCGCTTGTTCGGTTGGGTGTTTCAAATGGTCTGACGATGTAGGATCTTGAGCACTGCATGGCTGGCTTGTTCGGAATATATCGTGTGTTGCTTGCGCCTATGGCGGGTGTGACAGACATCGCATTGCGCACGTTATGCCGCGAGCAGGGTGCCGATATGACCTTCACGGAAATGGTTTCCGCAAAGGGTCTCTCGTATGCCAACGAGAAAACACGCCATCTGCTCGACCTTGCAGATGGAGAGGATAGCGTTGCTGTTCAGGTTTTCGGCCACGAACCCGAAACCATGGCGGCGCAAGCCGCGTGGATCGAGGACGCCATGGGCGATAAGCTTGCGTTCCTCGACATCAACATGGGCTGTCCGGTACGCAAGATTGCAGGGAAAGGCGATGGAGCCGCTCTCATGAACGACCCCGACCTCGCAGGACGCATCGTGAAATCCGTCTCGTCAGCTGTCGAGCATCCGGTCACGTGCAAGTTCAGGCGCGGATTCCATATCGGCGAGGAGACGGCACCCGAATTCGCGCGGCGAATGGAGCAAGCAGGGGCCGCTGGCGTCACGGTACATGGCCGTTACGCCGAGCAGATGTACCGCGGGAAATCAGATTGGAACGTCATCGGCAACGTCAAAGAGAGCGTGTCTATCCCAGTCGTGGGAAATGGCGATATAACGTGCGGACGCGATGCGCTGGCGATGTTTTCAGACACAGGCTGCGACGCCGTCATGATAGCCCGTGGAGCACAGGGAAACCCATGGATATTCTCAGATGTCAATGCGGCTTTAGAGGGTAAGCCCTTCGAGCCTCCCACGCTCGATGAGCGCCTGGATATGGCTCGCCGTCATGCAGAACTGCTCACGCACCGTGAAGGCCGAAACATCGTGCGCATGCGCAAGCACGCAGCCTGGTACGTAACCGGCCTGCCCGGCGCCGCCAAAGCAAGGGGCATGTTCAACAAGTGCGTGAGCCTTGAGGATTTCAACGAAGCCTTCGACGAATTGAGAAACCATGCCTTACGAGCCGTATAAAGCCCTCTACATTCACATCCCCTTTTGCGTCAAGCGATGCGGGTACTGCGACTTCACGACACATGCCATCGCGCAGGACGATGTTCGAATCGATGAATACGTCGAGCATCTGGTCATCGATATCCGCCGCTCCGCCAAAGCCGGCGACCTTTCCGAAATCCAGACTGTGTACATCGGGGGCGGGACACCAAGCCACATAGGGCTTTCGCGCCTTTCGAGCCTACTGTACGCATTGTCGGTTTCGGTTGACCTCACGCGCGAGGGCCTTGAATTCACCATGGAGGCGAATCCCGAAAGCCTCGACGAGCGCATGGTGCGCGATATTTGGGCATTGGGCGTCAACCGTCTTTCCCTGGGCGTGCAGAGCTTCGACGACGAAGTCTTGAAGGTCTTGGGGCGAGCACACGATGCATCGAAAGCGCGCGACGCCATTCGCGTCGCCCTCGAGCGCTTCGAAAACGTCAGCATCGACCTCATGTGCGGAATTCCGGGCCAAAGCTCCACATCGTTCGAGGAGAGCCTCCGAGAAGCCGCGGAACTGGGAGTCAAGCATATTAGCGTGTACCCGTTGACTATCGAGCCGCACACCCGTTTTGACCAACTTGTGCTCGCAGGCGAGTTGGACGAACCTGACGAGGATACGGAAGCCGAGCATATGGAACTTGCCGAGCGGGTGCTTTCAGAATACGGGTTCACGCGTTACGAGGTCGCAAGCTATGCCAAGCCAGGTTTTGAATCCAGGCATAACACGGCATATTGGACGGGCGTGCCCTATTTGGGCATCGGGCGCAGCGCGACTACGATGACGCAAAACGGCGAACGTAGAATGCGCGTGACCGATGGGGAAGTGGTCGACGACCTCGATCGCCGCCAAATGGAGGCAGAAGACCTCATGCTTGGAATGCGGCTTTCACGCGGCGTATCCGACGAACGCCTTTCGAAAGCATGCGAATTCATCCCCGAAGCGCTCGCTGCGATGGAAGAACTCGCTGGCGAAGGGTTCGTCGATCACGTCGAAGGCCGCTGGATACCAACACGCCAAGGTTGGCTTTGCGGCAACGACATGTACAGCCGCCTTCTTGAGCTTGCCCCGTAAGCATGACGCTTGAGTAACGCATTAGCACTCTCACATCGAGGCTGCTAGAATGAGTAAGTTGTAAACGGGAAAGGCGAAAGGAAAATAAGCATGCTCTCCGACAGGCGGCAACGCGTACTCGCTGCGCTCATAGAAGAGTACGTTGCCCGAGCCCTGCCCGTCGGCTCCCGCACGCTCACCGAGCGATACCGCTTCGGCGTAAGTCCCGCTACCATCCGAAACGAACTGTCCGCCCTCGAAGACGAGGGGTACATAAAGCAGCCCCATACGTCTGCCGGACGCGTTCCAACCGATTTCGGGTACCGCACCTTCGTCAACGACCTCATCGAATCTGGTGCCATCGCGCAAGACGAGCGAGCCGGCGAGGCTATCGGGCGCCTGAAGGAAACGGCACGCGAACTTGATGACCTCCTCGACCGCACATCAAAGGCCCTTTCGCAATTCACCGACTGCCTGTCTGTCGTGACGCCTCCCGGATACGCGCATCCTGCGCGCACGGGCATCATGTCACTCATGCGCCAACCCGAATTCATGTACACCGAAACCTTGCTCCCCATTATGCAGGTGCTCGAGGACGACACGGTGTTGCTGCATGTCCTGGACACGACCGCATCATCGGATGACGGTCCCAAAGTGCGCATTGGAAGCGAAAACGAAGCGGAACAGCTTTCGGGCGTATCGGTCGTTGCCTGCCGCTACGGAATTGGCCCCGATGGCGGAATCGTCGCGGTTATAGGCCCGACGCGGATGGATTATACGAAAGCGCTTGCAGCCGTGCGTATTGCAAGCATGACGCTGGGTAACGAGCAATCCCAGCAAAACGAAAGGTAAGCGAGTTCATGGCTAAGGACCTGTACGAAATACTCGGGGTTTCGCGAAACGCCACCGATGACGAAATCAAGAAGGCGTTTCGCAAGCAAGCGCGCAAGCTTCATCCTGACGTAAACAAATCGCCGAACGCCGAAGAGGAATTCAAAGAGCTCAACGAGGCATACGACGTCCTTTCCGACCCCAATAAGCGGGCGTACTACGACCGCACCGGGTCTACTCCCGGGGCTGCCGGCGGATCTGGTCCTTACGGCACCGGTTACGTCGATTTCGGCGACATTTTCGGCGGGGGCGGTTTCGGCGGCATGGGCGATATCTTCAGCTCGTTCTTCAGCGGCATGGGCGGTGGCGCCACCGCTCGCCGAGAAGGCCGGGACATGGGCGTCGGCTTGCGCTTAACGCTCGAAGAAGTGGCCACAGGCGCCAAGAAGGAAATCGTTTACGACCGGCTTGCACCATGCCCCGATTGCGATGGCAAGGGCCTTGGCGAAGGAGGGCGCGAAGTCACGTGCCCCGAATGCAGCGGAACAGGCCGCGTGTACTCGGTTCAGCATACGTTCTTGGGCGATATGCGCACGACTTCAACGTGCTCTCGATGCGGCGGTACCGGCCATACCATTGAAAACCCTTGTCCCGAATGCGAGGGCCAGGGTCGTGTACCCGATCGCCAGCGCGTCACGGTCGAGGTGCCTGCTGGCATCCGCGACTCTCAGCAATTGCGCATCACCGGCTTCGGCGAAGCTGGTTTGCGCGGTGCTGCTTCCGGCAACCTCATCGTCACATGCCGTATACAGCCGCACGATTTCTTCGAGCGCGAAGGCGACAACCTTCACGGCATGGCCAAGGTATCAATGACCCAAGCTGCTCTGGGATCCGAAATCGTCATCGACGGCATCATGCCCGATGAGAAGGTCACGGTCAGAATTCCCGAAGGCTGCCAGAACGACCAAGTCATCCGCGTGAAGGGCAAGGGCATGCCCAAGTTCCGCAGCGACTTGCGCGGCGACTTGTTCGTCCATGTCGACGTGATGATCCCCAAGAAGCTGACGAAATCCCAACGCGAGTTGCTCGAGCGCCTCGCAGAAGACCTTGGCGAAGAGTACACGCAAGCGAGATCTCCTCTCGAGCGCCTGCGCGATGCGTTCAACTAAGTTTCATATCGTAAACCTCGGCTGCAAAGTTAACCGTGTTGAGGCGGACACGATTCAGGCTGCCCTCATTGGGCAAGGTGCCGAACCCGTTGCCGAAGAGGCAGCCGATTTGATTATCGTCAACACATGCACGGTCACAGCCGAGGCAGACAAGAAAGCCCGAAAGGCCGTCCATCATGCGCTTACCGTAAATCCTGTTGCGCGTGTCCTCGTAACCGGCTGCGCAGCTGCCATCGATGCCGAAACCTTCGCGTCTATGGACCACCGCGTTCGCGTTGTCGCCAAGTCTGATATCGAACGGGAGTTTTCGAAAGGACCGCATGACGTCGGCCTTCTCAGAACCGGAGCGGGCTTTAACACTCGCGTTGGACTGAAAGTGCAAGACGGCTGCGATCACGAGTGCACGTACTGCATCGTGCATGTAGCGCGCGGCAAGGCTCGCAGCATGCCGATTGACGACGTGGCCAAGGAAGCACGAGCCCATTTTGATGCGGGCGTTAAAGAGGTTGTGCTGGCTGGAATCGACATAGGCGCATACCGATATGGAAGCGCGCGCTTGCCGCAGCTTGTCACGCGCCTTATCGAAGAAGCCAATGCGGCTTGCAGCGCTGGTTGCCTACCTGCGCGTATCCGCATATCGAGCATCGAGCCGCTCAACGTCGATGACGAGCTCATCGACATCCTCGCGGACGCTAACGGACGCGTGTGCCGTCATCTTCACATCCCTTTGCAATCTGGGTCGACGAAAGTCCTTCGAGAGATGAACCGCCCCTATACAGCGGACGACTTCAGGGCGCTTGTATCGAAACTTCGCACTCGCATTCCCAACATCGCCCTTTCAACGGACATCATCGTGGGTTTCCCGGGCGAAACCGAAGAAGACTTCCGCGCTACGTGCGAACTTGTCCGCGAAGCCGCCTTCATGCGCTTGCACGTGTTCCCGTACTCAATGCGCAAGGGAACGCCAGCAGCACAGCGAGCCGACCAGATTCCGCCCGAGGTCAAGAGAAGCCGAGCAGCCCTGTTACGCGAAATCGGTCATGAGCTTGCCGAGCGCGACCTCGCGGGACGCGAGGGAACAAACGAGCTGTGCCTTGTCGAGGGCTCAACGTGCCTGACCGAGAGCTACCACGAGATACCCGCTCCTACTGGCAGTAACCCCGGCGACCTTGTCATCCTGAGCTTATGCGGACGAAGCGGGGTTACGTAATATTTGTTGTGAGACCTTGGCTCGAGCAAATTTCACCTCGAGCAAAGTCCGTATAAGTTCAGCATAGACCACTAAGGTACAATGACCGCATGATCAACGAATCCAAAACCACGCTCAAAGCCCCGCATGGCATCGACATGGCGCTCGTGACGGGTGCTGCAGACTCGCTCCTGCGCATAATCGAGGATAACTTCGACGCCGATATCCTCGTGCGCGGCAACGAAGTCACGATTGCCGGCGACGAAGCGGCCGTGAAATCGCTCGAGATTCTTTTCACGGACATGTTCAAGCAAGTTGGCCACGGCGAGATTCCCGACGAGAATTCCGTTGCCCGCCTTATCGGATTGCTTCGCACTGCGGAAATGTCACCCGACGAGCTTCGCCAAGATGTCTTGCTGACGTTCCGCGGAAAAGCCATACGCCCGAAAACGGCGGGGCAAAAGCGCTTCGTCGACGCCATCCGAAACAACACCATCACATTTGGCCTGGGTCCTGCGGGTACGGGCAAGACGTACCTCACGTGCGCAATGGCCATTGCGGCGCTGCAGCGCAAGGAGGTGGGCCGCATCGTCCTTACCCGTCCCATCGTAGAAGCGGGCGAGAGCCTGGGCTTCCTGCCCGGAACGATGATGGAAAAGGTCGATCCGTACATTCGGCCGCTGTACGATGCCCTGTTCGAGATGATGGACAACGACCGCGCCATGCACGCAATCGAAAGCGGCACCATCGAGATCACGCCGCTTGCATTCATGCGGGGACGCACCTTCAACGACAGCTTCGTCATTTTGGACGAGGCGCAAAACACGACGCCAGACCAAATGAAGATGTTCCTCACGCGCCTCGGCTTTGGAACGCGCATGGTCATCACGGGTGACGAATCGCAATCTGACAACCCTAAGGGTCCTGCGGGCATCAAGAGTGCGCGGGAAAAGCTAGCCGATATCGACGATATTGCATTCTGCGAGCTTTCAGGAGCAGATGTCGTTCGGCATTCTCTCGTTGCCAAGATCGTCGCAGCGTACGAGAAATAGCGGGGAAGGGGCGCATCGCTTGGAAATCCAAGTCAATTACGATTACCGCGAGGACGATATGAGGAACCTGCTTGACGTCGTCCGCCTTGCGGAATTCGTCATTTCAAAAGAAGGGAATCCCGATTCCACAGAAGTTTCCATCAGCTTCGTTTCCAATGATGCTATCCACGAGCTCAACCGTGAATGGAGGGGCGTCGACCGCCCAACCGACGTTCTCTCGTTCGAGTGCGACGGGTTCGATGACGATATGCCCATCATGCAAGATGAAGTCTTCGAGCTTGGCGATATCGTCGTAGCTCCCGATGTTGCAGAAACCCAGGCGCCCACATACGGCCTTTCATTCGAACACGAGATGAGCCTGCTCATCACGCATGGACTTCTTCACTTGTGCGGATACGACCACATGGAAGACGAAGAGGCGCGTGAAATGGAAGCACGCGAAAGGGAGCTTCTCACAGAGTTCTGGGGCATCCCGTTCTCCCGCTCGGCCGCTGACGCGCAGGACGAATCGAGCGTATCGTGAGCCGCGCGCCATTCATCAAGTCGTTCGGTTACGCGTTCGCTGGAATCGCCTCCGCGTTCCGCGATGGCCGCAATTTCAAAGTGCAGCTGTGCTTCGCCGCGCTCGCCATCGTGTTGGGAATAACATTTGCAATCGATCTCGCCGAATGGGCTGCCATCGCCATCTGCATAGGCCTTGTGTTGGGTTTGGAGTGCATGAACACGGCGCTCGAGGCGCTCGTCGACCTCGTAACGCAAGACTACGACGAACGGGCTAAGAAGGCCAAGGATTGCGCCGCGGGAGCTGTGCTTCTTTGCTCGGTCGCCTCGGTTTTCGTTGCGGCATTCATATTCTTGCCGCGCATCTTCCAGCTTCTTTCTTAGGAGAGCCATGTCATTCGAGGGAATGTTCAACGGTTACAAATCGGGATTCGCCACGTTCGTCGGACGGCCGAATGCGGGCAAGTCCACGCTCCTCAATGCCATAATCGGCAAGAAGATAGCCATCACGTCCAACACGGCGCAAACCACACGGCACCGTTTCCGCGCTGTCAAGACAACTGACGATTTCCAACTTGTCATAGTCGACACGCCGGGCATCCACAAGCCTCACGACGCCCTTGGCGAGGAGCTGAACACATCGGCCCTCAAGGCCCTTGAAGACGTCGATGTCGTCGCCATGCTCGTCGATGCGTCCAAACCGGTCGGGACAGGCGATGAATGGGTCGCGAACCAAGTCAAGCGCTCGCACACCAAGAAGGTGCTCATCCTTTCTAAAACGGACCTCGTCGACGAGGCGACGCTCGCCGCTCAACGCGAATCCGCTGTGAAACTCGCCGATTGGGACGCTGTCGTGGCCTGCTCGGCTGAAACGTTGCAAGGCGTCGATGAAACCGTTTCAACGCTCGTCGAGTTCTTGCCGGAAGGACCTCGCTGGTTCCCGGAAGACATGGAAACGGACCAACCGCTCGAAGTCATCGTCGCCGAATTCATACGCGAGAAGATCCTGCGCAGCTTCCGCGACGAGATACCCCATGCCATAGGGGTTCAAACCGAGGAATTCGAATACGTTCGCAAGAAGGACCTGTACCGCATACGCGCCATTGTCTACACCGAACACGAGAGCCAAAAGGGCATGATCATAGGAAAGGGCGGCAAGGCCATCAAGCGAATCGGAACAGAAGCCCGCGAAGACCTCGAGCATATCCTGGGCACGCGCGTCTTTTTGGACCTTTCGGTCAAGGTGAAGAAGAACTGGCGACGGGACGCGAGTCAAATACGCCGTTTCGGCTATGGCGAAGGCGCCTAAGCAACTGCTCCACATTGCGCTTTCATTCCATTGAAAAACAAATGTAGATTCCCCAACGCAATCGCATTCATATACAATATGTGGTTAGCCATCGGTGAAGGGGATTTAACATGTTGTGTCCTAATTGCGAATCAGTCAATCGCGACGGTGCCAAATTCTGCGATGAATGCGGATTCCCGCTGACAGGTGCTATTGCAGCACGCGCTGCCGAAGCGGTTGAAACGCAACCCGAAGCCGAATCTGCTGCAGAACGCGAGCAGGCGCAAATCGAGGGCATAACAGAAGCGATCGATGCAATAGAGGAAGCCGTAAGCGAAGAACCCGATTCAGGACAGCTCGAAGACGCCTTCGAAGAAGCCGATACGGAGAACTCCGAAGAGAACCTTGCCAACCAGGTAGATGAAGGCGAAGCGGCTCCCGAAGAGGACATCGAGGCTCCCCAAAACCTCGATCCAGACGTCACGGTGGCCCTTGGAAACGACCTCGCGGGACTCGACGTGATCGAAGACGAATACGGCGAGCGCGTGGTCGGTCCGGATTACACTGAACCCCAGGCGAACTGGCGCGACGGACACACGATGCAGATGCCTCGTGTCGAGGGGGAAGAGGCGCCGCGGAGCAAGGACTTCCTTGCCTCATCCACTGTTGAGCAGGGCAAGAGCAAGAAGACCATCATCATCGCCATCGTGGCCGTCGTAGTCATAGCGGCCATCGTCGCCTTTGCAACCTATCAAATGGAACTGTGGGGCGGCAAGGCCGTTCCAGACGTGCGGGGCATGACCGAAGCCGATGCCACGAGCGTGCTTGAAGAGAGCGGATTCGGCGTTCGCTCTACGCAAGTGAAATCCGATGACACAGAGGGTCTCGTCCTGATCATGGACCCGAATGCCGGCTCACGTGCCGAAGAGGGGTCCGAAATCGTCATTCACATCGCCACGGCTCGCGAGATTCCCGACGTCGTCGGCAAGACCGAGGAAGAAGCAGTCGCCTTGTTCAAGGAAGACGGCTACGAGAACGTCACATACGAGAAGGAGCGCTCCGATTCTGCAGAGGGAACCGTGCTTTCCGTCTCGCCTGAGGCCGGCACGCGCGCTAAGAGCACGATGGCGGTCATCGTGAAAGTGGCAGAACCCTATGTCGTTCCCGATTCTTCTACCCTCGACTTGGACGGCACGATTGCGGCAATTCAAGATGCGGGCCTCGCATACGATATCTCCTATTACGACACGACCGATTACGTCGAGGGCACCGTTCTCGGCACCGAACCCGCCGCCGGAACCAAGGTCCAAAGCTCGACAGTCGTCGTCATCACGGTTGCTCGCGCCCGTGGCGTGCAGCTTACGCAACTGACCAGGGACCTCCTGACTCCGGGATACGAACTCAACATCGACGGAACAAGCTATATCATTTCCTCGCTTGACAGCGTCGAGTATCTCGGTGGCGATCAGGTTTCGTTCACTGCAACGGCCCGACCCTACACGTACTTCTTCGGCGTGTACGTCGAGGGCGATCCTCAACAGGTTTCAGGTGTGGTTAACTGGACTGCCGATAACCAACTTTCGAGCATCTCGTAGCCATTGGCAACTCAAACGTACAAAACCCGCGGCATCGTGCTGCGCAAGACGAAGCTCGGCGAAAAAGACCTCATCGTGACGATCCTCGATGAGTCGGGTTCCCTCGTGCGCGCCGTTGCCAAAGGCGCTCGAAAACCCGGAGGCTCTTATGCGGCTCGACTCGAGCTGTTCTCGATTGTCGACCTCATGCTCGCCAAGGGCCGCAATCTTGACATCATAACGAGCGCTGCTTTCAGCGACGACGAGGGTTCAAGCGCAACATTCGGCATCGAGCAATCGTCATGCGCTTCTGTGCTTGCCGAGATCTTATCGTTGCTTGCTCAAGAGGATTTGCCCCACGAACGCCTTTATGACATGTCACGATCCGCGTTTGAGCGAATTGCCGCTAGCGATCCTAAAGAGTCGCTCGCCCTCACGTGCTCGGCGCTTCTCAAAGCCCTTGCTTATACGGGTTTCAGGCCCAGCTTCTCGAACTGCGTCGTCTGCGGATGCGATGTCGAGCTGCTCACGCAAACAGAATCGATTCCCTTGTCCATAGAAGACGGCGGCTCTGTGTGCCGCCGTTGCACAAGGCCTTCTGATGCAATTGACGTCGACGCTAACGTCGTCCAATGGGCTGATGCCCTCATGCGATCTCGCTTTGATGATGTGTCTACGTTTGACGTTAACGTGGCTCCGTTATTCGACGTCTTGCAGCTTGCGCGTCAATGGACGCGTGTCCATGTCGGCAAAAACCTCAAATCAGTCGATTTCCTGCTTGTATGCGGCTTGTTTTAATGCAGAAACTGTGGGCTGGGAAGCTTTTCCTTGAATGGGGTATCTCGCTTCCATAGAATGGACAAGCTGCGCAAAAGCGCAACGACTCCTTACTTGGCCTCTATGCGCCACCGCATGAGACTCGGTTTGGAGCCACGGTAACCCCGCAAGGGGATAAAGAAAGGTGGAAACAATGGCAGACAAGCTCAGCATCACCAAGGAGCGCACGGCCGAACTCATCGCTGAGTACGGCAAGGGCGCGAACGATTCCGGTAGCGTCGAGGTTCAGGTTGCTATCCTGACCGAGCGCATCCGCAACCTCACCGAGCACCTGAAGGTGCACAAGAAGGACAATCACACGCGCCGCGGCCTCATGAAGCTCATCGGTCGCCGCCGCGGCCTGCTGAAGTACATCAAGGCACGCGACATCAACGAATATCGCGCCCTTGTCAAGAAGCTCGGCATCCGCGACAACATCTAGGTGAAAAGGAACCCGCCTCAAGCGGGTTCTTTTACAAGCGCCGTCAACGAAGCGGCGTTTAAGAGGACAAAGAGGAAGAGAGAAGAGAAAACATGGAAAAGATCGTCGAGAAGTTCGAACTGTACGGCAAGGAGTACCGCCTCGAAACGGGTGAACTGGCCAAGCAGACGACGGGCGCGGTGCTCGTCGGCCAGGGTGACACCACGGTGCTCGTTACCGCCGTCATCTCCGACCAGGAGAAAGACTACGACTTCTTCCCGCTGACCGTCGACTACATCGAGAAGATGTACGCCGTCGGCCGCATCCCGGGCGGTTACCTTAAGCGCGAGGCTCGTCCCTCCGAGAAGGGCACGCTGACTGCGCGCATGATCGACCGTCCCATCCGCCCCGGCTTTGCCGAGGGCTTCAAGCGCGAGGTGCACGTTGTCGCCACGACGCTTGTCGCTGACCAAATCAACCCCATCGACAACATTTGCGTCATGGGCGCCTCTGCAGCGCTCATGCTCGGCGACGCGCCTTTCGACGGCCCGTGCGCCTGCGTCCGCGTCGGCCGCGATATCGACACGGGCGATTTCATCTGCAACCCCACGTACGAGGAGCAGGCTAATTCCGACCTCGATTTGATCATCGCCGGCACGTCCGATTACATCTCGATGATCGAGGCAGGCGCGAAGGAAATCTCCGAGGAGGACATGCTGGCTGCCATGCAATTCGGCCAGACCGCCATTGGCAAGTTCTGCGAAGCCCAGCAGCGTTTCCTCGACCGTTGCGACATCCAGAAGCGCGAATGGCCTGTTCATGTTGCCGATCCTTCCATTGCCGAGCGCATCCAGCCCTTCGCGGCCGAAATGTCCGCTGCCCTGAAAGACGCCGATAAGCAGGCCCGCATGGGCAAGGTCGAAGACCTTAAGGACCGCATCAAGAACGAGATGTTCTCCGACGAGGAGCTGTCCGTTTGGGGCGCCGACATCGCTGCCGAGCTCAAGCTTCTCGAAAAGCACGCCATGCGTGCGATGGTCATCGAGACCGGAGAGCGCGCTGACGGCCGCACCCCCGAGGAAATCCGCCCGCTGCACATCGTTCCCGGCTACCTGCCGCGCGTCCATGGCTCCGGCCTGTTCCAGCGCGGACAGACGCAGGTCCTTTCCATCGCCACGCTCGGCATGCTCAACGAGTGGCAGCGTCTCGACACCATCGAGCCCGTCGAGGGCAAGCGTTACATGCACCAGTACAACTTCCCGCCGTACTGCACGGGTGAAGTCGGCCGCATGGGAGCTCCCAAGCGCCGCGAGGTCGGCCATGGCGCCCTGGCAGAGCGCGCGCTCATTCCGGTACTTCCCGACGAAGACGAGTTCCCCTACGCCATCCGCGTGGTTTCCGAGGTGCTCGAATCCAACGGATCTTCGTCGATGGCTTCCACCTGCGGTTCCACGCTGGCCCTCATGGACGCCGGCGTACCCATCAAAGCGCCCGTTTCCGGCATTGCCATGGGCCTCATCAAGGAGGGCGACGACGTCGTCATCCTGTCTGACATCCAGGGCATCGAGGACTTCCTCGGCGACATGGACTTCAAGGTCACCGGCACCGAGTCAGGCATCACGGCCCTGCAGATGGACAACAAGGCGCGTGGCCTGTCCGTCGAGATCCTGGCACGCGCGCTTGCGCAAGCCAAGCGCGGTCGCGCCCATATCCTGTCCGCCATGCTCGAGCAGATTTCCGAGCCGCGTCCGCAGCTTTCCGATTACGCTCCGCGCATCGAGACCATCCACATCCCCGTGGACAAGATCCGCGACATCATCGGATCGGGCGGCAAGGTCGTGCGCGGCATCCAGGAGGAAACCGGCGCGAGCATCGACATCCAGGAAGACGGCACGATTCATATCGCCGCCATCCTCGGCCCTGCAGGCGAAGCTGCCAAGAAGATGATTCTCGGCATCGTCAAGGAGCCCGAAGCGGGCGAGGAGTACGAAGGCGAAGTCGTCGGCATCAAGGATTTCGGCGCATTCGTCAAGCTGACTCCTGCGAAAGACGGCTTGCTGCACATCTCGCGCGTTGCCAACGGTCGCGTCGGCAAGGTTGAAGACGTGCTGAACTTGGGCGATGTCATCAAGGTGAAGGTGCTCGAGGTCGACCCGAAGACGGGCAAGATCTCGCTTGACCGCCTTGACAAGCCCGAGGCTCCGGCCGGCAGCGCTCCCAAGCGCGATGACAACAAGCAGGCGCGCAACAACAACCGCGACCGCAAGCCGCGCCGTTCACACGAAGCGTAGAGCACTATTCATCGTTTATTAATGGGCGGTTGGCTTCTATGGCGTAAGCTGAAGCTAACCGCTCATCGCTATGGCGAAGCAGCTGCGGAACTCGCCCGCCAAGCGGGCTCAAACAGTCCTCGCTCCCGCTTCGCCTTCGCTCTTCGCAGCTTCAGATGACGCCGTATAAAGCCAACCGCCCCATGAGGGAACGCAAAGGAGCACGTATGATAAGAGTTGCAGTTGCAGGATGCGCGGGCCGCATGGGCTCGTGCGTCGTCGACACCGTCAACGCTGCTGACGACATGGAATTCATCTGCGGCATCGACCCGAACGGCGAAGATCTCCAATACCAGGTATACGGATCGGTGGCAGATGCCATTGCCAACGAGGAATTCGACGTGCTCGTCGATTTCACCGCACCGAGCGTCGTGGCGGGCAACCTCGAGGTTGCGCTTCCCGCAGGCATCGATTGCGTTGTGGGCACCACGGGGCTTTCCAACGACAAGCTCGAAGAGCTCGCTGCCATGGCACCTGAAGGAACGTGCCTGTTCTACGCTCCCAATTTCACGACGGGCGCGGTCCTCATGATGCAATTCGCCAAGGCTGCGGCTCCGTATTTCCCCGAAGCCGAGGTCATCGAATTCCATCATGCGAGGAAGAAGGACGCGCCTTCGGGCACGGCTGTGCGCACCGCCCAGATGATTGCCGATGCGCGCGGCTTCGAGAGCGCCGCTCCCGGGAGCGAAACCGAGATTTCCGGGTGCGAGGGCGCACGTGGCGCACTCGTATCTGGAGTGCCCGTTCATTCCGTCCGCTCAATGGGCTTCGTGGCGACCCAGGAAGTGATATTCGGGTCTTTGGGCCAAACGCTCACCATCAAACACGATTCTTGGGACCGTTCGTCGTATATGCCGGGCGTTCTGTTGGGAATCCGCAACGTGGGTTTGCAAAGTGGACTTATCATTGGCCTAGAGAATTTCATGAATTAGGAAGGGAGACCCCTCATGTCTGAACCGCAATTCGGTCGCCTTATCACCGCAATGATCACTCCGTTCGATTCCGAACGGAACCTCGACCTTGACCGCACGGAGGAATTCGCCGATCGCCTCGTAAAGGGCGGCACCGATTCCATCATCGTCTGCGGCACGACGGGGGAGAGCCCCACGGTTTTCTACCCGCAGAAGATCGAAGTCATCAAGGCCGTGCTGAACGCCGTTGACGGTCGTATCCCCGTTGTGGCCAACGTCGGCGACAACTGCACTCAGGACACGATCGATTTTGCGGCCGACGTCGCGCCGCTTGGCGTAGATGGCTTCATGTGCGTGGTGCCGTATTACAACAAGCCCCCGCAAGAGGGTCTGTACCAGCACTTCAAGGCCATCGCGAACTCGACCGACCTTCCGATCATCTTGTACAACATCCCCGGTCGTTGCGTCATCAACATGACGGCCGAGACGACGCTGCGCCTCGCGCATGATTGCGAGAACATCACAGCAATCAAAGAGGCGTCTGGCAAAATCGAGCAGGTAAAGGAAATCCTCGCGGGTGCGCCCGAGGGCTTCCAGGTGTACTCGGGCGACGACTCGTTCACGTTCCCGCTGATGCAAGCAGGCGGCACGGGTGTCATCTCCACCATTTCCAATGTGGCAACGGCCCGCATGAAGGAAATCGTCGACCTATGCGCCGCCGGCAAGTGGGAAGAGGCCGAAGCCGCCAACGAGCGCTTGCTGCCGCTTATGAACGGCCTGTTCGAAACCACGAACCCCATTCTCGTGAAGGAAGCCCTCGCGCTCGACGGATTCCCCGTCGGCGGCGTGCGCCTTCCCCTCGTCGACGCGACTCCCGAGCAGTCTGCGCGCCTCGAGGCCATCATGCGGGAAGTCGGCGTGCTGTAAGGCTAGAACGGAACGCCTTCGGGCGTATAAATAACAAACAGGCCTAACGGCCTCATATGGTTTGCTGCAGAAACGAGGTATTAATGGCAGAAGCAAGCAACGGCAAAACGCCTCGCAGGCGTCATACGACCGTGCTGTCAGAAGCGACCGAAAACGGAACTTCTAAACACCAGGACAAGAATGGAAACCAGAAGAAGCGCAAGTCGACCAAGTCGATCAAGTACGTGAAGCTCGAAAAAGAGCGCCCGTCGCTGACGCGCGACGTCCAAGTCGGCGCTTCGCAGAAAAAGAGCTCTAAGAAACGCGGGAGCGCACAGGCGAAGAAGCCCGATATCCAGATGAAGGTCATACCGCTCGGCGGCCTTGATGCAATCGGCAAGAACATGACCGTCTTCGAGTGCGGCAACGATATGGTCCTCGATGACGCGGGACTCATGTTCCCCGACGACGATCATCCCGGCATCGATTTGATCCTGCCGGATTACACGTACGTCCTCGAGAACGCCCACAAATTGCGCGGCATCGTCATCACGCATGGTCACGAGGATCACACCGGCAGCTTGCCATACCTGTACAAGGACCTCGACATGCCGGTTCCCATTTACGGCACGAAGATGACCCTGGGGCTCATCGAGGGCAAGTTCGCCGAGCATCGCATCAAGAACGCGCAGCTTATCGAGATCAAGCCGGGCGATAAGATAACGCTCGGCTGCATCGAAGCCGAGTTCTTCGCCGTCAACCATTCCATTCCCGGAGCTGTGGGCATCTTCTTCACGAGCCCCGCAGGAAACGTTCTGCATACAGGCGACTTCAAGTTAGACCAGAGCCCCATCGACGGCGTGCACACCGATTTCGGCGCCATTGCGCGATTCGGCGAGGTTGGCGTCGACCTGATGCTTTCGGACTCCACCAACGCGAGCAACCCCAATTTCACGAAATCCGAAAGCGAAGTCGGCAAGACGCTGCGCCAGATAATCTCGCAGGCGACAGGACGCGTGATCATCGCCTCGTTCGCCAGCCATATCCACCGCATGCAGCAAATCTGCGACGCTGCCGTCGATTGTGGCCGCAAGGTGGTTGTAACGGGTCGATCGATGATTCAGAACACCGACATCGCCCGCAAACTCGGTTACTTGAACATCAACGACAGCGATCTGGTCGACGCTTACGAGCTTTCCGGCATCCCGCCCGAGAAGATCGTCGTCATGTGCACGGGTTCGCAAGGCGAGCCGCTCTCGGCGCTCTCGCGCATTGCGGGAGGACTGCATCGCACGATTGAAATCGACGAGGGCGATACCGTCATCATCTCCGCCACGCCAGTTCCGGGTAACGAGAAAGCCGTCACGCGCGTCATAAACCTGCTTTCCAAAATCGGGGCAGATGTATACGACAAGTCTCGCGCGCTCGTTCATGTTTCGGGTCACGCAGGCGCCGAAGAGCTGAAGCTCGTGCTTTCGATTGCGCGCCCGAGGGCCTTCATGCCCGTGCATGGCGAGGCAACGCACTTACGAGCCCATGCAGCACTTGCAGAGCAGACCGGCGTGCCCGCTGACAACATCTTCATCTGCGAAAACGGCGAGACCCTCATCCTGAACGCCGACGGCGTCAAGCAGGGCGACAACGTCCAGAGCGGTGTCGTGTACGTCGACGGCCTTTCCGTT
>JAFWJU010000020.1 GCA_017511465.1 Eggerthellaceae bacterium | reverse complement strand
GATCATGATCTTGGCGTTTTCGCCCAAATCGAAATCGGTCGGGCATACGAGGTTGCCCACGTTCTCGATGATGATCAGGTCGAGGCGCTCGAGGTCGAGCACGTCGATGGCGCGCTTGAGCATGGCGCTTTCGAGATGGCACGCGCCACCTGTATTGATTTGCACGGCGGGAATGCCCTGCTCTTTGATTTTCTCCGCATCGACCGAACTGGCGATGTCGCCTTCGATGACGGCGATGTTGAACTCGTCGCGCAGCGCGTCGATGGTCGCCAAGATGGTGGATGTCTTGCCCGAACCGGGGCTGGCCAGCAAGTCGACCACGTACACGTGGTTGTCGGCGAAGCGCTGGCGAAGCTCGGCAGCCAGTTTGTCGTTCTTCTCGAGAATGGGTTTATTGATATCGATATGCATGCTATTCCCCTTCTTCATCGGGCAATTCGACTTCAATCGAAACGATATCGAGCTCTCGGCCCGCGACGATGGACGTCTCGTAGCTGCCACATGCGGGACAGGTACGGTGAAACCGGTCATGCGAGAACCGGTTGCCGCATTCAAGGCAGATGCTTTCGGGCTCGACCCAATCGATGACCAGTTCGGCGCCCTCGCACAACGTGTTTTCGGACAGGGCCTCGAATGCGAACATGAGCGCATCCTCGATTGCCTCGGTCATGACGCCCACGCGAAGGTTCACGGTCAGCACGCGCTGGGCATCCGCCTGTTCGGCAGATGCATTCACGGCATCGAGCACGCCGGCTATGATTCCCATTTCGTGCATGGCTCGCCTAATCGTCCTCGCCGTACAAGGCGAGCTCTTCTTCCTGCTGTTTCTTGATGCGCTTCGCCAGCACGATGCGGGAGATGAGCAAGCTGACCTCGTACAGCGCAATGAGCGCGGCGAACATGAGGATCATCGTGACCGGGTTGGCGTCGGGCGTGACCATGGCCGAGAACACCATGAGCCCCACGTAGATGTAACGCCAGCTGTTGCGCAGCTTCTTGTACGGCACGATGTTGAAGATGACCAAGTAGAAGATGATGATGGGCAGCTCGAACGCGATGCCGAAACCGATTTCGAACTTGATGATGACGTCGATGTACGAGGCGGCATTGGGCACGACCGTGCCGAGACCCGATGTCTGGTCAGTCAGCCAGGCGAACGCCGGATGCAGGATGATGAGGTAGCAGAACACGGTGCCCAGGATGAACAGCACGACGCCGGCGGCGAATGTCGGGATGAACCATTTACGCTCGTTAGGCTTGAGGGCCGGCAGGAAAAACGCCAGGAACTGCCACAGGATGATGGGCGACGTGGCCACGACCGACAACCAGAACGCAATCTTGAATTTGACTGTGAACGGGTCGAATGCATTGAGGAACGACAGGTCGACCGTACCGTCGTCTGATTGCGGCAGGAAATCGGCGATGGGCAACAGCAAGAACTGTCCCATGGTGCCCGCAGCCAGGTAGAACACGCACACAGCGACAATTAGCACCACCACAATGCGCACGAGGCGCATGCGCAACTCGCCAAGGTGCTCCATGAGGGGCATGCGCGCAGGACCGATGGGCATTACGCGTCACCTCCCTCGTCGGGAGATTCGACGGGCTCGTCGGTTACCTCGGGCGCTGGTTCAGATACCGGCTCGGGTGATGGGTCGCTCTGGGACTGGTCGGTTTTCGGCGCTTCGGCTTCTGCCTTCGCGGCTGCCGCCGCCTCGGCTTCGGCAGCCTTGCGCTCGGCACGCTCGCGTTCGTAGCGGGCCTTGCGCTCTGTGAAGCTCTCTTGCTTGGGCTCGCCATCAGGTTCCGATGGGGCGGCTTCATCGCCAGACGAGCCGGCGCTCGGCTTGCTGGAAGAAGCCGCGTTGGCAGCGGTCTTCGACGCGCTCGCCCGTTTCTCCTCTTGGCGTTGCGCGATGCGATCGAGCGTTTCCATGGGGTCTTTGATCGGCTGGTCAGGATTGTTCAGGTCGATGAGCGGCTCGTCGCCCAAGACTTCGTTCATCTCCTGCTGGGCCTCGCGGAAGCGTGCTATGCCCTTCCCCACCGTCTTCGCGATATCGGGGAGTTTGTCGGGCCCGAAGATGAGGAACCCGAAAATGAGGATTATGAATAGCTCGAAGCCGCCGATGCCGAACAAAACGCGATCCCGTCCTGACTACGCGCCGCCACCCAGCAGGGCCAGGCCGACTGTCGGAACGCCAAGCGCCAGCACCAAGATGATGCACACGACGATCGTGAAGATCTGCTTCGTGCGTTCCTTGCGCTTCTTCGCCTCTTCGGCACGACGCTCGCGCTCTTCAGCAGCGCGGATACGCTCTTCGCGTTGCTTTTGGGTCATTTTCTGCTTAGCCATGTTTGCTTCCTATTATTCGGGGGCCTAATAACCCTATACCAACTATTGCCTGAGTTTAGCTCGTATTTCGATGACACGAGCGATGTCGCGGGCAACCCCGACGTCGAGGTGCCACTGGTTCTTTTCGTAGCGGATGTCGCCGCCCACCATGGTCATGAGCACGTCGGCTGCCGAGCACGAGTTGATGACCGCGGCAGCGGGATCGTCGGTCGGCACCTGGCGCGAATCGGACAAATCGACGACTGCCAAGTCGGCGAGCTTGCCGATTTCAATCGAGCCGATCTTGTCATCGAGCTTGAGAACACGCGCCGCGTCGATCGTGGCAAGGCGCAGCATGGTGGACGTCGCGATGAAGCGGCCGGGGTTGACGGCGCGGTTCAGCAGCATGCCGACGCGCATCTCCTTGATGATGTCGGATGCATTCGAGTTGACCGAATAGCCCGTGCCCAACCCGACGCGCAAGCCGCTGCGCAAAAACTCGGGGACCGGCGCCACGCCCATCGAAAGCTGGGCGTCGCAACGCGGGCACACGGCGATGCCCACATCGTATTCCTGCAGTATGCGGATATCCTCGCTGTCAACGTGCACGCAATGGGAGGCCATGACGTTATCGGCCTCGAAGGCGTTCCAATTGAGCACGTACTGCACCGGCGACACGCCTGTCGGCAGCCAGGGCGGTACCTCGACGAAACCGCGCTTATCGGCCATGCTCGCCACCGACAACGCCGATGAGCCATAGCGGATGAACTCGTATTCCTCGCGGCTTTCAGCCACGTAGAGCGAAAGCGGGATGTTTTCCTCGCGCGCGACCTTCGATGCTTCGGAGAAGATGGCTGGATGGCAGTCGTACGTTTCGCGTGGGGCGATGCCGATGCGTATGCGATCGGGGTCGACGAGTTCTTGCCAACGGACGATGTCGTTGCGGGCCATGCGCATGGTGTCGTAGACGCGACGCTTGTCCATGGCGCCGACCTCGCGGTACACGATGCCGCGCAGGCCCATCTTCGAGATGACCGCGCACGATGCGCCCGTGTTCGACATGTCGCAGACGCATGTGACGCCGGCAGATAGCGCTTCGAGGCTGCCGAGCACAGCCGAGGAATGCCAGTCGTGCACATCGAGCTTTGCGCCTGCCGCGCGCACCGATTGAATCCAGCTGATGTAAGGCTGGTCGGGAACGATGCCGCGCAGCACGGAGTTTTCCATATGCGTGTGAAGGTCGATGAGACCGGGAATGATAGCCGCCGTGCCGAAATCGCGCAATTCCTCGTCGGGCCAGCGGGTGCGCATCTTGTCCGCATCGCCGATATCGTGAATCTTGCCATCGCGTACGAGAACCGCGCTGTCTGCCAGCGGTTCCGATGTGACGGGTATGATGTATTTCGCACTGAGGAGCATGCTATCCTATCAGCTGTTTTTCGCACGTCGGATTATCATATCATCTGTCCTGATGAGGTAAACTTGCACCATGGACGAACTCACGACAACGCACACGATTGACACGGCGACTGGCAAGGAAGCGCCTGCTGAACTGTCTACCGAGCGCGTGAAGACCATCTTCTCGAGCATCGCCACCAAGTACGAATTGTTCAACGCCGTGTCGAGTTTCGGCGCATACCGGCGCTGGCTCGACGGCATGATGCGCCAAGCCCCCATCCTGCCCCAGCACGACGTGCTGGACATCGCCGGCGGCACGGGCGACGTCTCGCGTTGGGTGGCGCGCTTCAAGAAACCGTCTCACATCCAATGCACCGACCTGGTGCCCGAAATGCTGGAAGTGGCGCGCATGCATGCTGCCCACGGCGACTTCGGCGATGTGCCTGTCGATTTCGACGTGGTCGATGCCCAGGACATTCCCTATGCCGACGAGTCGTACGACATCGTCACCATGGCATACGGCATCCGCAACATGCCCGATCGCCCGCGCGCGCTTTCCGAAATGCACCGCGTGCTAAAGCCGGGCGGCTCACTTGTTTGCCTTGAATTCTCGACGCCGCCCAACCCCGTGTGGCGCACGCTGTACCGGTTTTACCTGACGCACCTGATTCCGTTCTGGGGCGGGCTTATCACGGGCGACAAATCGGGCTTCGTGTACTTGGCGAAGTCGATTCGCGCTTTCCCCGACCAGCAGGGCCTTGCCGCCATGATGGAAGAAGCGGGTTTCAGGGACATCACGTGGAAGAACTACACGGGCGGCATCGCAGCCGTGCATGTGGCGCGGAAATAAGCCACCTCTGAACTGGATTAACTTAAGCTACAATACCCTTCATGCCTCAGTCGGAAAAGAACAGTCAGCAACCACGCCTTTGGACGCCCGTATTCGTCGCCATCATCGTGTTGACGTTTTGCATGTTCATCGGAAACCAGGGAGTAAATGCCGGGAGCGCCGTATATGTAAACCGACTTGGCGGAACTGCGACACTCGCAGGATTCGGAGCAGCCGTCTTCTCGGTTTCTGCAGGAGTATCACGTATCGTCATGGGCCCCTTAGCCGACATACGCGGGCGCCTGGTTGTCATGTCGATTGGCTCAATCATCTTCTTGGTTGGCCTTGTCGGTCCTGCAATGACTGCGACACTCGACCTGTTCCTGTTTTGGCGGTTTGTACAAGGTATCGGTTTTGCAGCTTCCACAACGGCTGCTGCCACGGCAGCGGCAGACGTGTTACCTGTCGAGCGGCTGGGCGAAGGTATCGGCTACTACGGACTCGGACAGGCGATTTCCATGTCCATCGGCCCTGTATTGGCCATCACGCTCGTATCGACAGACCCGCCTGAGAACCTGTACTGGGGCCTCGCCGTCGCAGCCACACTTGCATGTGTGCTGTGTTTTATCTGCCGCTACGAGAAGCACCCCGAATGGCTGCCAGAAACCTCTACGTACCGCACGCTCTCACAACGCCGTAAAGCCGAATCCGCTGCGCAAGCAAAACCTAAGCCGGAGCCTGCGAGAAATCGGCCGAAAATCATCGATAGCGTCATCGAGCCAGGTGCGCTTGCAGGCGCTATCCCCATGGGGATTCTTTCGCCCGTATTCGGCTTCACGCTCTTTTACGCCGGGCTGCTCGGAACCCAAATTGGCGTAGGAAACGCAGGGCTCTTCTTCACCATGTCAGCGATTACGATGATTGCGGTTCGCTTGGCTTCGAAGAGGTTCATGGACCGCGTTCCCGCTATTAAGATCCATACGGTGGCCGTCATCGGAGCCATCATCGCATACGCCATGTTCATCTTCATC
This sequence comes from Eggerthellaceae bacterium, assembly GCA_017511465.1. Lineage (GTDB taxonomy): Bacteria > Actinomycetota > Coriobacteriia > Coriobacteriales > Eggerthellaceae > UBA9715. Next base: position 3,014 of record JAFWJU010000020.1, on the reverse strand, counting down.
ATGAACGTCGATCTCGATCTCGGCGTGCGCGACGCCCTGTTCTACATCGCCGGAATTCCGTATGGACTCTGCCCCGGCTTGGCTATTCCCATCAACCAGACGGTAGCCGTCAAGAACTCGTCGGAAGAGCGCTGGGGAGCTGCCAACGGGATGTTCATGCTACTCATGGACCTTGGCATTGGCGTGGCGTCCGTTGTATGGGGCATGACGAACGATGCCTTCGGATTCGAATTCACGATGTGCTGCGCCGGCGTGCTTGCGCTGGCTTCCATCGCATCAGCCCTGGTGTGCTATCCGAAAGCCGATCGCCGCTGGCGTAAGTAGCTAATTCGATTGCCCTCCGCGATCCTTGCTGGACAAGCTAAGGCTAACCGCTCGTCGTTCCGGCGATGCAGCTGCGGAACTCGCCGCCTTCGGCGGCTCAAACAGTCCTCGCTCCCGCTTCGCCTACACTTCCTCGCAGCCTTAGATAGTCCAGCAGGGAACGCGGAGTGCAATCTCACCTATTCGAAATCGTACAGATCTTTGGCAGCCACCTTGAAGGCCTCGAACGCCTCATCGGCGATTGCCTCGTCATCGACGAGTTCGAATTCGCACGGCTGACCGTCCTCGTCGACTTCCGTCACCTCGAGCACGACAACCTCGCCCGACGACAGTGCCGGCTCTTCCTCGGTCACGAGGAAAAAGAAGCCGTATCTGCGGTCGTCGTGCAGCACGAGGCCCAAAAACTCCATTTCGAGAACGTCGCCGTTCTCGTCTTCGAATTCGAAAACCGCACCCTCCTCGACAGGCGCGCAAAAATTCGGGGCGCTACCTTCGCGCATGATGACCTCCTAGCGGAACCGTGCTACTTGCGACGTTTCCGGCGCTTGGACTTGTTCGGATTGCGGACGGGCTGCTGGTACAACGGCTTGCCGTCTTCGCCCAACGCGTTCGAGCCACCGCCCGTGGTGGCAGCATCGTCGACTTCGACTTCGATTACATCTTCCGCATCGTCTGCCACGGTTACGGCATTGGCGGCGAGCACAGCTTCGGCATTAGCAGCCTGCACCTGCGCCGTCTTGATGCGCGCAGCCTTGGACTTGCCCAGCGAACCCGCAATCGTGGAACCCGAGCGCTGGAAGTCGAAGTTGCCGATGGTCGGACCGAACTTCTTCTCGAGCTTGGCGTAACGGTCTTCGCGCGTCTTCCAAATGCTGAACAGCGGCGTGCCGACGGCAATGGACGAATAGCAGCCGATGACCAGGCCTATCGTCATGGCGAAGGCGAAGTCCTTCAGCGTCTCGCCGCCGAAGAACAGCATGAACAGAACCGGAATCAACGAGGTAATCGTCGTGTTGATGGAACGCATGAACACCTGGTTCAGCGAATGGTTGGCCATTGTGAAGAACGAGCACTTGACGTTCATGTCCTTGGCATTGTCGTTGATGCGATGGAACACGACGACCGTGTCGTAGAGCGAGTAGCCGATGATTGTGAGCAACGCTGCCACGGCATTCGGTGTGAACTCGCGACCCACGAGGGCATAGATGCCAACCACGATTATCAGGTCGTGCAAGAGCACGATGACCGCCGTGACGCCCATCTTGAACTCGAAGCGTATGGCAATGTAGATGATGATGAGCACAAGCGAAACCAAGAACGCGATGAGCGATTGCGTTATGACGCTGGAACCCCAGTCGGGGCCGATGGTCGTGACCTCGAAGTTGTCGGTCGTCAGGTTCAGCTGGGTTGCAACCTGGTTGGCGACAGCAGCGGCCTCTTGCGCATCGATGACCGTCATGCGAACGAGGAAGCCAGCCTCGCCGTTGGTCGACGTGGTCTGGATGGTCGCCTCGGACTGACCGGCGTCTGAGAAGGCGGAACGCATGTCGTCGATGGTGGTTTCGCCCGTCTCGTGGAACGTAATGGACGTACCGCCGACGAACTCGATGCCGAACGTGAGGCCCTTCAGGCCGATGACGCCGATGGACGCAACGATCAGGCATGCCGAGATGATGAGCAGCACCTTACGATGGCCGACGAAGTTGATGTCGTGCTTGATGAGGCGACCCTTCAGGTTTTGGACCGCTTCGGCGAGCTTCAAGCCCGCTTCGCCGCCGCGCGCCTGGGCGTCGCGGTCGATGTGCTCGCTGTCCATTGCCTCGCCGGTTTCAGCTTCGCTGGCAGAAACGCCCAACACGGTGCCGAGAGCCGTGTACTGCTCGGCAGCAATCTGGCCGTCCTTGACATTCCAAAAGCCAGGATGCTTCTCGATGCTACGCGGTGCCAGCAAGCGGATGAGCGGCGCCTTGAACAGCAGCATCATAGCGATGTCGCAGAAGATGCCCAGCGCCAGCGTCAGGCCGAAGCCCTTGACCGATGCAGACGCCAGGAAGAACAAGCACAATGCCGACACAAGCGACACGAGGTCGGCGTCGATGGATGTCTGGATGGCGTGGCGCACGCCCGAGATGGATGCAGCGCGGATGCTGCGACCCATGCGTATTTCCTCACGGAAGCGCTCGACCGTGAGGACCGATGAGTCTGCCGCCATGCCAATCGTGAGCACGATACCCGCGATGCCCGACATTGACAGGCTGAACAGGCCGAAGCGCGAAAGGCCCGCCAGAATCCCAAGGTACAGGATGGCGAACACGATGACGGCGCCTGCCGTGATGGTGCCAAGGCCCTTGTAGAAGAACAGCAGGTAGATCATGACGAGCAAGATGCCCAGCAATGCGGCGATGATGCCTGCGAACAGGGCGTCCTGACCTAACGTGGGGCCGACGACCTGGCTTTGCGAGTACGCGAAGCTGACGGGCAGCGAGCCGCTTTCGAGCACGGTCTGCAACGCCTGCGCCTCGGTCAGCGAATAGTCGCCTGTAATCTGCACTTTGCCGTTGGGAATCTCGGATTGCACGGCAGGCGCGGACTGCACCTCGTTGTCGAGGATGATGACGATTTGCCCATGGTCGGCAACAAGGTCGCGCGAAGCCTGGGCGAACGCCTCGGTGCCGGCAGCGTCGAGGTCG
>JAFWJU010000019.1 GCA_017511465.1 Eggerthellaceae bacterium | reverse complement strand
TCGCCCTTCGTGACGATGGGCCCCAGCTGCTCGGTGCGGATGCTGCCCGAGCCCAGCAAGAAGACGTCCACGCCAAGCGCATCGCGCAGGACATCGCTGAACAGGTCTCCCAACTCGGTTTCGCGAATACGGGTGGGGTGCGTTAGCTGGCGTACGAACCGCGTGATGATTTGACCGTACTTGGCATCGGTCGCCTGCTTGTAGTTGGCGATGAGGTCTTCGATGGCCGGATCGTGCGGGCAATTGTCGGCGTTGATGTCGACGGGCGTCCACGTGTACGATTCGATGCGGTTGCGGTCGGTATCCACGACGATGTCGAATCGGCCGATTTGATCGGTGCCCGTACCTGCCTGCACAATGGGAATGCCATTGACGATTGCCGGCTCGGTGAGGAAGGTGTGCGAATGCCCGCCGATGATGACATCGACGCTCCACGCCGGGTCGAGCAACTCGGCCAGCGCCTTGTCCTCCTCGAAACCGATGTGCGTCAGCAGCACCGTGAGGTCGATGTCGAGGGCGTTGTAGGTATTGCAGATGCGGCCGATTTCACCTGCGGCTTCCTCGAGCGTGACGAATGTTCCGATGAGGCCATCGGTCTTGCACTGCGCGAGCGCCACCTCGGTGATGATGCCGATGAACAGGATGCGCATGCCGCCAATCTCGATTATGCGAAACGGCTCGAACAGACGGGCATGATTGGTCGTGATGTGCAGGTTGGCGTTGATGATGGGGAAATCGGCGCATTTCTCGAGGAACAGCAGATGCGCCACGCCGTAATCGACCTCGTGGTTGCCCACAGTGACCACATCGGGGGCCAGCATGTTCATGATTTGAATGGTCGAGATTCCCTGATACTCCGAATCGATGATCGAGCCCCGGAACATGTCACCCGCGATGGCGTAGATGACGTTATCCTCTTCGTGGCGGACCTTGTTGATGTAGCCCGAAAGCATCGACACGCCGCCGACCAGGTGCCTGTCGACATCTTCTGCCATGAAATCGCCGTGCAGGTCATTCGAGTGCAGCAACGTGAGCTTCTTCAAGTTCGCCATGCGCGCCTCCCGTTTCCGTCGAACAGCATATGTGCATCGCTGTGCAATGTGCTCAGATTATAGCAGGGCGACACCCGAGGGGTGATTGGGTGAGGCGCTGCGGGAAACCGCCGCGTTCAATCATTGCTATAATCATTTCATCCTTATTCAAACTGAAAGGAGCACTATCATGGCCGTCATGTCCGCAGAAGTCCAAGAGCTGTTCAAGAAGGTGCACAACGTCGCGTTCTCCACGGCGAGCCTCGACGGGCAGCCGAACACGTGCATCGTTGCAATGAAGGCCGTCATCGACGACGAGACGGTGTATTTGTCCGACCAGTTCTTCAAGAAGACGCTTGCAAACCTGCAGGCCAACCCCAAGGTCGCCATCACGTTCTGGGAGGGCAACGAGGCGTATGAACTGTATGGCACCATGCGCTACGTCAACGAGGGCGAGGAATTCGAAGCCCAGAAGGCGTGGGTCGACGCGGCGTTCGAGAAGATGGGCCTGCCCATCAAGGCCAAGGGCGGCTGTTTCGTCAAGGTCGAGTCGGTGTTCTCGTCGAGCCCCGGCCCCAACGCCGGCGACAAGCTCGCCTAGCGGGTGACATGATGGAAAAGCCCATCCTGTATTACTGGGGGCCCTGCCCCACCTGCGCTATCGCCACGAAATATGCCGATGAGCACGGCATCGAGCTTGACCTGCGCGACGTCGAGCAGGAAGCCCCGTACTACGAGCTGCTGGCCCTTGGCGGAGACGCGAACAAGATTCCGTACTTCTACGATGGCGAGACCCTCGTCGAAGGCGTCGATGCCGTAGTCGAGCACCTGAAAACGATTGCATAACGCAATCCCGAAAACGCGCTGAAAGGCCGCCTCGCATGGGGCGGCCTTCTTGTTTTGCTCACGGCCTTCGCAAGGCACCGGTGCTTCTGCGCAGTGCGGCCATTCGTTTTCTTCTGCCAAAAAAGAATGCGGCCGCCCGCAGGCGGCCGCATTCTGGCTGAGAAGTTAGGCCTTCTTCACCCAAGCCTTCGCTTCCTTCTCGGAAATGGGGCGGATGTCCTCGCCCGCGTTGTAGGGGCTGTCGGCACCGCCGATACCCCAGAGGAAGTACAGGCCGCCCTTAGTCTTGTACAGCGTCTCCTCATAGCCAGCCGGATCGCCATAGTAGCTGAAGGCACGATGCCCCAACTCTTCGGCTTTCCCGGTGTCGTAGACGTGCTTCTTGCCCTGGAACACTTTCATCTTGCGCATGATTCCTCCTATAGGTAGTTCGTCTTACGCGTTTCCGCGCTATTCGGTCAATACAAAACTCGGCTATTCTCCGTCCGAGTTGCTTTTCGGTCAAGTTTACGTGGAGCCAGCGTGAAGAAGCGCACGATGCAGCCGCGAAGATGCCACGCCCGCCAACCCCATACAGGTGCAGACCCGCTTCCTACAGCAGCGAGCCACCGCACGAGCTGCCGAAGCCGGCTGCGCAGCTGTAGCACAGTGGGTTCGTGCGCACATGACGCGAGGGCGGTTGGCCTTCCAGCATGTCGTCGATGGTCGCATCCCGACCGTCAACCTGGATGGGCAACCCCAACACGTGATTCGGCTCGCAATCGTACAGGCGGCCGTCGTAGTCGACGTTGACCATGTCGAGGCACATCAGGCGCGTGACGGCCATGGCGTTGAAGTTGTCGGCGAGCATGGCAAGGTAGTCATCGAACATGCCCATATCCAGCAAGTCGGCAGCGAAACGCCCGCACGCCCAGTTGTTGAACGCGTACAGGCCATCGAATTTCACACCCTGGTCGCGTTCGAGCACGCGATGATAGATGGACTCGATCATGCCCTGGGGCAACGGCAAGAACGGGCCTGTCACGTTGTACACCAAATCGAGCTTTAAGTCGCCGCCCATGCCATAGCCGCGCGCGTTCAGTTCGCGCACCGAGGCGATTGCACGGTTGAAAACGCCCGCTCCGCGTTGACTATCGGCACCCTGCGGGTCGACATACGGTAACGATGCGACCACCTGAACGCCCGTCTCGGCGAACACATCCATGAAGTGAGCGTACTCGGGCTTTTGCAACAACGTCAGGTTCGTGCGGACGATGACGTCGCCCAGCTTGGCCGATTCGCGCAGGAACCATTCCAGGTCGGGATGAAGCTCGGGACTGCCGCCCGTGATATCCATGATCTCGAAACCACCCGCCTCGAAAGCGCGCAGGCACTTCTGCAGCGTGTCGCGTGACATCGCCTGCTCATTTTTGGGATTGCATTCCAGGTAGCAGTGGCGGCACGCCAGGTTGCACTTGTACGTGACGTTCACCTGCATGGTTGTTTGATGCTCGCGCGTTTGCAACAGCGTCGGCTGCCCCACGCGCTCCTCGAACGTCAGGTAATCCGCTTTGTCATAGGCTTCCTGCAGCATCTTGAGGTCGACTGTGCGCTTGTGATGGCGCACTTCGAAGGCCTGCTGTGCGCGTTGGGCGTTGAATGCGCCGCGGTGTAGGCGCGGCTCAGATACCTCGAAGTACTTGCCATAGCGTGACGCCTTCAGCATGCGGGCCGTGTTGCCGCTGATGGCACGCGGCTTGCCCTTGACGAAACGCAAGTCCACGTCGAAATCGAAATAGCGAGGCATCTCGGGCATACCGCCGAGGTACGTGGCATGCTGCCCATAGTCTTCCTCTGTTTCCTCGAGGCCGTCGCACTTGATGGCGCGAATCGTGCGGCTACGGAAACTGGTGAACCCCACACGGGCTTCGATGGCGAGGTCGCCCACATGCATGGGGTCATCGACCGTCCACACGAAGTGCGGCCAACCCGCGTGGCGCATGAGCTGGCGGAAATCCTCGGCATAGGTGGCACCGCCCAGGCATTCGCCATGAACAATGGGGTCGTTGCGAATCTCGTCGGGCAGTCGGCGGCTGGCATATACGTCCGAAAAGTACAACTCGCCACCGGGTTTGAGTACCCGGAACACCTCGGACATAACCATGTCCTTGAATGGCGACAGGTTGACGACGCAGTTGGAAACGACGAGGTCGATCGACTCGTCCTCGATTTCGCATCCGGCGAGGTCCTCGATGTAGCCCAAGCGGAACTCGACGTTCGACTCGGCATAGCCGAAACGCTCCGCTTGCTCTTGCTGGTGTTTCTGGGCGATTTCGAGCTGTTCTGGCGTCATGTCGACGCCGATGACGCGCCCGTTGGGGCCCACAAGCTTGCTGAGCACGTACACGTCGCGACCGCTGCCGCAGCCCAAGTCGAGTACCGTCGCGCCCTCGAGCGCTGGTGGGATGGGGCTGCCGCATCCGTAGAAACGGGCAATGACCTCATCGGCAATGAGCGGCATGACTTCGAGCACGTAGCGCGGAGGCGGCACCGTCTCGCAATGCGGCGCATCGGTATGCAGGTCGTCCGACCCGCTTAACGTGCGCCCGTAATACTCGCGCACTTCGTCGTGCGTGGTAGTGAGTTCCATGAAGATCCTAATCGACGTACCTGCTTGCTCGACCGCCGTTACGACGACCCTCGTCAGCGAACCCGAAGCACTCGGTGAAGATGACACGGCACTTCAGGTTATGCGCGGCCTTGATGGCGTCCATCGCGTCCTCGGCGATATCGCCGAACGTGTCGGATTCGCACACGGCGCGCGCGTTCACAACGATGGCGATGCCCGAATACGGCTGGTCGAGCTTGCGCTCGAATTCAAGGTCGTAGTCGACGCCCACGATGGAGCACTTCACGAAATCGTCGCTCTCGCCCGCCGCGAACAGCTTCAGATGGCCCACGTTGCGCTTGGCTTCGATCAGCCCATCGCGGATGGCTTCCATGAAATCCTCGACCACCTGGTTGAAGTCGATGTTCTTGCCATCGCGCTCCTCGGCGAAGAAGCGGCGGTTGTACCAGCACATCTGCGCTTCTGCCGCATCGAATTCCTCGGAGTCGGTGCCCAGGTCGCGCCATACCGCTGGAGCCGTGTGGCTCAGCGCGTAATCGACGACCTGTTCCACGCCCTCGCCCGTGCGGGCGCTCATGGCCATGACGGGAGTATCGGGGTACGCCTTGCGGATGAAATCGAGGTCGACTTCGCGTTCCTCGTCGCTGACGAGGTCGCATTTGTTCAGCACGATGACATCGGCTTCGGCGAGCTGTGCGTTAAGCACGAAACGCATCTCCTCGGGCAGGTGGATTTCGGCTTTCTCGGGCAGCACCATGCGCAGGCGGATGGGGTCGACCAAGCACACCAGCGGCAGCAGGTCATACTTGCCGGGATACTCCTCGGTCAACGTGACGTACACATGGTTGAGCGCGCCCACGCCGCAACCGGGGATGTCGGAAATCACGATGTTGGCGCCGTCGCGGGCCAAGCGGTCGATGTGGCTGACCAAATCGTCGGTCACATAGCAGATGCAATCGCCCGTGATCTCGTTGATGGCCACGTCGGCCGTGCGCGTGTAGTCGGCGTCGACCAGGTTCTTGGCACCCAGGTCGTTGGCGATGATGGCGGAATGGCCGGGCTGTCCGGAATCCTGCAAGCGCTTGTTGATGATGCGCGCCATGGCGATCATGGTCGTGGTCTTGCCCGATCCCAAAAAACCGCTGACGATCATGTACTTCGTGTTCATCTGCCGAATCTGCCTCTCGCACTTAAAGCCGTAAACCTGTTAATGGTACCCCTTTTAGCCCATTTAGGCACGGGGTTGGTAGGCCGCTTTCACATCGGGGTTTGCGTTCGGGAAGAACGGGCAGTCCTGGCGACGGCACTCCGCGTTGCGGGCGAAGAACGTGCACACGATTTCGTCGGGCAGCGTCATGCTGGAGCCCAGCTCTTCGTTGATATAGGGCACCGCAGTCAGCACCGAGATGTAACCCGTGCGCTTGCAGCAGCGGGGCCCTCCGATATCGGCCAGGCGACCGAGGATGATGGACGTGAGCCTTTGGCATTGCGCCCAAGGGCCTTCGGTCATGGGCGTCGAGCCGTTTAGGATGCTCATAGCCTGGCCAGACGAAACCGCCGCCCCGCACGTTCCCCAGAACCCGCAGGTGCCACCCGGTACCTGAAGGCTGCGTTTGCGCAATTCCGCCAGAGCCGCATCCTTGTCAAGCGGTTCGCCTTTCGGGTTTTTGCCACCGGCATTTGCATAAGCCGTGATGAGCGCGGCGCCGATGAGCGTGTGATGCTCGGGGCCGTTCGGGTAGATGGACTTGTCATTCATCGCCTCGTTCATGATGGCGATGGGGTCGGTCGAGTCGCTTCCCGAGCACAAACCGATGATGTAGTCGACACCTTCGGAGCGATGGCACATATCGCATACGTAGTGGCCCGCCTCGCAAACGCATCGGCCAGTTTCCTTTTTCCCGCATATGCAGCACGTGACCTCTTGGGATTCCTCCCAATACACAATTGGCGCTCCGCATACGAGGCAATTGGCTTTCCCTATGGACATGTTGTCCCCTCTCTCGAGAAATCCCCTATTCGCTCCATTTAACCGTTTTCCTAATGAGTAGGCTGACCAGGCAATCGAGAATCGTGACCACCACTCCCACCATGATGATGCCCGCCACGACATTAGTGTAATTGCCGTAGTTCGTGTAATTGATGACGAAATACCCCAAACCGCTCGATGCACCGTACATCTCGGCCATTACGAGCATGAGCATAGCCGCAGGCAACTGCACCTTCAGGCCCGTAACGATCGTCGGGTACAAATACGGCAACAGGACGCGGAAAATCATCGTCGGCGTTGACAGCCCCATCATCCTGGCGGAATCGACAATGCGCCGATCGAGGTTTTGCACGCGCAGGATCGTGTTCATCAGCGTTGGCCAGAGTATGCCGAGGAAGATGACCATGACAGCCGCCGCCCTGAATGAATGCAGCAACATGACGAGATACGGCGTGAAGACGATGGCCGGAATAGGCGCAAGCACCTTGGCGATGGGAAACACCGTTTCGCGGACTTTCGGAAGCCAGCCCACGAACAAACCCACGACTGTCGCGATGACCAACGACGTCAGGAAGCCCTGGCACAACAGCGTCATCGACGAAACGACGTTGCGGGCAAGTTCTTCGGGAATGCGCGTGTACACTGCGAACACGTTTTCTGGAATGGGAACGAGCACCGGATGCGTGACCTTCAGGTCGGTGGCGGCGACTTCCCATGCGATGAACAGCACCCACACCACCGACGCGATATTGCAGGTCGAGCGTTTCTTCCCACCGGCAAGGTAGCGCCAAATGAACAGAAGCTCGACCAGCACAACGGCGATATAGAACTGGTAGGAGGAATTGGGCGTGACCTTGCCGGGAACGGCAATGGCGATCATCGTGATGACGAACAGCACGTTGGCTATGATGAAGGAGGGCTTGACCAGCCGCTCTTGCTTCTCGCGCTTTTCGAGTTCCTTTCGAGTCTCGACGAGATCGGCCATTATTCTTCCTCCCTCCCCGTTTCGGTTGCCTCGAACAACTCGAGCACTTCTTCCTTGACGGCTCGCATGACCGGGTCGTTCTCGGCAGCAGTGCGGTCGCGGTCAGTCGGCAGGTCGAATGTCTTGATCACGTGGCGCGGTTCCATGAACACGATGCGGTCGGCGAGTATCAGCGCCTCGTCGATGTCGTGTGTGACGAACACCGCCGTCTTGCAACACGAGCCCTTCCATAGGTCGAGCAACATGTCTTGCAATCGGCGGCGGATCATGGGATCGAGCGCTCCAAACGGCTCGTCTAACAACATGACGGGCGCGTCGATGGCAAGCGCCCGGGCGATTGCCACGCGTTGGCGCATGCCGCCCGAAAGCTGGGAGGGGTATCTATCGGCGGCATCGGCAACTCCCACCTGCTGCAACAGCTCATGGGCGCGCGATTCGACTGCCGTCTTGGACATCTGCTTGTTCGTCTGCTGCATGGCGAACACGATGTTCTTCATAGCCGTTTGCCACGGGAATAGCGAGTAATTCTGAAACACGATGGAACGGTCTGGTCCCGGGCCAGCAATGGGCTTGCCGTCGATGAGGACCTCGCCTTTCGTTGAACGTTCGAGACCCGCTATGAGGCTGAGCATGGTCGATTTGCCGCAGCCGGAATGCCCGACAAGGCACAGGAACTCGCCATCGCGGATCTCGAGGTTGATGTCCTCGAGCGCAAGGTGCGTTTCATTCGCGTCGACATATGCGTAAGAAACGTTTTTGAACTCTATTGACGGCATGGCGGTCCTTTTATCACGAGCGCCACATTGGCAACCAGCCTTCACATCGTGCGATGTGCCTTGGCTGTCAGGGAAGCGCACTGGGGCGCCTGCAGCTGCATGAGCCGCAAGCGCCCCATGGGAAGGGAAACGAGCGTTACACGCCCATGGTGTTGTTCTTCTCGAACTTAGCGACCAGACCCTCGTAGAAATCCTTGTTGTCGCCGCGCTCGATGAGCGTGTCGAGGGCGGTTTTGTAAATCGTGGTATCCATATGCTCGAGAATGACGCTCTGGTCATTGTTCTCGATGTCGCCATTGGCAATCATGTCGCCGTAGAACTCGTACACGTCACTCGTGCGCGGGTCCATTTCGAACTGCATGGCGGCCACGTACGTGTCGTTGCCATACGTGATGGCCTCGACATAGTCCTCGGGTTGGCCGGAATACTCCATGATGTCCTTGATGATGCCTTCTTTGTCGTTGGCGATGTCGTACATGGCCCGGAGGTTTGCAATCTCGAACTTGACGAGCTGGGATTTCTTCTCCTCGAATGCCTTGCGGTTCGTGGACTGGCGGCAGCACGGGAACTCGTGGCCGATCATATCCTGCGGCTGGAACGCGATGGCGCACTTGCCGCCCTGCGTGGCGACGTAACCGTAGCCGCTGTTGACGAAGCACATGTCGACTTCGCCGTTCTCGACGGCCGCGACCTCGGCTTGCATGCCCTCGAGCAGAATGAACGCGACGTCGGCGCTTCCATCGTCGACTTCCTCGGCGCTCTTGCCAATCTTGAGGCCCTGCTGGCGCAACCACGACTTCATGACCATGTGGCCGGTTTCCATACGGAAGCAGGCGATCTTCTTGCCCTTGAAGTCTTCGGCCGTCTTGTACTTGTCCTTGTTTTCGATGAGCGTGACGCACTCGGAACCGTTGGTGACGGTACCGCCGAAGATGACGAGGTCATCGCCCTGGCCGACGTACGTGCATGTTGGGATAGAACCGAAGGGCAACACGTCGACCGTACCATCGGAAAGCATCGGCATGGCCTCGGGGAAGCCACCCGAAACGACCTGCGTGTTAAGCACGAGGTTCTCGTCATCGTAGTAACCGCGCTGGTTGGCGATGATGATGCAGGCAATCTTCGAGTCTTTGCCAAGCAGGACGGCATTGAGCTCTTCCATCTCGGAGCTTATCTCGAGGGCGGGTGCAGCAGAGCTGCTGGCTTGCGCGCTTGCGCTGACAGAAGCGCTGCTGCCACCGCTTGCGCAACCGGCGAGCGCTATTCCAGCGCCGGCGGCCATTGCCGCAGTGGCGCTACCCACGATGAACGAACGCCTTGAAAGATTAGGATTGTGAAGTGCCATGGTTCTCTCCCTTTCAACACCAACCTCGTTATTGGGGATGGTCATAGTATATTATACCACTTAAACCCTTAATTGACCATGTCTATTACTTTATTGTATCTAATCCTAGTTTGACACTCGGATTTTCATGAGAGTTAAGCAATCGATGCACTTCAGGTGACGCACCTGCTTCGCTGCCCGCTTTTAAATTCTGAGAAAAATGGGCAACGATAGTTCTTTTTTATTAGATATAATCATATAATCGACCTCGTCGTATCAGTATCGTGAAAGGACCGCTATGGACACCTATTACAATCCGGCTGACCTGGCCAACTTCTCTCCCGATGGCGTGGGCGCCCTATCGCCCGATTTGTGGGACAAGTTCATGGGTTATTACGGCTCCGTCTTCCAGGACGGCGCGCTGACTTCGCGTGAGAAATCCCTCATCGCGCTTGCCGTCGCCGCAGCTATTCAATGCCCGTACTGCATCGACGCTTACACGAATTCGTGCCTGCAGCAGGGCTGCGATGAAGCCGAAATCGCCGAGGCCTTTCATGTGACGAACGCCATTCGCGGAGGCGCAGCATTGGCTCACAGCGTGCAGGCGCTCAAGATCATCCGCGATCAGGAGTTCTAAGGACGATGCGCAGGATGGGCGCAGCCCAGGTGCCCGCCCATTCTGATTGCGGGAAAGAGGAACGCCGTGACCGAAAAAACCGTAGCTGAGGCAATGGAAGCCGTACCGCCGTTCATCGACATGGTGCCCGAAGAACACCGATTCACGAACGACCCGCTGACCACCTTGCAAATCAACATCGGCTACAAATGCAACCTCGCCTGCCGCCATTGCCATCTGGCATGCAGCCCGACACGTGAGGAGATGATGAGCCGCGAGGTCATGCAAGCGTGCCTGGACGCCTACGAGATCGGCGGCTTTTCAGCAGTCGATATCACGGGCGGAGCACCCGAGATGCACCCCGACTTGGAATGGTTCCTACGCGAATGGCAAAAGCGCGGCGTCAAGCCGATTTGCCGCACGAACCTGTGCATCCTCACACAACCCGAATTCGCGCATTACGTGCAGCTGTACGCCGATGTCGACGCCGTGCTGTTCGCGTCGCTGCCCTTCTACAGTGCCCGCAACGTTGACAAGATCCGCGGCGATGGCACGTTCGAAGCGTCGCTTGAGGGTTTGCGTGCGTTGAACGCCGTAGGTTACGGCGACCATGACGGCAATGGCGACACGCATTCGATCACGCTCGTGTTCAACCCGTCAAGCGCCACGTTCCCACCCTCGCAAACCGCCATCGAGAACGAGTACCGCACGAAGCTGACCAAGATGCACGGCGTGCATTTCACCAGCCTTGTGGCTATCACGAACAACCCGTCGGGTCGTTTCGCAGAAGCGCTCAATGCCAAGGGCAACCTCGAGAAGTACCTCGTGCGCCTGTACGACGCCTTCAACCCCGCCACGACCGAGGGCATGATGTGCCGCAACCAGATAAGCGTCGACTGGGAAGGCAACGTGTACGACTGCGATTTCAACCAGGCGCTGGGCTTGGCAATCGATGGCGGCAAAACCATCTTCGATTTCGCCTGCGAAAAACAGCCTTTGCGCCAGATCGTGTTCGCCAACCATTGCTACGGCTGCACTGCCGGAGCCGGCAGCAGCTGCGGAGGCGAGACAGCGTAGCCTTCAGCCGGGCAACTTCGTTTATCATTAAGCTGCATTGACCGGCAACCGTGAAAGCGCGGGAAACCATGGCGAACGAAGTCAACATTAAAAGCACCAGCAAGCGGGTTAAAGGCGAGAAATCCGCAGAGCAGGACGCGCGCCTGAAGGCCATCGAGGAAAAGAAGGCTGCCGACCGCAAGGCTGCTGCCGAAGCCGATGCAGCCAAGCAAGAAGCCGCGAAAGCTGCTGAAGAGGAAAAGGCGAAGGCGCTCGCCGAAGAGCAGGCCAAAGCGAAGGAAGCGGAAGACGCCAAACGCGAGGCGCTCGAGAAGCTTGGCGCCTCGGCACTAGCAGCCGGCGGTGCAATCGTCGATTCGGCAGCCCAAAGCGCCAAGAAGGGCGAGCTGAAGGTATCACCTAAAACCGCGTTTTTCGCCATCGCGGCCATCGTCATCGTGGCGCTGTTGCTGTTCATCGCCTGGCCGCGGCTTTCGGCGATGCTGTCCCCCCAACCTGAAACGCGCACCGCCGTCGAGCTGAGCGAGAGCGCCATCATGGGCAACACGTCCACCGATATTAGCAACGCCATTTTGGGCGAGGCACGCCAGAAGCAAGAGCTCGTCGTGTGGGAACAGGACGTTCAGGTCGACAGCGAGATATCGCAAGCGCTTGCCAACTTGGCCGTATTCGCCAAGACGAAATCGGTGCACAGCTTCGGGACGGGTGTGTTCACCGTCGACATGGGTTCGGTCGACGAATCGGCAATCAACGTCGATGAGAAAAGCCATGTTGTGACGATTCGCATTCCGCACACGCAGCTGCAGTACATCACGAAGGACCTCGAGAAGACCGAGTTCGAGGACACCCAGCACGCGATACTGGGATTCGGCGACGTCAAGCTGACACAAGAGCAGCAGAACCTGCTTGAACGCTCGATCGAAGACGCCATGCGGGTCGAACTGGAATCGGAGCAGTGCTTCGCCGATGCCGACAAGGCCGCCTTGCTGGTGGTATACGACGTGTACCAGCCACTTATCACGCAGGTCGACGACACGTACACGCTTGAGGTGCAGTTCGCCGAATAGCGCACGAATAACCAATTGGGGACTGTCCCCAATTGGTTATTCGCACAGGGGACACTGCAGCACGAACGCCTTGGTGAAGCGTCCGTACGGTTGGGCGATGCTCAGGCTAAACCCGTGCATGTCGGCCACGCGCTTGCAGATTGACAACCCCAAGCCGCTGCCGCCAGTCGTATGCGTGCGCGCCACATCGCCTTGCGAGAACGGCTGGAACAGGTCATCGGCACTCGACGTGATCGGCACGCC
This sequence comes from Eggerthellaceae bacterium, assembly GCA_017511465.1. GTDB lineage: Bacteria > Actinomycetota > Coriobacteriia > Coriobacteriales > Eggerthellaceae > UBA9715. Next base: position 3,392 of record JAFWJU010000019.1, on the reverse strand, counting down.
GGTATCGGCCACCATGACGAAGGCAGTGGCTGCTTGGCGCACGAGTATGACGGAGACCTCGGTCCCCGCTGGGTTGTGCTTGATCGCGTTGACGATGAGGTTTGCCACCACGCGCGACAGTTGCACCCGGTCTGCAAGCACCGCGCAGCGGTCTTCGGGAATCGATGTCGTGAGGACCATCCCCGCTTCTTCGGCATCGGTGTAAGCGGCGGCCGCTTCGCTGAGCAGCAATTGGGGCAAATCGACCGTTTCAAGGTCGAGCTCGAACGAGCCGCTCCCCAACTTCGTGTAATCGAACACCGCGTTGACGAGTTCGCCCATCTTGTCAGATTTGTCGCATATCGATTGCAGGTACTCTTCGCGTTGGTCCTCATCGCGCACAAGACCATCGGCCAACGCATGCGACATGCCCGAAATCGCCATCAACGGCGTGCGCAAGTCGTGGGCGATGTCGGTGACGAACTGGCTGCGCTGTTGTTCTATCTGGACGAGTTCGCGTTCGCGCTGCTCTTGCAGGGCGCGCACCTTGCGCACCACCATGTTGGCGAACACGAGCGCGCCGATGACGACGGGAACCGCCAGCAGCAGCAACATGGTTGCCAACAGCGCTATGGCGAGCGATCGCGATGCCAACCCGGCAATAGGCAGCGCACCGGAACTGATGGCAGTGCGAAGAAGCGTCCATGCCCACTGAAGCAACGTCACAACCGACGTGGTCTCGAGCGAGAGGTCGGTGTATTCGGAACCGAGCCCTTGCAACAAGGGCAAAAACGTGATGCTCTCGAGCCAGACGATTACCGACTCGACCGCCATGACGGCGAGAAGCACCGCGATGAAGCGGCTGACCAGGTAGAAAACCAGGCTGTTCTTGCCTCGCGATGTGGCGAGCTCTTCCACGCTTCCGGCTGCAGCCTGCTGGATTTCCTTCCACCCCATCATGGTTACTTCTCCAGCCGATAGCCGAGCCCTCTGATGGTCTTGATGTAGGCCTGGGGGTCGTCGCCCAATTTGGAGCGCAGCTTGCTCATGCAAACCATGACGCTGTTCTCAGCGGCGATGTAATCTTCGTCCCAACCGCATTCGTAAATCTGCTGCTTGGTGAACACGCGGCCGGGATGTTCCATCAGCATGGACATGATGCGGTACTCGGCCGACGTCAGCGCAATGGGCTGCCCCGCGCACGTGAGGGTGCACGACTCGCGATCGAGTTCGAGGTCACGGACCTTAATCGCCGCCGTACGCGTCTTTTGGGGCAATGCGCCTTTGGCCCTTCGGATATTCGTGTTGACGCGGGCGACTGCCTCGAGTGGATTGAACGGCTTGACCAGATAATCGTCGGCGCCCAAGTTGAGGCCCAAGATCTTCTCGGCATCTTGCCCTTTAGCCGACACGACGATGATGGGGACGTCGTCGGTTTCGCGCACGCACTTGAGCACTTGGTAGCCATCGAGCTCGGGCATCATGATGTCGAGCAGGCACAAATCGATGTCCTGCGTCTGAAGCACGCGCAACGCTTCGGCGCCATCGGCCGCCTCGACTACTTCATAACCTGCATCTTCGAGATAGAGCGCCAATACGCTGCGAATGTCCTTTTCGTCGTCCGCGACGAGGATCTTGTACGCCACGAGGCTTCCTTTCGCTTGCAAGCGGGACGCGCCCGCGACGGCGTCGTCGCAGGCGCGCTAATGCAATTGTGGCAGAAACTACGCTTGGGGGGAATCGGCGGCTTTGTCGTTTTCCCCGGCGTCGGACATCGGGATCGTCGGGTCGATGCCGCTTTCGGGAATCGGCGCCGTGGAACCGGCATCGCCTTCGGGAACCGGTGCCGTTAGGTCGATGCCGTTTTCGGTCGCTTGCGCCTCGACGTCGAGCCCGTTTTCAACTTGCGCCCCAACTTGCGCGAAAGGCGGGACGGGCGGTTGCGACTCGGAAACGATGACCGGCATGGCCTGCCCTTGGGCGTTCACGTAGGACTCAGGCGGGACGGGAGCTGCAGGGGTACCAGCATACGGAGCCGCTTGCTCGGACTGTTCGGGCGCGGGCAAGCCGTAGCGGAGCTTCTCGTAGAGGGCCGCATTGGTCTGCGCCTGATACGGACCCACGTAGAAGGCCCCCAGGATGCCCAGCGTCAACGCCGACAGGATATTCCATCCGAGGAAGGACAAGTCGAGCACGAAGGTGTTCCACTTGTGGCCGTACATCATGCGCTTGCTTTCGGCGAATGCGCGGTCCTTCGTCATCGTGGGATCTTCTGCAAGCAGGTACGGGATCATGCGGTACTCGAGGGACTTGTAAATGCCCGGGATGATGAGCAGCAAAGCCCACAGCATGATGAACAGGTCGCGCAGGAAGAGGGTCTTGACGGTTTCCTTGTAATTGTTGTCGTAGCCGAACGCGAGCTCCTTAACCTCGGAGGGCTGGTTGAGGTTACGCACGAAGAACCGTTGGGCGCCGACTTCAAGCGGGCTGACCACAAACACGTAAATCGCAATTGCAACGGCCATCACAATCAGCAAGATCAGGAGCATCGAAAAGCCGAACAGCACTGCGGCCGGCCCTGCGAAAGGTGCAGCGTCGCTGAAATCTTGGCTTTCCATGAAATCGTCGGCGTCCATGTTCACATGCACTTTGCCGCCGTCTGCGCCATCGACATCGACCCTGACCTTGCCGTCGTGGATGTCGACGTTCACGTTATCGACTTCTTGCGACGGGGCCGACGTGGCCGCAGGAGCCGTCATCGCCGAGGACGCTGACGACCCCGACGAGTAGAAGCTCATGCCGCCGACGACCACCATGAGCACCAACGCCACGAACACCGTTTTCCAATAATTGGCCCTGAACGCAACTTTGGCCTTGTCCTTCAGTTCTTTGCGGGTCCACATCGTTAACCTCCAAACCGTATGCCCGTTTTTAACTTGAACATAGGCTACGAGGCGAACCTTTCCCCAACCTGCTGCCAAACCTTTCGGTTTCCTTAAAGCGCCTTGGCAAATCCTTTCGCAATGCGCCAAGGGGGGACAGGAGCGATCGGCGCATCATTCCGATGCGCCGATCGCTCCTGCCCCCCCCTTGGTACGCCCTGGCGTTCCGTCCGGTTGTCAGCGGGCGCAGTATGCTTCGATCGCCTGCGCGGCGAACATGGCCGTGCCCTCGCCCGCAGCCTTGTCGATGTTGGCCGTGAACTCACCGCCTGCACCGTACATCTGGCCCAAACCGGCAAGCACCTCATCGGAACAGCGGTAGTAGTTCTCGCTGATGAAATCCTGCAGTTTCCTAACCTGGGCCTGCGCGTCGGGCGAGTCGGGTGCGCCATCGCGCAACTGGCCGAACTCCACAAACAACCCCATCATCTGCTCGTTTATATCCTGTTGCTGGTCTTGCGTGCGCATGCG
>JAFWJU010000112.1 GCA_017511465.1 Eggerthellaceae bacterium | reverse complement strand
GCCCCTCGAACGTCACATGCACGCCGTCGCCGAATGATTCGCGGGGGAATATCTCCTGGGAACCCGGAGCGGCGTGCAGGTTGATGACGGTATGGCTCTCGTCGTATCGGAAGCGCTGCAGTGCCCGCTCCGTGTTCATGAACACGCGATTGGAGTCATCGCCGTATGGGCGGACGACTTTGCAGAACACGCCTAACGCTTTCACCGCCATGTTGCCAACAAGGCCCCTGTCGCGTTTCACGTCGACGACGTGATCGAACTCGGTTGTGGCATCCATCACCTTCCACCACATCAGACGCGCTTTTTGGATAGATTCCGCAAGCCGCCCTTTGGGGAAACCGTCCATAGGGATGATGTCTATCCAAGCATCTTCGATGCGGTCGACGCTGGCAGAACGGTTGACGATTTGCATGCGCGATGTCGTGATCTTTGCCATTCCCTGGCGGAAGTTCCTATCGTGATACACGCTTTCGATGCGCATGTCCGTTCCGAAAAGCTCCTCTTCGGCCATTTCGAGGAACTTCATGTAATCGGGACGGGGCATGCAAATGTCGACATCGTCATCCCAGGGAATGAACCCTTCGTGACGCACTGCGCCTAAAAGCGTTCCACCGAGCAGGTAGTAGCGCAGGTTATGACGGGTGCAAAAACCGACGAACCATTCCATCAGCTCGAGTTCCACCAACTGGAGCTCCCGCAGCTTGCCCGTAGCGCGTTGAGCAGGTTTGCATTCGGTTTGAGGTTCGTCTTGCACGTTCATTTCAGCGTCGTTCATTTGGCTCCTCGTAGGTTCATCAATCCTGATGCTATGCCCGCTACCGTGCCCGCGCCATATGCGAAATGGATGCCGGCGTACACAACGGGCAAGGCAAGCATCTGGACGCATTTCTTTGCCGATTGGACGATTGTCCTCGCCGTCAAGGCGGCGCATATCAGCACGTAGGCAGCCGTGCAGGCGAGGAACGGCCACCATGAGGCGAATGCCCCGACGAGCAGCATCGTAGCAGCGCCCACGACGAACGCAAGCGGCGCGAAATGGTAGACGTGCAGGCATTTCGGCTGGATGAACAGCGTCTTCCCGACCCAATATCCATTGCCGTACTTTTGCCGCATCATGCGCGCGAACGAGTTACGGGCGATTTGCGTGGAATGTATGCGGGAATCGAAGCGGATTTTGTATCCGGCTTCCCTTACGCGATAGCAATAGTCATTATCCTCGGTGCGTTCGAGCCTTTCGTCATACAGCCCAACCGTTTCGATGACTTCGCGGCGGAATGCAGGCAGGAACACGGCCGAAACGTATTGCTTCTCGGTTCCCTGGCGGTAATCGGCTATCGAGCTGCCGAACGCCGACTCCTCGGCGGCCAGGAGGGTCCTTGTCCAAGGCGTGTCGGGTTTGGCCACCGTAGGACGCGGCCCGCCGCACACGAATTCGCCCTCTTCAAGTACGGCCACGTTTTGCGACACGAAATCGCTTGGGATGCGCGCATGGGCATCGACGCGTATGAACGCATCTCCCGTGAACGCTGAAAGGGCAACGTTCCATCCGCTGGGAATAATGCGTTTCGGGTTGTCCAGAACCTGAACGTCCGCGAATCCCTTTCCCGGCGCGCTGTTCGAACGGGCAAACCGGTTCATCAGGGTTTTGGTGTTGTCCGTCGAAGCGCTGTCAACGAGAACGACCTCAATGGATTCATGAGGGTAATCCTGGGCGACGATGTCGTCGAGAAGACCCTCGAGGACGCCTTCTTCGTTGTAGGCGATTACTCCAATGGAAACCAAGCGGATGGGCGTAAGTGTTTTGCTGCTATTTGCAGTGGCGTTCATGCTGATTTAATCGTTTTTGGTGATCGTGTACGTGGGAACCGCCTGCTCAAGGATTTGAAGAGCGGTTTCGTCATCGGATTCCATAGCGTGACGCAGCATGTCCAGCTTTTCATCGACGGCCTCGAAGCTGACTTCCTTGCCTGTCGAGATC
>JAFWJU010000111.1 GCA_017511465.1 Eggerthellaceae bacterium | reverse complement strand
GAGATGAGGTATTGCGCGGGCGGGTCATGTCAAGTAATATAACTTTCGCTGAAAACACGGGGTGTTAGCTCAGTTGGTTAGAGCGCCGGCCTGTCACGTCGGAGGTCGCGAGTTCAAGTCTCGTACATCCCGCCACGAAACACCAGCTCAGCCCACATAACGGGCTGAGCTTTTTTATATCTCCGGGATTCCGAAATAGCCGGCGATGAGCAGCCTGCTTGGCAACCAGTTACGGTGGCTGTAGACTAGGACGCCCTGCGTGACCTTAGCGCTTTCCCGACGATGCTACTTCTGTCTGGGCTTCCACATGAACGTGGTTAACACGCCCAAGGCAATCGGAAACACGATGTTCTTCATGGGTTCGAAGACGAACGGCATACCTGCAGCCGAAGCCTTAATAAACCCGGCCGCCAGCACAACTATGAAGAGCGTGCCGACGCAGAAGAGCAGGCGCAACACGAAATTCTCGATATAAAACATGATTCGTCCCTTCCTAGATCCATTAAGCGATTTATTCGAATACTTCCACGTTTCGCGCAGCTGCCTTCAGAAGCACATGCCCCAGCGCTGCGGAAACGGCAATGCCAACGGCGGCAAGCACGGGCATGAAAACGCGCGGCTCGAGCCCCACCAACGGCGACACGAGCAGCGGAAGCGCAGCATAGACGAGCCCCACGAGCAGAGCCCTGAGCAGGCCTCCCCCGCGCTTCAGGACCTTCGCGCTCACATCGCCGTCGTTTCCCCAGTCGACGTTAGGGTTGCGGGTGTCGCTCCATGCGCATACGCACGTCATGAGCCAGGAGGCGCCCAGCAGCAGGATGCCCCCGAAAACGACCACCACTACGTCAACGCCCATCCTGGCAACAAGGTAATAGCCACCCACCGCCATGAACACTACCGCGATAACCACGTTGACGGCGAATCCAGGGAGCACCTTGGCGCGGATCTGCGTGAACATGGGCACGGGGATGAACTTCATATACGTCCAGTTAGAACCCTCGCGCGATATGCACGTGCCCGCTATCTTGTTGCAGAGCATGCTGACGACAGCGAGGAACATGAACAGGGTCAGGCCGATTCCCGCGGCCGCAGAGGTGGCATCGCCCAGGTTGGAGACGAGGCCCCCAAAATCCGCCATCGAATCCGACGAGAAGATGACGCCGAACGTGAACGGCGTTATGAGCAGCGGGTAGGCCACGTAGTTCAGGGCCACTGACGAGTTGCGCGCTATCTTGCGCACCTCGGAGCGCACCATGGCCTTGAGAGCGGAGGTCTGCGTCTGGGCTCCTGCGCCCGAATACGCATCAGATTTGCCCGCGCCCGACGATAGAGCGGTGACGATGCGCAGGTACAGTACGCGCACCACGATCACGAACACGGCGAAGGAAGCGAGCGAAACCAGCGCGAACAACGCACAGCTGAGCACATCGGAATGCGCGAGCGCGTACACGGCGAAACCGTAGGCCGGAAAGGCCATGACCACGCCTCCCATCGCCTCGGAGATGCTCCCGAGGGCGGCTGCCGCGTTTCCTCCCAGGTCCAGATTGCGGGAAACGAAGAACGTTGCAACCGAAATGCCAAGCGTGAGCACTGTAGCTATGGTGGTGATGGCGTCTTTGGTGCGCACGCGCTTGAACAGCGCGGCAATGATGATGGAGATGGCGCCAGCGTAGGCGACGGGCATCATGGGGGCAAGCAGGACCGCAAGCGCGTACGCGAGCCAATAACCGGCTCCTGCGCCAGCAGCAACGCCCCAGCCCGCCAGCGGCGCGGCGATGATGAGGAACGTGTAGAGATATGAAGTGGCCAGCGCGCTGAGCGCTTTCGAGAACGCGATGGCAAAGGGCGAGACGGGTAGCGGAAGCAGATCGTTGATGTCGGATGCTCCGAAGAACGTGCTCAGAATCGCCGGTAGCGAGAGGACGAACGTGAGCACGCCGCAGGCCAAGAACAGCATGTCGAAGACGACTTTATCGAGCCCCATCGCACCGACTGCGCCGTAAGCCGAGTAGCCCAGCCATGCGACGCCGACGAATATGAAGACACCGACAATCGCCGTGCCAGCCATGGCGCCGTTCGCGCCGGTCCTCTTCTCGATGGCGGAGCGCACTCCGCCCAGCGTCTGCATGAGCTGCAGCTTCGTGAGGAGCACGACGCTATTCATGTGCCGTCATCTCCAGGAACACCTGCTCGAGCGTCTTACCCGGATTGGCCTGCCTCAGCTCTTCGAGCGTGCCATTGAAAAGCTTGCGCCCGCGCGCGATTATGCACACGTCGTCGCAGAGGGCGTCGGCCGTCTCCAGCACGTGGGTGGAGAACAGCACCGAGTTGCCCCGCGCGGCATGCTCGCGCATCATCTCCTTCAGCTCGTAGGCGCCCTTCGGGTCGAGGCCCGTCATGGGCTCGTCGAGGATCCAGACGCTTGGCTCGTGGATGAGCGCTGCCATGACGTGCACCTTCTGGCGCATGCCGTGCGAGTAGTCCGAGATGCGCGAGCCAAGTGCATCGTATATCTCAAAGCGGTGGCCGCATTCCTCGATGAAGGGCTCGCGCTTCTCGACTGGTGTGCCGTACACGTCGGCCATGAAGTTCAGGTACTCGATACCCGTCAGGCGCAAGAACCGGTCGGGATCGTCAGGCACGTAACCGAACTGACGCTTCGCCTCCACAGCGTCGGTTGCGATGTCGTGCCCATTGATTTTGATGGAGCCCTCGTCGATGGAATGTACTCCGCAGATCATCTTCAGCGTGGTCGACTTGCCCGCGCCGTTCGGGCCGAAGAAACCGGTTATCCTGCCGTCTGAAACCGTCCAAGTCAGGCCATCGACGGCTTTTCTGTCCTTGCCCGGATAGGACTTGGAAACGTTGCTTAGTTCTATCATCCGCGCTCCTAAGCGATTACTAATATGATGCTTTCCCGCAACGATGATTCCAAGTATATCGCAGAGCCTACGGGTTGCGTCTACGGATGAGCGTGGCAGTAACTGTATCCTCCAAGGCCGTAGTCGTAGGCATACCCGTTGTCGTCGTAGCCGTAGTCATCGCGATTGAAATCGAAATCGTCCCAGTTGCCAAAATTGTCTTGCCCGCTCGCGTTTTCCACGTCGACGAACGCTTCCAACCAGGTGACGTACTCCCCGTCGATGCCACACGCCCCGAAAACGTCCACCAGCTCATCGTAGAACTCGCCATCGCCATAGGGAAGCGCCACGCCCAGGCCGTGCATGCCCTCTTCGCCCGCCGTGCTGGCGTAGTGCGTCATCGCGTTGTCGAAGGCTTGCTCCAGGGCAGTGGCCTCGTCACTGGTTACGGAAGAGGCGACTTCCATGATGTCGGTGACGAAGTAGTCGGTCATGGTGACGAAGCTATCATCAAAGTTCCAGTCGTCTCACAGGCGCACCCCACCGCTGCGCCACTCGGTCTGCTGGCTCTAGTTGGTGTCGAGCAGTTTGTCTTGGCTCGTATAGGCAAACCCCACCCAGGCCTTGTACAAATCGCCGATTGCGGACTCGTCGACAAGGGCCAAGGTGGCGTCGCCGTTGTCGCGGTCTTTTGCCGCGTCGGCGACCATGTCGTCGACGATAACCGTGCCCAGCTGCACCGTGTCCACGCCGGGGTTTTGCTCCAGCAGGCCCATCCAGCCTTCGTAGCTCCAGCCGATGCCGGGCTCGAAGTCCTCGGAAACCACCAGTTGGTGGGGGCATGGCCTGGCAACCGAGGCGACGCGTCTTATGGCGGATTACCTGTATGGCGAAACCGACATCCAGATCATCACGGCGTCCACGCGGGTCGAGAACGCCGGGTCAGCGCATGTGCTCGAGAAAGTGGGCTTCATCCGCACGGCGCGCAACGTCGAGGAGGACTGGGGTTTCCCCGAACCCACCATCGTCGACAAGTGGTTCTACTAGAATCGCGCAGGTACCCGGCACGCGGTGCGACATGTGCATTTTGGGGCGATATGCTGCACGGTGGCAGCTAGTTTGCGGAAACGAAGCGCAGCCGATGATATGATTAATCTCAGCTAAGTACGAGCCGCCAACGGCAAGGGCTTTGGGCATGGACGACCGCCAACTCGAAAAGCTGTACCGCGAAAACTTCCAAAGGGTGTACAACTACGCCTACTATCGCCTGCTGAACGCAGCCGAAGCAGAAGATGCCACGAGCGCGGTTTTCGTCAAGGTCGTCGCGAACATCGACAAGTTCGACCCCTCCAAAGCTTCGTTCAGCACGTGGGTCACGCGCATTGCCCACAACGTGCTGATCGACGGTTTCCGTACACGCAAGCCGGTGGTGGCCCTCGACAACGTCGTGGTCGACGAACCGTCGGTCGAAGACGACTATCCCGTTCTCGATGACAGGCAGGAGCGCGTCGCAAAACTGCTCGCCAACCTTTCGCCCGAAGACCGCGAGCTCGTGTACCTGAAGTATTACCAGGGCAAGAAGAACGTCGAGATTGCCCAGTTGCTCGACATGAACCCCTCTACGGTGGCCACGCGATTGCGGCGTGCTCTGCAAGCCATGCGCGCCCATGCCGAGGAGGACGCCTCATGACGTCGCAGCAAGACCAGCGGCGATCCGAGATGTTCAGGCAAACCGCCCTCGACCAAGTGTCGACGGCAACGGGGCTCGACGCCTACATCAAGGCGGTGCGTCCCAGCACGTGGCTTGTCGCCGTTGCGGCGGTCATCGCCATGATCGCCTTGCTCGTGTGGGGGTTCACCGCCAAAGTGGCCACGACCATCAACGACAACGGTGTCGTGTACGAAGGCAAGGTCGTCAGTTACCTGACCGAGCAAAACCGCATCGAAGTCAGCGTTGGGGACCGCGCTCTCGTCAACAATCGCGAAGCGACCGTCGTCGACGTGTCTCAAACGCCGCTCTCCTCGCGCGATGCCGGTGCCGTCGCCAAAGACGAGTACACGCTCGACATGCTCAAGCTCGAAGACTGGAATTACCCGGTGTACCTGACCATGGACGACTTGCCCGACGAAGGCACCCTCGTCGATGTGATGATCACGACCGACGAGGTCGCGCCCATATCGTTCCTCCTCGATTCGGAGCTCGGCAATGGCTCGAGCTAAGGGCCCCATCCACTCCGTTCCCATGGTCATGCAGATGGAAGCGCTCGAATGCGGCGCCGCCTGCTTGGCCATGATTTTGGCATATCACGGAAAATGGATTGGGCTCGACCAGGTGCGCCACGATTGCGGCGTCTCGCGTGACGGGTCTCGTGCCATCAACATCCTGAAAGCCGCCCGTGCTTACGGCCTTGTTGCCCAGGGGTACAGCCTCGACACCGATGCACTTAGGGCTATGCCGTTGCCCTGCATCATCCACTGGAACTTCAACCATTTCGTCGTGCTCAAAGGCTTCAAGGGCAAATGGGCTTACATCAACGATCCCGCGAACGGCTCGATACGCGTCTCGCTCGAGGAATTCGATCGTTCCTTCACGGGCATCGCGCTGACCTTCGCGTGCGGCGAGTCATTCGAAGAGGGTGGCAAGCCGGCGAGCATCGTGGAATTCGCCCGCGCTCGTCTCAAAGGTGCGGCGGGTTCCATCACGGTCATCGCCATCGCCGCCGTCATAGGAGCGTTTGCCGGCATTGCCAACGCGACGTTCTCGCGCGTGTTCATGGACCGCATCCTCACGGGTATCGACCAGAACTGGCTTTTGCCGCTCGTTGGGTTGATGGCGATCGTCGCCGTCTTGCAGTGCATCGCCGCAGGCATAAACGTCGTCAGCGCCTTGCGCGTGCGGGGGAAATTCGCCGTTGCCGCCAGCTCGTCCTTCGTTTGGCATTTACTGCGGCTTCCCGTTTCATTCTACGAGCAGCACAGCGTCGGCGACCTGCAGCAGCGCCAAGCAGAGAACGAGAGCATCGCGTACACGCTCATCTCTCAGCTGGCGCCCGTCGTGCTCAACGTAATCTTGCTCGTGGTGTACTTGGTCGTCATGGTGCGATACAGCCTGATGCTGACGCTGGTCGGCCTTGCCACCGTCGCGGTGAACCTGTTTGTGGTCAACGCCACAGCCAAGGCGCGCGTCAACGTCACGCGCGTGCAGTCGCGCGATAACGGCCGGCTGTACGCATCGACCATTGGCGGCATCGACCAGATCGAGAGCATCAAAGCCTCGGGCGCCGAAGACGGCTACTTCGCGCAATGGGGCGGTTACCAAGCCGCGCTTGCGGCAACCCAAGTGCGCCTAGCGCATATCACCCAATACCTCGGGGCGCTTCCGTCGGCGCTCATGCAGCTGACGAACGTCGTCGTGCTTACCTTGGGCGTTTGGCTCATCATGGAAGGCGAGTTCTCGGTGGGCATGCTGCTTGCCTTCCAAAGCCTGCTCTCGCAGTTCTTCTCTCCGATCAACTCGTTCTTGTCGCTTAACCAGCAAGTGCAGGAAATGCGCACCTCGATGGAGCGCATCGACGACGTCATGAAAAGCGAGACCGACGTCCCCGATGACCTGCAAGGAGAGGCAGAAGGCGCAAGCCTTGCCGATTCCGCGCATAAGCTGGCGGGCAAGCTGGATATCGAAGACCTGACGTTCGGCTATTCGCCGCTTGCGCCGCCGGTCATCGTGGATTTCGATCTTCATGTGAAACCGGGCGAATGGGTTGCGCTCGTCGGCGGTTCGGGCAGCGGCAAGTCGACCATCGCCAAGCTTGTCGCGGGCTTGTACAAGCCATGGGAGGGAACGGTGTCGTTCGACGGCGTCGCCCTTGCAGACGTGCCCCGCCGACAGCTGAAATCCTCGCTGTCGGTCGTCGACCAAGACATCGTCCTGTTCGACGGCACCATCATGGACAACCTGCGCCTGTGGGACGAGTCGAAAGGCGAAGACGACGTGCGCCATGCCGCGCACGATGCGCGCATTCACGATGCCATCATGGCTAGGCCCGAAGGATACGACCAGGCAGTCACATCAGATGGGGCTAACTTCTCGGGCGGCGAACGCCAGCGCCTCGAGATTGCGCGTGCATTGGCCCAGAACCCCTCGATCCTGATCCTGGACGAAGCCACCAGCGCACTCGACGCCAAGACCGAGGAAGAGGTCATGCAGGCCATACGCGATCGCGGCATCACGTGCATCGTGGTCGCGCATCGCCTTTCGACTATCAGGGATTGCGGCGAGATTGTGGTTCTCGACAGCGGTTGCGTCGTGGAACGCGGCACCCACGATGAGCTTCTGGCGTTGAGGGGCCGTTACGCCGAGCTTGTGGGCGATGGCGAGACGGGAGGTGCGCGATGAACGTTATCGCGGAACAACTTCCCGTCAATCGCTTTGATTCGGCAATGGGCGTGTTGCTCTCCTACTTCAACGTGAAACCCTCAGATGTGCAGTCGGTCGGCGATACGACAGAGCAGCGGCTCGACAGCATGCTGCACCCCCACGGCATCATGAGGCGCAAGGTGCGTTTGGAAGGGGCATGGTATAAAGATGCCATCGGCGCGATGCTGGGCACCTTGCAAGACGGAACCTCCGTGGCGCTCTTGCCACGCGGTATAGCGGGCTATTGCTACGTCGATCCCTCGTCGGGCAAGCGCGTGCGCGTGACGGGTGGCAATGCGGGTTCCATTCAGCCAGATGCCCTGTGCCTGTACAGGCCGCTGCCTTTGAAGCCGCTCGGCTTGCGCGACTTGGCCTTGTTCGGCCTACGGTCACTCGGGCTGTCCGACTACGTTATGGTCGTGCTTGTCAGCGCGATTGCAACCGCTATCGGCCTGCTTCCAGCATGGGCGAACCAGGTGATCTTCGACCAGGTCGTCCCGTACGGCAAACCATCGCTTGTCCTGCCGGTTGCCGCCCTGCTCATCGGGGCGGCGCTCTCGCAAGCGGTTATCGGCGTGGCCAGGTCGCTTGTAGTGGCTCGCATCGGGACCAAGCTCAACATCCAAGTGCAATCGGCCGTAATGGCCCGTGTGCTGTTGTTGCCACCGCGGTTCTTCTCGGAACACCAACCCGGCGAGCTGACCAACCGCGCTATGGCAATCACCTCTCTCGTGCAGCTGTTGATGCAGGTCGTGTTCACCACGGGCCTCTCGTCGGTGCTTTCGCTCGTCTACATCGTCCAAATTGCAAGCTTCGCACCCCAGCTCACCATCCCCGCGCTGTTCGTGCTGGTCGTGAACGCGGTCGTCACCACCGTGGCAACGTTTGCGAACATGCGCTACGACCAGAAACAGCTCGAGAACACGGCGGGGTTGTCTGGCACGCTCGTCTCGTTGCTTGCGGGCATTAGCAAGATCAAGCTGGCGGGAGCCGAGCGTCGCGCGTTTGCCCGCTGGGCGCAAAATTATGCGGAAGTCGCCAAGACCACGTACAACCGCCCGCTGCTGTTAAGGGCTTCGAGCGTCATCACGACGGCTACAGGGCTGGCGGGCACCATTCTCATCTACTTCCTTGCAAGCGCCACCAACGTGTCCGTTGCCGATTACATGGCGTTCAACGTCGCATACGGCCTGGTGACAGGCGCCATCATGGCGCTGGCGGGTATCGGCACGCAAATCGCCGCCATCCAGCCGACCATGCAGCTCGTCAAGCCTGTGCTGGAATGTCAGCCCGAAGCGCGCGAGGGCGACCAGCCTGTCGAGGACATCACGGGCGCCATCCAACTGAGTGACGTCACGTTCCGCTACACCCAGGACGGGCCTGCAATCGTCGACGGCTTGAGCCTCGAGGTGCATCCCGGCGATTACGTGGCAATCGTCGGTCGCACGGGGTGCGGCAAGTCCACGCTGGTTCGTTTGCTCCTGGGGTTCGAGCAGCCCGAGAAGGGAACCGTCTGCTACGACGGGCGCGACCTTGCCACCCTCGACGTGCGGTCCCTGCGCCGCCACATCGGCGTCGTGCTGCAGGCTGGCAGGCTCGTGTCGGGCAACATATTCCAAAACATCACGCTCAGCGCGCCGCACCTGACGATGGACGAGGCGTGGGAAGCGGCCGAGATGTCGGGTATTGCCGACGATATCCGCGCCATGCCGATGGGCATGTTCACGCACATATCCGAAGGCTCGGGCAGCATCTCGGGCGGGCAGCGCCAACGCCTGCTGATAGCGCGCGCGGTTGCCCCCAAGCCCAAGCTGCTCATCTTCGACGAGGCGACAAGCGCGCTCGATAACATAACGCAACGTCAGGTATCCGACGCCCTCGGTGCTCTTGACTGCACGCGCATCGTCGTGGCGCACCGGCTTTCCACCATCCGCAATTGCGACCGCATCCTCGTTCTCGACGGCGGCCGTATCGTCGAGGACGGCGCGTACGACGAGCTTGTCGCCCAAGGAGGCGTGTTCTCCGGGCTCGTGGAGCGCCAGAGGTTGGTATAACGGTCATGAAACGGTGTTCGCGTTTCGTCGTATAGAGAGACAGGAAAAGCAAAAGCGAGGAGGAGAGCATGAGTTTCGAAGACTTCATCAAGGACCTGAGCCCCGAATTGCAGGAGAAGGCGCGCGCGTGCGGCAGCTTTGATGAACTGCTGGCGCTTGCCAAGGAGAATAAGGTTCCGCTGCCCGACGAGGCGCTCGCCGCCATCGCGGGTGGGGAGGATGGCGGAACCGTGAACTGCGGGAAACTGCATTGCCCGCGGTGCAGCTGCACGAAGATCGCATACCAGTACGAGGACCGCGGGAACTACTACCAGTACTTCTACACTTGCACTGGGTGCGGTTACGAGTGGTCTGAGAGATGGCCTAAAAAACCTGATCCGGGAATGTGCTAAGAGAATCATGCGTTATCGCCTGAAACAAGGTTGCAGCCTGCGTGGATGGCTGTTCAATCCGTATGCTCTCGTGCGGGACGATTGGTATATGCCCACCAATTTGTCAGTGGGCGAGTTCAACGTGTTGGCGCGCTGCGATGGGCAGGAAGGTTTCGCGGAAGATGAGCCCGAAGAAGTGCGCGCTATTCTAACGCACTTCCTCGAAGAAGGCGTTATAGAAAAATGCGCCGTTCCAAAGCCCGTTGACGACGCCCAGCGATACAAGCTGTACCCCTGCTGGCGATTCAACTTAATCAACTGGGCCATCACGGGCAGGTGTAACTACAACTGCAAGCACTGTTTCGCGGCGGCCGACCTCAACCCGATTGCGGCGCATCCCACCACCGAACAATGCCTGGCGTTCGTGGACCAATTGGCTTCGTGCGGCATACGCCACGTATGGCTCACGGGCGGCGAGCCGTTGTTGCGCAACGATTTCCTGCAAATCGCGCAAGCGCTAGCAGATGCGGGCATATCGATTGACGACATCGGCACGAATGCCTCGCGCGTCACATCCGAATTGCTCGACGCGCTTGAGGCCATGGGGCACCATCCCCAATTCAACATAAGTTTCGACGGGCTTGGGCACCACGATTGGCTGCGCGGCGTGTCGGGTGCCGAGGAACGCACGCTGGGGGCGATTCAGCTGTTGAAGCGTCGCGGCTACCGCGTGAAGGTTCAGTATTGCCTGTGGGATGGCAATCTGGATACCTTGCGCGAAACCACGCTGCGCCTGGCTGAAATGGGCGTCGACCACCTGCGCCCGATCCGCGTGGTCGAGGCGCCGCGGTGGAAGGCGGCTGAGTACGGTCACACGCTGGACTATCGCGCATATTGCGATTTGATGGTGGAGTATCTCGATTGGTATCTGGGCCAGGATTTGCCCATGGAGCTGGAAGTGTGGTCGCTGCTCGACTACATGCCCGGCAGCAAGCAATGCCGGCTCACGCCGGTCAAGCGCTGCAGTCCCAGTCGCGATCGCCTGCAGCCCGTGTGCGGCGATGCGCGCAGCATGCCCTTCGTGGCAAGCAACGGAAGCCTGACGCTGTGCAACCAGATTTCCGGTTGGGAAGCTGCGCATGACGTCGAGCACGGCAACGTGTACGAGACGCCTTTGGCCCAATTGCTATCCGACTCGCCCTTCACGCAGCAGCTCTTGGTCACCCGAGCCCAGGTGCGCGAGCACAATCCCGAATGCCAAACATGCGAGTTTGCCGATGTGTGCAGTTGCGGTTGCCGGGCAGTAGCGCTGGCCATGACCGACGACTTGCTGGCAGCCGACCCCACCCAGTGCATCTTCTTCAAAGACGGCTATCGCCAGCGCTTCGAGAAAGTGCTGGCCGAGCACGGCATCAGTGTTTGGTAAACCTGCCGAGCCCCCGGCTTTTCGGCATCGGAGCCTCTTTTCTTCCGATTGGGTGAAACGTTCTTTCAATTCGTTCGTATAAGGGAACAAGCGGAAGACCATGCTTTCAAAAAAGGGATGCTCATGAACTTGGAAGACTACATCAAGGGTCATCGTCGACGAAATGACGTTCAGGTGCAAAGACTGCGGTTGCGGGTTCCGCGCTGAGATATAGCGTTACAATCTTGAACCATGGACGTGACGAGCGACAAAGCATTCGAGAGCAGCATCAAGTGCGATTTCCCGGCACGGGAATCGTTCCGCGAGGCATTGCTCACAGACTTGCTTTCGATGGATGAAGGCGAGCTTGCGTCAGCGTCGTCATCCGAAGCGGCACAGTCGCGCAAGACAGAGGCGCGCAAAATCAAGCTCGAAGACGCTGATCTAGAAATGCTCGCCGCTGCAGAAGGCGAGCAGCGCGTTTTCAATAATCCGTTCGAGGAATAAGAACGGCACTTAACGAGGGCCTCCCGGTTGAAGCGGAAAGCCCTCGCCATATGATCGCTCGTATTCACGATCCCTCACATTGTTTTCTCGCTTCTTGTTTTCCCTGTGAAACGTTCACCGTCTTGCTTCGTATTATTGTGCAGGAGTCCAAATCGAGTGATGGGAGCATTATGAAGAAAAAGCTATTGGCAGCAGCTGTCGTGTTGCTAGCCGCGTTAACCATGTCAGTCATCGCAGGCTGCAGCTGTTCAGCGCAGTCGTCCAGCTCGGCTTCGGGGAGCATGTCGGCATCTGACATTTCGGGTTCCGGAAGCTCGTCGAGCTCATCAGGGCAGGTAGAGGTTCCCAACCTCGTATCGCTCGAGGTCAAAGATGCCGAAAGGCTGCTTACCGAAGCCGGCTTGGAGGAAGGGGATGTTTCCGAAGAGTATAGCGACACCGTTTCCGCGGGCTTGATCATTTCGCAGGACCCTAAGGCTCTCACCAAGGTTGACAAGGGGTCGAAGGTCGCGTTCGTCGTATCGAAAGGCAAAGAGGCACCCGAGCAGGTGACCGTTCCCAATCTAATTGGAATGACTCAGACCGAAGCCGAGGATGCGATTTCGGATGCCGGGCTCATTGCCGTTCAGGACGAGCCGGTGGTCACACCCGATGTGCAGCCCGGTTTGGTTTGCCAGCAATCCATCGAAGCCGGCACCGTTGTTGATGAGGGTACGCAAATTGCCATCGCCACCGCCCTTGGCAGTGACGAGGTGGAAGTGCCCAACCTGGTTGGTGAGCCGTACGAAGGTGCGATTGACGCGCTGCAGAACCTCGGCCTTGGATACGACAAAACGACCGCCTACAGCGACGATTTCGATGAGGGCCTGGTCATGGACCAGTCCGTTGACTTTGGCGAATCGGTCACCAAAGGCACCGTCATAACGCTTTCGGTTTCGCTTGGCCCGAAGCCCTTGGGACCGGTTACCGTGCCCGATGTGTATACCTACCACCTGGAAGATGCCAAAGCCACGCTCGAGGCATCCGGGTTCGTGTGCCGCTATACGGGCGACGAGGACGGTACGGTCATCGCGATGGATCCCGAGCCCGAGACCGAGCTCGAGGCCGGATCGGAAGTCACGATTCAGCTGCAGTCGGTGATCACGGCCGTCAAGGTGCCCGACATCGTGGGCAAGACGGGTGACCAAGCGCTTAGGATTTGCCAAGACCACCTGCTGGACCTCATTTACGATTCTTCTCAGGGCGACCAGCCTCTCACTGGTCAGAAGCCGGCTGCGGGCGCCATCGTCGAGCCCGAGTCCGTTGTCACCGGCTACTTCAACCCGGTTGACGACGATAGCGACGATGACAACTCCTAGGTAACCATTTCGAGCGCATTACAGTCTTCCTAGACGAGGGCTTCCCCGTTGGGGAGGCCCTCTTAGCTGCCACTTGCGTAATATCGAGAGCGGTTGATATTCAGGGCTCCTTTCCTCGTTCCGTTCCCGGCCAATTGGCATGAACTGCCGTTATTGCCCGTATAATGCCAACAAAGCATGAAAACAATAGGGCGCATATTCCGTCGTGACCTAAAAGCGCTGGGACGCAATCCCGTCGCTCTGTTTGTTGTGCTCGCATTGGTCGTTTTGCCGGGTTTGTACGCATGGTATTGCATCGTCGCCAACTGGGATCCGTATTCCAATACCGAGCGCATGCCCATCGCCATCGTCAACGAGGACAAGGGCGCGACGAGCGATATGACGGGGGATATCAATCTCGGCAAGCAGGTCGTGGACAAGTTGGCCGACAACGATACCATCGACTGGCGTTTCTACGACAACAAAGAAGATGCACTCGAGGCCACGCGTACGCTTGAATGCTATGCCACGTTCGTGTTTCCCGAGGACTTAAGCGAAAGCGTCGTCGGCATCTTCAACGGCTCCGACGAAGTGCCCACGCTGTATTACTACCCGAACGAGAAGAAGAATGCGGTTGCCACCAAGGTGACCGACTCGGCTGCGAACACTCTGATCGTGCAAATCAACCAGGAATTCTCGTCGACGGTCAACGAGACGCTCATCAGGGAAATGCAGAAGGGCGTCGACAAAGCCGAGGCAAGCACTGACCAAGCGCGCGATTCTGCGGTGAAGGAAATCAACGGCATCCGCTCCGACTTGAAAAAGACGATTGCCCAGCTCGATAGCGCCTCGGTATCCATCGTCAATTGGCGGGATTCAGTTGCGTCCATACAGCAGGCTCTTATCGAAACCGCTGAACAGCTTCCTGGCATCCGCGCCTCGCTCGACGAGAGCAGCAGCGATCTTGATGCGCTGCGGCTCGAAACCATCAAGTTCGATTCAACGTTCTCGCAAACGCTCGCGCAGGCGAACCTGGCGTTGGCAAACCTGTCATTACGGGCGAGCACCGATGTGGGCAACGCGACCGCCGACGTGTCCGAGGCGAACGCCGGTATCGACGGGGTCATCGAGTATATCAAGGCGATTGTCGAGACACACGGCGGAATCGAGCCCATCAAGGATCTGCTCATCCAAGTGCTTGACAAACTGGAAGCTGTTTCAGACCAGCTTGACAACTCGGTTGCGGATGCCAATCAGACCGTCCAGGACATGAACTCCAATGTGCAGGAGGTTATCGACGCGACAAACACTGCGAGCAAGGAGTTCTCCCAGGAGGCGCTGCCACAACTTTCGGCCGGCACTTACGAGCTTGTCAAGGCTCTTTCGGGGCTTTCGAGCGCCATCGCGCAATTCGAGCCCCAGATCGCCGAACTACAAGGTGTGTTGGGCAACACCGATTCGGCACTCGTCGAGGCGGATGACGCCATCGCGCAGGCCAAGACGCTGCTGGCCAACGTGGACAACGACCTGGGGGTAACCGTTTCCGATTTGGGTGCCCTGAGTAACGCTTTGGAACTGGACAAGATAAGCACACTGCTCAACATCGACCCCGACAACGTGGGCACGTTCATGTCGACGCCGGCCAACCTGGTCACCGAGAAGATCTTTCCGATATCCAATTACGGCACGGCGGTTGCGCCGTTCTACACCTGCTTGGCCCTGTGGATCGGGTGCTTCATCCTGCTGTCGGTTATCAAGCTCGAGGTCGACAGCGAGGGTTTCGAAGAGGCCACGACCGCCCAACGTTACTTCGGGCGCTTGGCATTGCTCATGCTTTTGGCTCTTATTCAATCCCAGGTCATTTGCGGTGCCGATATCCTGCTCGGCATCGATTGCGCTAACCCGGTGGCGTTTTTGGCCGCGGGGGCCGTGTGCTCGTTCGTCTTCATGAACCTGCTCTATGCGCTCGTCATCACGTTCCGCAATATCGGCAAGACGCTGTGCATCGTTCTGCTCATCATGCAAGTACCCGGTTCCAGCGGCATGTACCCCATCGAGATGATGCCGGACTTTTACCAAGCCATCCACCCGATGTTGCCGTTCACGTACGGCATCGATGCCATGCGCGAGGCGCTGTGCGGCATGTACGGAGCCGATTACTTCGTCGATCTGCTCGTGTTGTTCGTGCTCGTGGTGGTGGCACTCATCATCGGCCTGGTTATCCGCCCGCGCTCCCTCAATGTGACGCAGCTGTTCGACGAAGAGCTCAACAAGGCCGGCTTCTTCGAAAGCGAGCAGCATGGAACGGGCGGGCAGCATGCGCGCTTCGTCGGCGTGGTGCGCGCGTTGGCGGGCAACAACTCCTATCGCGATGACATCGAGCAGCGAGCGCGGGCATTCCGCAGGCGCTATCCAGTTGTGCGCCGTGTCGGAAGCATCGCGTTGTTGGTGATTCCCTTCGTCTTCCTCGTCATCATGTTGCCGCTTAATGTGTTCTTGGGCATCGGCACCGATGCGAAACTCGAAGCCTTCGCATTCGTCCTCATTGCGCTCTTGGCCATTCAAGCGGGCCTCATCTTGCTGGAATACGCGCACCGCACCATCGCGGCCGAAACCGAGATGCTCGGGCTTGACGCCATGGAACCCGCGCACACGGTCGGCAACGTCCCGTACACAACGTTCGCAGACAAGGCCGACGACGTGCGTCTGGCGCTTGAAGAAGAGCTTCCGCTGACCATGAAGTTGCCTTCGGGCGTAGCGCGCGACATCTTCTTCACTGACATGCGGCTTGGTTTTCAAAGCGTCATCGGCGTCGTTGTCATTGCGCTCCTCGTAATCACGCCTTCGCTGTACGCGTGGTTCAACATCCTCGGTTGCTGGAATCCGTATAGCAACACGGGTAACCTCAAAGTTGCCGTGGCTAACAACGATGTGGGGTACAAGGGCGACCTCATGCCGATGCGGATCGACATAGGCGACACGATCGTCGCACAGCTGCGAAGCGAGGCCGGTTTCGATTGGGTGTTCGTCAGCGAAGACGAAGCCGTTCAGGGCGTGTATGACGAGACCTACTATGCGGCCATCGTCATTCCCGATGATTTCAGTCGCAACATGATGACGTACCTCATCGAAGACGCGGAATATCCCGATATCGTCTATTACACCAACGAAAAGGAAAACCCCATCGCGCCCATCATCACGCAAAAGGGCGCCAACTCCATTCAGGAGGGCATCCGCACCTCGTTTACCGAGCGTGTCGACGAAATCGGGTTGTATATCGCATCGGATTTGGCGGATTACTTGACCAGCCCCAACTTGAGCAGTTATGCCACGAAGGTGAACGCGCACCTGGACAACGTCATACGTGACATCCGCGATGGTGCAAGCGCGATGAGGACATTGGCCAGCCTGTCGTCGACGGCATCGAACGTGGTTTCGACTGCGGGAGTTGCCATGCAGGGCATCAGCGCGTCCAGCTCGATTGCCAAGAATGCGCTTGATACGGCAGAAGGCGGTGCCGACAATGCTGCGCAGGCGTTCGACACAGCAGCAACCATCATCGAGCAGGCCCTTGCGGGCAGCTCGGGCAACCTCGACCGTATAGCAGCGGATATCGACGCGACGCTCGTGGACCTCGAGACGAACACAGCCGACGCCCCGGCTGCATTGCATGAGTCGGCCGCCATGTTAACCGAGGCGGCTGAGGGCATGGACGTCGTTGCGACGGCTGCCGAAGAAGCGGCAGAGCTCGAGCCCGATCCAGTCAAGAAGCAGGAGATGCTCGAAGAAGCTGCGCGTCTCAGGGGCATCACCAACTCGACGGCCACCTTGGCGGATGCCGTGACCAATGCCGCCAACCATTCCGATAGCCTGGGAAGCGACATCGAGGCTACACGCGCCGAGTTGAAGGAACTTGTCGCCGACGCCGACGCTTCCATTGCCGAAACGCGTTCGTATTACCAGAACAACATCAAAGCCATATCGGACGACATCAGGGCGGCGATGAAGTCGACTTCAGCTGCGGTTCACGCAATTATGGACGATATCGAAGCAGCCATCGGAGGTTTGTCGGGTAATTCGGATAGCCTCGAGCAGCAGCTCAACGAGCTTTCGGAAGGGCTGACCGAGACGTCCGAACGGCTTGACAGGTCGGCTCAGAAGATGGCCGATACCAAGAAGAGGCTCACCGACGCCCTCGCATCGGGCGATGTTAAGCAAATCGAGGACGTCGTTCTCGGTGCCGACACGACCAAGATTGCCGAACGAATGGCGGCACCGCTCGTGGAAAGCCGCGAGCCTCTGTACGCAGTCGAGAACTTCGGCTCGGCCATGGCGCCGTTCTACACGGTGCTGTCGCTGTGGGTCGGTGCGCTCGTGTTGGTGGCGACGCTGCAGTTGCATGTTGCCGAGGAGCGGATGGAAAGGATACGCCGCCGCTACGCGAAGGTCCGCGCGTTCCACGAGTACGCGGGTCGTTACGGCATCTTCGCACTCATCGAATTGCTGCAGAGCCTGCTGGTTCTGCTCGGCGATTTGTGCCTCTTGCATATCCAGTGCGTCAATCCGCTTGCGTTCGTCGTGTTCGGCGTATTCATCGGGCAGGTGTTCTGCCTGTTTGTCTACACGCTTTCCGAGTTGTTCGGGGACTTCGGCAAGGCGCTGTGCGTTATCCTGCTCATCATGCAGGTTGCAGCATCAGGGGGCACGTTCCCCGTCGAGATGCTCGACCCGATGTTGTCCAACCTCGTGCCGTTCTTCCCGTTCTACCATGGCATGAACCTGTTGAAGGAATGCGTTGCCGGCATCTACTGGCCGGCGGTGGGCGGTAACATCGCGTTTCTCGTGGCAATGGCCGCTGGCGTGTTGGTTGTTGGCATCGCCCTCCGCAAACCGTTGCGCAAGTTCGACGACTGGTTCGAAGGTCAGCTGCGCAAGACCGGGTACATGTAAGGGCGCAGGAGGTTTCATTGAACGTTCTCATAGTTCCCATGTTCGCGTTGTCCCGCATGGGTGGGCCATGGTCTCGCGCGCAGGCAATCGCCGATGCGTTCGAGCAGGCGGGGCACCATGTCGTGCTGGGCGTGTCGGATGACGGCAACTGCGCGAACCCCTGCGTGCCCGATATCCTTCAGTTGCCAGTGCCGTCGCCTTTGGGGCTTCCCATGCGCGTCGCGTCCCGCACGTTCCCCATGGCCGAGAAGCTCGGCATATCGGGGCGCAAGCCCGTGCGCAGCTTCGAGGAGGTCCTTTGGCTGACAGGCGCCCTTGCCTACGAATACGAGCGCGAAAGCGTGGCTGCCATCTGCGACGCCATCGCTGGGCGCGGCATCGATGCGGTCTATTCCGAGTACAGCCTTCCTGCCATCATCGCCGCGAAGGCGTGCGGCGCGCCCGTGTTCGGGTCGTTTTCGTATACGACGCAGACTTCTTACGCGAGTGAGCCCGCCAAGGCGGAGGGCGTGCGCAAACTTGCCAGCGAGTTAGGCTTGCCCAGCGTGGAGTCGTCGCTCGAGCTGTTTGACTGGCTCGAAAGGCGTTTCGTGCCAAGTTGTCCCGAACTCGAGCCGATTCAGGATGGGGGAGTCGAATTCGTCGGCTTCCTGCGCGAATCGGCGGACGTTGCCGAAGGCGAGCGCGATTGCATCGTGGTGTACTTGGGAAGCGGGTCGGTTCCCCAGGCGAAGATCGAGAAAGCGGTGATCGAAGCGTTTGGGGGCCACAACAGAAACGTGTACGTCGCAGGTTGCAAAGGCCAGCGTCAAGAAGGGAACGTGCGTTTCGCCCCGCGGTTCGACTTCTCGGAGTTGCTGCCGCATGCCCGCTGCTTTGTCCATCATGGCGGGCAGAATTCCACGATGGACGCGCTGGCTTATGCCGTACCGCAGGTCATCGTGCCGGGGAAGGTCTTCGAGCGCATCTACAACGCCACGAGCGTCGAGCGCGCGGGCGCGGGGCTTTCGCTTGACGGCTTCAACGCGCAGGCCCTCGCGGGTGCTTGCAAGCGCGTCTCCGACGAGCCCTCGTTCGGCGAGAACGCGCAATCGCTTCGCGGCACCCTCGCCTCATTGGGCGGCGCCTCCCGCATCGTCGAATCAATAACCAAAGAGGGACAGTCCCTTTTTGGTTATTCGTGTCGATAGCTCAAATCCCGCGGCTCGAACATCGACCCTTCTGCCAGTCGTATAATGAACACGCGGCGGGAATGCTCTCGCCGCGATTCCATACACGAGAGAAGGGGTGTTCCATGCTGCATGAAGTCACGTTTCCCTCGAGCAATGACCGTGACCAGGTAACAGGCTGGATTTACGTTCCCGCCTGCGAACCCGAGGGCGTTGTCCAGCTGATTCACGGGTTCGGCGAGCATTCCCGCCGTTATTTCCACATGATCGTCGCGCTCATGGACGCCGGCTTCATCGTGGCCGCCAACGATCACGTCGGTCATGGCGCCACCGCCATCGCCAACGGCACGTGGGGCGACTGGGGCGATGCGGGTCCGCATACCATGATGGAAGACGAGAAGCTGTTCAAGGACATCGTGTGCGAGAAGTATCCCGACCTGCCGTACTTCATGTTCGGCCATTCCATGGGTTCGATGATCGCACGTGACTTCTCGGCAAAGTACGGCGACGAACTGACCGGCGCCATCTACTGCGGCACCACGGGAATCTTCAACCAGACGCGCGTCACGCGCATGAAGGTCGATGCCGCAGTCAAGGCCGGCGAGGCCCACGAATGCAACCCCGAATTCCTGAACGACCTGTTCGGTTGGATGTTCTCGCGCTGCGATGAGGGCGTGACGCTTGGCAACGAGTGGATTTGCCACGACCCATGGGTGCAAAAGGACCACGCCGAGGACCCGTTTGATGCATTCACGCAACCCGTGCACAACATCAGCGTCCGCGACTTCATCGACATGATGCTGTGCATCGAAGGCGAGGATTGGGCGAATAAGGTCACCGTCGATTTGCCGATTCTGCTCATCGCCGGCGATCAGGACCCTGTGGGCAACTTCGGCGAGGGCGTGTATATGTGCGCCAACTGGCTCGCCGCCACGGGACATGACGTCATCACGCGGCTGTACTCCGGGTATCGCCACGAGATTCACAATTACGACGACATCAAGGACGATGTCGAGGACACGCTCATCGAGTGGATGTTCGAGCAACTGTAGGAAAGGGGTTACGCGGGGGCCGACCAGGTGAACAAAGGGACTGTGCAGACGTATGCTGAACGTGCAAGGCCCCCGCGTACAATGCAAGGATACGACCGGCTAGCATAGTCAAGTGGTGCATATTTGGGACATCAAGACATCCGCTAGCCAAATAGGGCGATTGCGGTAGTGAAGCTATGGAAAAGGACCTCGAAAGCAACGTGTTCAAGACCGCCCTCCTGTTCGAGGGCGGCAGCATGCGGTGCGCCTACACGTGCGCCGTCGCGGCTTACATGCTCGAGCAAGGCCTGTACTTCGACAACGTATACGGCATCAGCGCGGGCAGTTCGAACACCGTCAATTACGTATCGCGCGACATCAACCGCACTGTCGGATCGTTCACCGAGTTCGTCCACTTGCCGAGCATCGGCAACGTGGCGACGTTCTTGCAGCACAAGGGCTTGTTCAACGCTCACTACATTTACGAGCAAGCGGGCTTGCCAGACGGCCCTCTGCCGTTCGACATCGACACGTTCAACGCGAACCCCGCCAAAGCGACCATCGCGGCATTCGAACGCGACACCGGACGTAGCCTGTTCTTCCGCAAAGACGAGATGCGCACGACCGAAGAGCTCATGGTGCGTGTACGGGCGAGTTCCACTGTGCCGCTGATGATGCCGCCGCCCAAGATCAACGGCTGTTACTGCTATGACGGCGGTTTTGCCGTCGGCGGGGGCTTGCCGCTTGCGCGCATCCAGGCAGACGGCTTCGACAAGGTGTTCGTCGTGCGCACGCGCAAACGCGGATACCGCAAGCCAGCCGATGGCAACGAATGGGCGCGCGCGTTCTTCTGGCGCCGTCCGCTCATGCGCGACGCCATGCTCACGCGCAACGCACGTTACAACCTCGCTTGCGACATGCTCGACAAATGGGAAAGCGAGGGGAAGGCGTACGTGTTCTACTGCGACGACCTGACGCTTTCGGGATACGAGCGCGATTTCGACGAGCTCATGCGCAATTTCGAAAGCGGGTACCGCCAGATCCACCGTGACTGGGGTCGCTTGCTGGACTTCCTGGAAAAAGCCGAAGCATAAGAGACGCTACCGCTTTATGCGTTTACGATGCGCGCCTCGCGCTTCGTTTGCTATTCCCCGAATGCGGGCAATCCCGCTTTTGCGCGCACATCGGCGGCCTTCACCGGTTTGCCGGCGCGCGCAAGCTCTTGCCATGCCAAGAGCCATCTGCCCAGTATCCCGTCGCATTCATCGAACGTGTCGGTCAGCCATTCGTCGGTCAGCAGCTGGTAAGCGTCATGGTTCGGTTGCGCCAGCTCTCCGCAGACGATGGCATTCGCCACCTCGACGGCTCGCTTGGCATCGGCGGGCAACACGCTGTATTGGCGGAAGCTGTTCGCAGCGTCAAGCAGGTCGGGGGTTACTTCCACGAGGCTCGAGATGCCAAGGGTATGGCCGAACAAGTTGAAATCCCCTTGTTTCATCACGCGCAACTCGTCGCCGCGCGGCGTGTCATGCGTTGCGCAAAAGGCTTTGAAGTTGCCGTTGTAAATGCGGTCGGCTACGAGGTGCGCCCATACACCCAGCGTGAGCGAAACCCGCGCGTCGACAGTTGGAAGACGGCGCGCGATGCACGAGTTCCAAAACCTGTCCGCTTCGGGCAACGGCGTTAGACCCGGCTCTGCCAAGTGGGTCAGACAATAATCGATGCGGAACGTCGTGTCGGGGACCATGAATCCCAAGTAGATATCCGGCACGTAGTTGCCAAACAAAAACGCGTTTACGTCGGCTATGCCCAGGTCCTGCGCGTCGTGGCGCGTAAGGAGGCGTTCGACATGTGCGGTATGGATGTTCCAGCTCGGCATAATGCGCTCATGATACTCCAAGTGCGGGTATCAAACGACGCCAACCTATTTCACGGCTTCGATTACGAACAGTGGCGAGCTCGCGTAGCGCTCCTGCTCTTTTCGGGTCCATAGCTGCCTCCACACGTCCACGTCCGCATGGACCCATTTGACGCCGAGCTCCGCGAGCGTGTCCACATCCCACTGCGGGCGCAGGGCGGATGTCAGCGGCAGCGCCGCAACGATGTCCGCGCAATGCTTGTGCTCGGTAGCGAGCGCTTGCGCTTCGAGGTTTCTGACTTCGGGCATGTCATCCAGCTGGCCAGCGCCCTGCAGGACATCGGCAAGATATCCGTGCCAATTGGCATCGAATACGATGAGCTTCCCGCCGGGCCTCAGCACGCGCAGCCATTCAGCGTAGGCGGCCTTCGGATCGCGCATGAGCCAGACGGAGTCGCGCGACACGCATGCATCGAACGTGTTGCTTTCGAAGGGGAGGGAAAACAGGCTGCACGTGTGGAACCTGACGATGCTATCGGGTGCTGCCAGGGCGACGTTCCTCTTGGCTAGCTCAATCATGTCGGGACTGATGTCGACGGCATCGACCTCGCAGTCCATTTCGGCCAAGAGTGCCGAGAAGAAACCGGGTCCGCAGCCCAAGTCTGCGATGCGCGGCGTATGACCGAACATGACAGCCTCGACCAACACGCCCTCGAGCGCACGGGCCAAGGCGGTTTCCCATACGCCGTGCCTTTCATCGGCAAGTGCGTCGACTACGTCTTCAGAGCACTTCTGCGCCCACTCGTTCCAATACTCGGACATCGTGATGTTCGAGCACGACTCGCGTTCGCGTGTGGCGCTATCGCCCATTTCATCTCCGTGGCAAGAGTTTGCAGTTAGCAACACCGAGATGGTACTTGCTCGCATCGGGGTAATCAAGCGAATTGCGCTTTCGAGCGGTCGGCGGCATGCGGAAAATCGGCGTGTGATGTGTATGGTCGTTTTGCTGAGTTGTTTCGGAACCGAAACTGACAAACATTAGTCAAAACGATAGACTTATGCGGAATAATCTGGAGGATTCGCATGAGGCTGTTCAAATACCTGGGCAAGCATTTGGGCGCGGTGGCGCTCGTTTTCTTGCTGCTCATCGGACAAGCGTTTTGCGACCTCATGTTGCCGAACTACACGTCCGAAATCGTGGACGTGGGAATCCAGCAGGCGGGCGTCGACCATGCGTCGACCACCGAGCTGAGCGCGGGTACGTACGATACGGTTGCTGCGCAGTTGTCGGGCGACGACGCCCGACTGTTCGCGGCTTCATATGACGTGTCCGAATCGGGGACTTACCAGTTGAACGCATATGGCCAGGAGCATCGCGCCGAGCTCGATGCCGTCGTCGAGCGCCCGCTCGTGGTCGCGTTCATGGGAGGCGACGAGGCAGTTGACGAGGATCTGGTCGGCCAACAGGCCATTGCCGCCGCACGGGCGGAATACGCGGGCCTCGGCTACGACATGAACGCCATGCAGCTGAAGTCGCTGCTGTTCACGGCTCTGAAGATGATGGGTTTCGTGCTGTTGTCGATGTGCATTGCCACGCTTGTGGGCCTCGTCGCGTCGCGCACGGGCGCGAAGATTGGCCGCGAGCTGCGAAACAGCCTGTTCCACAAGGTCATGTCGTTCTCCGATGCCGAGGTGCAGCGCTTCTCGGCAGCGTCGCTCATCACGCGTGGAACGAACGACGTGCAGCAGATTCAGATGATGAGCATCATGTTGTTGCGCATGGTGCTGTACGCTCCCATCCTGGCCATCGGCGGCATCATCATGATCTCGCGCATGGACGTGTCGATGGGCTGGGTCATCGGCTTGGCCATTGCGGCAATTGTCGTCGTCGTGCTGATTCTCATGGCCATCGCCATGCCCAAGTTCAAGATCATGCAGAAGCTGATCGACCGCGTGAACCTCGTGTCGCGCGAGCGCCTTACCGGCGTTCAGGTTGTGCGCGCGTTCGGCCAACAGCAGCACGAGGAGGACCGCTTCGACGTGGCCAGCATGAACCTCATGCGCACGCAGTTGTTCACGAACCGCGTCATGACGTTCTTGTTCCCCATCATGATGGTCATCATGAACCTGGTCTCGGTCGTCATCGTGTGGGTCGGCGCCGGGCAAATCGACGCCGGCAACATCCAAACGGGCGACCTTATCGCGTTCATCACGTATTCGCTGGTCATCATCATGGGCTTCCTCATGTTGTCGATGCTGGCCATCATCGCGCCGCGTGCCGACGTCTCCGCCGGCCGTATCGACGAAGTGTTGGAAGCGGAAGTGTCCATCTGCGATCCTGCGTGCTCGGGCGAGGGGGTTGTTCGCCAGGCAGGCTCTCCCCCTGCCTTAAGCGAGCTAACCGCTCCTCATTCTGGCGCGGCAGCTGCGGAACTCGCCCGCTTCGCGGGCTCAGACAGTCCTCGCTCCCGCCGCGCCTCCATTCGTCGCAGCTCGCCAAATCGGCAGGGGGAGAGCCTGCCTGGCGAACAAGGCGTCACGATCGAGTTCGACCACGTGTCGTTCCGTTACGACGACGCCAGCGAATACGTGCTGCGCGATGTGTCGTTCACGGCAGATGCGGGCAAGACGTTCGCCATCATCGGCGCGACGGGGTCGGGTAAATCCACGGTCCTCAAGCTCATAGAGCGTTTCTACGACGTCTGCGAAGGCGCCGTGCGCATCGACGGGGTAGACGTGCGCGACATGCCCCTGCACGACCTGCGCACCCAGTTCGGTTACGTGCCGCAGCGCGCCTTCCTGTTCACGGGCACGATCGAGTCGAACGTCGGCTATGGCGGAGACGACATCGACGAGGCGCGCATCCGCGAGGCCATCGACATAGCGCAGGCGACCGAGCTCGTAGAATCGAAGGAAGACGGCTTGCAAGCCGAAATCACGCAGGGTGGCACGAACGTTTCGGGTGGTCAGCGCCAGCGCCTGGCTATCGCCCGCGCCCTTGCAACCGATGCGCGCGCATTGCTGTTCGACGACAGCTTCTCGGCGCTCGACTACAAGACCGACGCTGCGTTGCGCAAGGCTTTAGCCGAGCGTTTGCCCGGCAAGACGCAGGTCGTCGTCGCGCAGCGCATCGCCACGGTCATGCGCGCAGACAAGATCATCGTGCTCGACGAGGGCCGCATCGTGGGCGAGGGCACGCATGCCGATTTGCTGCGCACGTGCGACCAATACCGCGAAATCGCCTACTCCCAGCTTTCCCCCGAAGAACTCGAAGGGGGTGAAGCGCAATGAGCGAATACGACGAGGCGCAAGAGCGCGATTTAGCGCAGACCGCACAACGCAAGAAGCGCGGTTACCGGCCCGGCGGTCCGGCGGGACGCATGATCGTCACCGAGAAGCCACGCGATTTCAAGGGCACGGTTAAAAAACTCGTGCGCTTCATGGGCCGGTTCAAGTTCGCCATGCTGGCTGCGCTCGTGTTCGCCATCGGGTCGACGGCGTTCAACGTCATCGGGCCCAAGGTGCTCTCGACTGCCACGACCGAGCTGTTCAACGGCATCGTCGCCAAGGTCGAGGGTACGGGCGGCATTAACTTCGACGCCATCTGGACCATCCTCGTGACCACGCTGGCCATCTACCTGGCGTCTGCTGTGTGCCAGTTCGTGCAGGGCTGGGTGCTCACGTACGTCTCGCAGAAGACATGCTACGAGCTGAGGCGCGAGATATCCGAGAAGATCGACCGCCTGCCCGTGGGTTACTTCGAGCGCACGAGCACGGGCGACACCCTTTCGCGCATCACCAACGACGTCGACACGCTTGGCCAAAGCCTCAATCAGGGCATTTCCGAATTGCTGCGCGCAGTCGTCACGCTCGTGGGCGTTCTGGCCATCATGTTCTACATCAACATCCCCATGACGCTGGTCACGCTGCTCATCGTGCCGGTGTCCATTGTGCTCATCCGCGTCATCGTGAAGCGCTCGCAAAAGCACTTCTACGCGCAACAGGCCAACCTTGGCGCCATCGACGGCCAAATCGAGGAGATGTTCTCGGGCCACGCCATCGTAAAAGCGTTCGGGCGCGAGCAAGCCGCCATCGACGAGTTCGACGCCACGAACGAGAAGCTGTATGAAAGCGCGTGGAAGTCGCAGTTCCTCAGCGGCCTCATGCGTCCCGTCATGGACGTCATCGGCAACCTTGGCTACGTCGTCGTGGCCATCATGGGCAGCGTGTTCGCCGTGCAGGGCGTCATCACGGTAGGCGACATCCAGGCGTTCATCCAGTATGTCAAGAATTTCACGCAGCCCATCACGCAGTTAGCCCAGGTCAGCAACGTGTTGCAGCTGACGGCGGCTGCAGCCGAGCGCGTGTTCGAGTTCCTCGAGGCCGACGAGGAAGCCCCCGAAGAGCAGGGCGTTCCCACCGACGACTTGCCGTGCACGGTCGAGTTCGACCACGTGCGTTTCGGCTACGATTCCGACAAGGCCATCATCAAGGATTTCAGCGCAAAGGTGCGCGAGGGCCAAACCGTGGCGTTCGTCGGCCCGACCGGCGCGGGCAAGACCACGTTGGTCAAGTTGCTCATGCGCTTCTACGACGCGCAAGGCGGCGCTATCAGGATCGGCGGCGTCGACGTGCGCGACATCGAGCGCGACGACGTGCGTGAGATGTTCGGCATGGTGCTGCAAGACACGTGGCTGTTCAACGGCACCGTCCGCGAGAACATCCGCTACGGCAAGCCCGACGCCACCGACGAGGAAGTGGAAGAAGCCGCCCGCCGCGCGTTCGCCCACCATTTCATCGAGACGCTTCCCGGCGGTTACGACTGCGAGATCAACGAGGACGCCAGCAACATCTCGGCCGGCCAGCGCCAGTTGTTGACCATCGCCCGCGCGTTCTTGGCCAACCGTCGCATGCTCGTGCTCGACGAGGCCACCAGCTCGGTCGACACGCGCACCGAGGAGCGCATCCAAGCCGCGATGGACGATCTCATGGCCGACCGCACGTCGTTCGTCATCGCGCACCGGCTTTCCACCATCCGCAACGCCGATTTGATCATCGTCTTGCGCGACGGCGACATCGTCGAGCAGGGCACGCACGGCGAGTTGTTGGCGAAAGACGGCTTCTACGCCGAGCTGTACAACGCGCAGTTCGCGGATTAGGCGTTGACCGGCAGGTTCTGCGCGCTAGCAATCGAGATGCAGGTTGCGCTTCAGCGTTTCCTATACGCGAGCTTGCCGGCGCCGCTTGGCGTCAAGTGTGCGGTTGCGTGCGAACACGGCCCAGTTAACTGCCAAAGCCGCCAGGTTGATGAAGTACACGGCAAGCACCCAGTTAACCGTCCCGCCCGTGAACTTCGCGGCAATGCCCGCAATGTAGCCGAACGTGATTAGGGCGAGGAACATCCAAGACGTTCCCACCGCCGTTTTCGACTTCCATGCTTTAATGGCGTTTATCGGCCATGATAGGCCGAAGCATACGAGCATGATCGCTTCCAGGACAGCAGACATAACCGGGTTGCCTTTCGCCAGCGCGCCTGTTCAGCGCGTCGAATTCGTCAAAACGTAAAAGGTATACCCTTGCCTTGGACAAGCGTCAACAACGGGCGACGGGGATAGCCCGTTTCTTCATTTACGAGCGCTTGGGAACTTCGATCGACCAGTCGAGGATGGGCCATCCGCGTTTCTTGGCGATGCTGGTCATGCCGGTGTTGGGGCTGACGGCGAACTGGTGTTTTGCGGCTGCGAGCAACGGCTCGTCGGAATGGTGGTCGCCATAGGCATACGCCAGCTCCCAGTTTCCCTCGCCGAATTTCCCATCGCACCAATGCTTCAGCGCGACGAGTTTCTGCTCGCCTTCGATGCACTTGCCGTCCACCTCGCGCGTGTACGTTCCGTCTTCGGCAACCTTCATGCGCGTCGAAATCTGGTGGTGGAACGGGTGCTTTTCCATGGCGCGCAGCACGATGGGCTCGAACGAAGCCGACACCACCACGACGCTGCAGCCTTCGTCGCTGCGCTGCTTCATGGCTTCGTCAGCCTTCGGGCGGAACCTGCGCTCGATCCACTCGTCGTAGAAATCCCTCAGGTACTGGTCGACTTCCTCTTTGGGCTGGCCTTCGAATGCCTTGAACACCTGGCCGCGTACCCAGCTTTCGTTTTGCGGGAGGTGCCACTTGTACGCGATGCCCCAGAATCCGATTTTCAGGGATGTCAGAAACGAGATCTTGCGCGTGAACATCAGGCGGTTCACCAACCAAGAAGGCGACGAGCCTTCAATGCTGGTGCCGTCGAAGTCGAATACCGCGACTTGCGTCTTCTCTGTGTTGCCCTCCACCATGGTGCGCCTATTCTATCAAATGCGTCGCTATAGCGCCTTTTTCACCTTCAATCGCCTGCCGACAACCGTGACTCCTTCGTTAACGGTTCCGATACGCGGGCACGCTGGGTCGCATTCCATGAGATAATACGGGGCAAGAAACGAAGGACACGAAGAGCACATGCGATAAGGAGGTTGGGAACATGGCAGAACACGCTAACGAAATGCCCAACCAGAACAATTGCGACAACCCGGCAATGGACTACATCAAGAAAGCCACCGAGGCGTGCGCATCCGGCGATTTGCTGCTGGGCATGCACCTGTACCTGGCTGCGTACGAAAAGGCCGCGCTCGATCCCGCCGTGCCGTCATGCGCGAAGGTTTCGGCTTTGCGCCAGGCTTGGCAGTTGGCTTGCGATCTGAAAGAGCGCTCGATGGCCGAGTACGTGTTCGAGAAGCTCGAGCCGTATCTGACGGGCGAGGAAATCGCCGCTTGCGCCTACAAGCTGCAAGAACTGGCGCTCGACCGTCTTGAGGAATACGGTTTTTCGCGTCAGGATCTCGAAGACATGGCCGAGTCCATTTCGCAGGACTTCATCGGCGACAACGCGCATGTGGTCAGGGTCGAAAGCATGCACATTCCCAACGCGAGCGTCATTGGCGTGTCGGATACCGCTGCCGAGCCCGTCGCCGTTCAAGATGCACCGGCCGAAGAGCCGGCTGAAGACGTGTCTGTACCCGATGCGCCCATCGGCCGGGTCGTTACCGAAGAGAAGAAGGAACGGCCGCCGCATGTTGGCATGGGCGTTGCAGACGTGAACGACTTCAACCCGTACGACGAGTACAAGACCAGTTCGGTTGGCAAGAGCTATCACTCGGCGACGGTCGAGGGGTCTGGCGCATACGTGTTCACGCGTGACATGGACCGCGCAACCGAGCTTGAACGCGCAAACCAGAAAGCTGCCGAAGATGCCGCGAAGGCCGATGCGCAACCAGTTGAGACCGACGCAGCCGAGCCCGTCGAAGACGGCAAACTCGACCTGTCGAAGTTCGTCCCGAACCTGTCATCGGTGCTCCCGAACGAGCCTGATTCACCGCAAATGCCGGCGTTCGACATGGGCACGCTCAATTACAGCAACCTCGTTGGCTACGACCAAGCGGTTTCCATCATGCGCGACCTGGGCGTCGGCATGAAGGACGATGCCGACTTCATCGAGTTCGTGCGCATGCTGAACGACCGCCATGGCATCGACCGCATGCCAGCTGTCGACACGCTGCTGTTCCGCGCGCCGGCTATCGAGGATGCCGATCGCTTCGTCGAGGCGACGGCGGGCGAACTGGGGCTTCCCGTGCTTCGCATGTCGATGGAAGAGGGCATGGGCGGTGCCCCGGTGTTGTGCGTCACGACGCAGGGCAACAACCGTCCCCGCATGAACCATGCGCACAATCGCTTCGAGGGGCCGGGCATTTTGGTCATCGAGGACCTCGACAACTGGATCGTGCCCGACTTGCCCGACAGTCCCGAAGGTTTCGCCGGCTTCATGATGGCCAACATCTCGCGCGGTGCGCGCGAGGCCGTCAACCTCATCCGCTCGTCGGTCGAGGATCCCGATGTGTTCGTGTTGGCCACGTCATCGGCGACGGGCGATGCCGACCCGTTCTTCTACGAGCTGCTCGAGCCCATCACCATCATCGAAATCGGGTATCCCAACGACAAGGAACGCGCCGACATCTGGAAGCAAATCGCCGAGGACCATCCGTCGATACGCGGCATCAACATCGACGATTTGGTGCGCTTCTCCGATGGAATGGTGCGCTACGACATGTACATGGCCGCCCGCGAGGCGCTCGAGGACGCGTACAAGGCCGGCCTCGTGCAGCGCACGTTCGTGCCCGTCACCCCGCAGAACCTGTTCGACAAGATCGCGGCATGCCATCCGCTCGATTCCGACATGTACCGGGCAATCGAGCAGGCCGTGCTCAGCGATTTCCGCAGCGACCTCGATCATCTCGAGGACCTGTTCGGCGACGAGGAATAGCCCCAACATGGCGGCATCTCCCGATTGGAGCGCTTGCGCCTGCACGCGCGAAGCGTTCGTCGCCCTCGTGCGCCATCAGGGCGAAAACCTGTATCGCGATTTGCCTTGGCGCAACATCGACGACGCCTACGGGGTGCTCGTGTCCGAAGTCATGCTGCAGCAAACGCAGGTTGTGCGCGTGCAGCGCTATTGGCAGCGCTGGATGTCCCTGTTCCCGACGGTCGACGCGCTGGTGGCTGCCGATACGGCCACTGTCCTCGAAACGTGGCAAGGCCTCGGCTACAATCGCCGAGCGCTCGCGCTGAAACGGGCGTGCGAGCAATGCTCGGCCGAGTTCGGGGGCAGGTTGCCTCAGGAGGCAGAAGAGCTCGTTCGCTTGCCCGGCATCGGCCCTGCCACGGCAGCGGGCGTCATCGCCTTCGCATACAACCGTCCGTCGGTCTACATCGAGACCAACGTGCGCAGCGTGTTCCTGCACGAGTTGTTCCCCGATGCTCAGGATGTTTCCGACAAGCAGTTGGCGCCTTATGTGGCCGACACATGCCCCGATGAGGGTGCGCGCAGCTGGTATTACGCGCTGCTCGACTACGGCGCCCACCTTAAAACGCAGGTGGGCAACCCGTCACGCCGCTCGAGCCACTATGCCCGTCAAAGCGCTTTCGAGGGCAGTCGCCGCGAGAAGCGCAGCTTCATCCTGAAATGCGTGCTCGCTGCACCCGACGGCATTTCCTGCGCCGAGGTGCGCCGCCTGCTCGATGCCCACGAACACGAGGCCGCCCGAGATGCCGTCGCCCCCGAGCTGTTCGATTCGATTGTGGCCGACCTTCAGGCCGAGGGCTTCTTCCACCTTGTCGGCGATTTGCTGATACCATAGCTACTTGCAACAAGGGGTGGTTGCGGTAGAGGAGGCGCTCGGGCTTCTCTGAAGCTGTGACGAGCGAAGGTGGAGCGGTTAGCGAGGACTGTTTGAGCGAGCGGAGCGAGCGAGTTCCGCAGCTGCTCCGCCGTAACGAGGAACGGTTAGCTTCAGCGTAGCCCGAGCGCCTCCTCCACCGCAACAGACGGGTTGAGAAAGGGAAAACGTGGGCCTCGTCGAGTTGTTTCTCATAGCCGTCGGGCTTTCGATGGACGCGTTCGCCGTGTCGGTGTGCAAGGGCCTGGGCATGCGCCGCATGAACATGGGCCAAGCCGTGGTCATCTCGCTGTTCTTCGGCGTGTTCCAGGCGCTCATGCCGCTCGTCGGCTGGTTCGTCGGCGCCCAGTTCGCGCATTTCGTCACGTCGTATGCACACTTCATCGCCTTCGCCTTGCTCGCGTTCGTCGGCGGCAAGATGCTGTGGGATGCATTCCACGAAGACAGCGACGAGGATCAGCCCAGCGATTCGAAGCTCGACATCGGCGAGTTGTTCATGCTGGCCATCGCCACGAGCATCGACGCGCTGGCCGTGGGCGTGTCGTTCGCGTTCCTCGATGTCGCCATCGCTCCGTCCGTGACGATGATAGGCGTGACCACGTTCGTCTTGTCGATGGCGGGCGTGTTCATCGGCCATCAGTTCGGCAGCCGTTGGGAAAAGCCCGCAACCATCGCGGGCGGCATCGTCCTTATCCTCATAGGCTTCAAGATCCTCTTGGGCTTATAAGCCAAGCCGGCATGAGCGGCCGCGCACTTTCGTTTCCTTGGCTGGCGAAACCTTCACTTTCGCCACTAATACCCGTTTAAACAGCCGTTTACCTGTTTTCCAAAAAAGGCCGAAACGGCTTCGAAACGCGCGTAAAACCACAGGACTAAACCGTCTATCAGGGCATCTTTGAAGTATTACCAAAGGGGTACAAAATAACACTCGCGTGAGGCGGCGTTTTTACGCTTTGACATGGTAAGATAACCCAGATTGCGGAAGTTTTTCTGCATGGAAAAATGTGGGGAAGAAGAGAGAAGGAGGTGCGCATGGAACAGGAGGCTTCGACGATGGATTTCGGCAGCATGCTGGAAGCCCGCGGCGTGACTCGTCGCGACTTTTTGAAGTTCTGCGGTGCACTGGCGGTTGCCGCCGGTCTTTCGCAGGCTGCAGCGCCACGCGTCGCAATCGCGCTCGAAAAATCCGTCATCGGCGCAGCGGAGGGCGGGTTGTTCCCCGTCCTGTGGATCGAGGGTGCGTCGTGCACAGGTTGCACGGAATCGTTCGCCCAGATCGAGACGCCCGATGTCGGCAAGGTCGTTCTCGAGCTCATTTCGCTGAACTACTCTGACGTTCTCAGCGCGGGCGCCGGATGGTCGGTCGAGAAGGCTAAGGAGCAGACCATCGAATCCGGTTCGCCGTACATCGTCGTCTACGAAGGCGGCATCACTCAGGGCTTCGACAGCAACACGCTGCGCGTAGCCATGGAAACTGGCGAGGAAATTCTCGTCCACGCCGCCAGCAACGCAGCCGCTGTCGTGGCGCTTGGTTCATGCGCTGTCAACGGCGGTTGGATGGCCGCCTATCCGAACCCGGCGGAAGCCACCGGCGTTCAGGCCATCCTCAAGAAGCACGGCATTGCGACTCCGGTCGTCAACATCCCGGGCTGCCCGGCTAACCCCGAGTGGCTCATGTCCGTGCTCGTGCAGGTTCTCATGATGGGTGGCGCAGAAGCGCTCGTCGCCGGCGATGTTCCGGCAGTCGTCAAGCTGCTCGACCTCGACGCCGAGGCCAAGCCGCAAGGCATCTTCGGCGAGACCATTCACGACAACTGCGAGCGTCGCGGCCACTTCGAGAACGGCGAATTCGTTTACGAGTTCGGCAGCAAGGAAGAGGCGCTGGGCTATTGCCTGTATCCGCTCGGCTGCAAGGGTCCGCAGACCATGGCCAATTGCGGTGTCACCATGTGGAACAACCGTCGCAGCTGGTGCATCCAGGCCGGTTCGCCCTGCCTTGGCTGCTGCGAGGCCAACCCCAACGACCCGGGCGACAACTGGGTCGAGGTCAACACGCCGTTCTACGAGCGTCATCGCGATCTGCACATCGGCGACTGGTTCTTCCAGCCCACCGTCGTGGCTGGCGCCATCACGGGCATCGTCGCCCTGGCGCTTATCATCCACGGCTTCGGCATGAAGAAGTCCGGCCGCACCGACGGCGGTGCTCCGTTCGAGCAGCGTCGTGCTTGGGACGTCAAGAATCCCGATAAGTCCATTGGTCAGTACGAGTACTCGATCTACGAAGACAAGGATCCCGTCGTGCTGCAAGAGGCTCAGAAGGAAGCCGCCAAGCAATACGAGGCAGCGACTGAAGAGGTCGCCGAGGCCGTTGAGGCCGCAACCGAGACGGAAGAGGGGAGGTAGTCCAACATGGCACGTTCGATTATCGACCCGATTACCCGTATCGAAGGCCACATGCGCGTCGAGATGGAAGTCGAGAACGGGACCGTTAAGCAAGCATGGTGCTCTGGCGGTAGTTTCCGCGGCATGGAAAAAGTCGTCGAGAAGCGCAAGCCCGAAGATGCCGCCCAGATCGTTCAGCGCATCTGCGGCGTTTGCCCGGTTTCTCACAGCCATTCTTCGACTATCGCGGCCGAGAAGGCCTACGGGATCAAGATCCCGAACCGCGCGCGCATCATCCGCAACCTCATCGAGGGCGCGCAGTTCCTGCACAGCCACATCCTGTGGTTCTACAACCTGGCGGCGCTCGACTACGTCAACCCGCTGAACGCTTTGACGGCTGACATCGCCGATACGTACGCTCTGGCCCAGGCTGCTGGCACGTCTATGAACAGCGACTTCGCTCAGGTGCAGGAGCGCCTGAAGAAGTTTGCGGCAAACGGCCAGCTGTCCATCTTCTCGGGCAACTGGTTCGACGCGAAAGACGCTGACGGCGGCAGCGCTTACCACCTGACTCCGGAACTGAACCTGATCCTCACCTCCCATTATCTCGAGGCTTTGAAGTACCAGGCGCGTTCTTCGGAAATCGCCGCTCTGCTCGGCGGCAAGATGCCGCATGTCATGACCATCATCCCCGGCGGCACCTCGTTCGTGCCCACGCCGCAGAAGCTCGACGATCTGATGGCCATGTGCAATGAGGTGTACGACTGGGTGGCCGCGACGGTCATTCCCGACACGCTGATTCTGGCCTCGGCATATCCCGAGGTGCTCACGTTCGGCCAGGGTTGCGGGCGCTTCGGTGCCTGGGGCGTGTTCGAGCGCCCGACGATGGAGATGAACGATCGCTATCTGCCAGCCGGCGTAATCATGGACGGCTTGGCTGGTGGCGTCAAAGACGTCGAGGAAAGCCTAATTACCGAATACGTCGGCAGGTCTTGGTATGAGGGTGACGGCGAGTACACCGCTCCTGATTTCACGACGGTCCCGCTGTTCACCGAGTATGACGTGAATGCGCGCTACTCGTGGACCAAGGCACCGGCCTACGACGGTAAAGCGCTCGAATGCACGAGCCTCTCGCGTGTGCTCGTTGCCTATCTGCGCGGGCAGAACCCCAAGTATCGCGAGCAAAACGCTTGGATGGTCGAGCATGTGGACGCTTTCCTGGCGGCAGTCGGCTCTGCGATCGGTCTGCGCGGTC
>JAFWJU010000003.1 GCA_017511465.1 Eggerthellaceae bacterium | reverse complement strand
CATGGAGTTGCGAATGCCGCGATGCGTGCACCCGGTCATCAGCATGCGCACGTCGCCCTCTTCCACCAACAGGCACTGCTCGTGCTTGAACTTGTCAGGCACGCGGCCTTCGGGTTCGTCGCGGAACAACCCGAAATGTTCGATGGGATATGCGGGCTCGCTTTCGGCATACGACACGATGGTGAAGCCATCGCCCAAATCGTAACGCGCCACGTCGACCACGCATATGCGGTCGTTGCCTTTAAGCTCGGGCACGACGCCGATGTACTCGTCTTCGCCCGTGCCATGGTCTGCGTACTGGTCGCCGTCGTAACCCGCGCGTGCGTAAATGGTCGCATGGTCGTTGACTTCCATGAAAGCCGGGAAGCCGTTGGCGTGGTCGAAGTGGCCATGCGATAAGACGGCCGTGTCGACCGTGTTCAAATCGATGCCGAGCGCCTGGGCGTTGGCAAGGGTTTTGGCGCTTTGACCAGCATCGAACAGCACCTTGCGCCCGTTCGCCTCGATGAGGAAACTGAGCCCGAATTCGCCGACGCAGCCCTCGTGCCCAGACGTGTTTTCCATCAATGCCGTAACCTTCATGCAATCCCCTTTCGACCTTTCGCCGTTTGTAATCATAGTATGAAAGCGCCCTCGCGGTTGCATCATATGCGCTCATGCTACAATCGCGTCGTCAAGGGGAGCTGGGGCAAGCCCGGCTGAGAGGTGGCGCGTATCGTCACGACCCGAAGAACCTGATCCGGGTAATGCCGGCGTAGGGAGTCTGATGAGACTGTCCGTTAAGAAATGGCTCGCGCCTGCCGTGGCGATTATCGCGCTGCTCGTGGTATGGGAGCTCGTGTGCCGCATGGAAATCGTGCCGGCGTACATGCTTCCCGCCCCAACGCAGGTCGTGGTCGCGCTCGTGGACGATGCGCCCCTGATCTGGGAGCACACGCAGACGACGCTGATCGAGGCGCTCGTCGGACTTGTTATCGGCTGCGCGCTCGGGTTCGTTCTGGCAGTGCTCATGGATTGCTTCGAAACGCTGTACCTCGCGTTTCAGCCGATCATCACCGTGTCGCAAACCATTCCGGCCATCGCCATCGCGCCGCTTTTGGTGCTGTGGTTCGGATACGGCCTGCTTCCGAAGATCGTGCTGATCGTCCTTATCACGTTCTTCCCCATCGCGGTCTCGCTGGTGTCGGGCTTCCGCTCGGTCGACCCCGACCAGATAGACCTCATGCGCACCATGCACGCGAGCGAATGGCAGATTTTCCGTTACGTCAAGCTGCCGGCCGCTGCCGAGCCGTTTTTCGCGGGCCTCAAGATAAGCGCGACATACGCCATCGTCGGCGCCGTCATCGCCGAATGGCTCGGCGGGTTCTCGGGACTGGGCGTGTACATGACGCGCGTCCGCAAATCGTTCTCCTACGACAAGATGTTCGCGTCGATTCTGGTGATAAGCGCATTGTCACTAGCCCTGTTATGGCTGGTGAACGTGCTCGAGCGGGTATGCCTGCCATGGAAGCGGGCAGAAAGGAAAGGGAAATGAAAGCGATTCGATTGAAGGCGGCGTTCTTCGCATGCGCCGCACTTGTAGCTGCGTTCGTCTTGGCCGCATGCTCTCAGAGTTCGGGCAGCGCGGCAAGCGCCAGCGGGTCCTCGTCGGACGCAAGCTCGCAAAGCCTGACGAAGGTGACGTTCGTGCTGGACTATTCGCCGAATGTCAACCATACGGGCTTGTACGTCGCGCAGCAGAAGGGCTGGTTCGCCGAAGAGGGCATCGAGGTCGAGTTCGTTCCCGTGCCCGCCGACGGTTCCGATGCGCTCATCGGGTCGGGCGGCGCCAACATGGGCATGACCTACCAGGACTACATCGCCAACAGCCTGGGCTCTGCCACGCCCATGCCCTACACGGCAGTTGCCGCCGTGGTGCAGCACAACACGAGCGGCATCATGAGCCGTGCCGCCGACGGCATCACGAGCCCCGCCAAGATGGCGGGCCACCGCTACGCCACGTGGAACCTCCCGATCGAGCAAGCCACGATTAAAGCCCTCGTCGAAAAGGAAGGCGCCTCGTTCGATAGCCTCGTGCTCGTGCCCTACGAAGTTGACGATGACGTGATGGGCCTGCAAGCCGACCTGTACGATTGCGTATGGGTCTATGAATGGTGGGCCGTGGCCAATGCCAACCTGCAAAACTACGACGTGAATTACTTCGCCTTTGGCGACATCGACCCGGTATTCGATTTCTACACGCCGGTCATCGCGGTGAACGACGAGTACGCAGCCGCCAACCCCGACGTGGTGAAGGCGTTCCTGCGTGCCGCGAAGCGCGGCTACGAGTTCTCGGCTGAAAACCCCCAGGAAGCCGCCGACATCTTGTGCCAAGCTGTTCCCGAGCTTGACCCGGCGCTCATCGCCGAGGCGCAGGCCATCCTGTCGCCGCAATACATCGCCGATGCGCCAAGCTGGGGCGTCATCGACGACGCCCGCTGGTCGGCGTTCTACCAGTGGATTAATGACGAGAAGCTGGCCGAGAACCCGTTCGACCCCTCGAGCGGATATACCAACGAGTATCTGGAATAGAAGGTAGTCTCGTGCAGTGGACGAGCGGGCGAAGTGAGGTTAAGCAAAATTTGTTGAGAGACCTTGGCTCGAGCAAATTTTGCCTCGAACGTAGCCTGCTCGTCCACTGCACGTAGTAAACATTGAATTATGGGAAGAACCGAACAAGGCAACACTGACTTGCAGGCAACGCAACCGGCGCTTGAGGCGTGCGGGTTGACGCTTGCATGGGACGAAGGCGATCCCGTGGTCGAGGGCGTCGACATCGTCGTGCGCCCAGGCGAGACGGTGTGCCTCGTGGGCAAGTCGGGCATGGGCAAGACAACGCTTTTACACGCCCTGGCAGGCCTTACCATGCCACGTGCCGGAAGCGTGCTGCTGCACGGCAAGGACGTGACGGGGCAACCTGGCCGCATCAGCTACATGCTGCAGAAGGACCTGCTGCTGCCCAACCTGACCGTCATCGACAACGCGTGCCTGCCGCTTACGCTGGCGGGCACGCCGAAGCGGGAGGCGCGCGAAAAAGCCCAGCCTCTGCTGGAACGCTTCGGATTGTCGGAAGCAGCTGACAAGTGGCCCTCGCAGCTTTCGGGCGGCATGCGCCAGCGAGCCGCATTCGCGCGCACGTGCCTTATGGGCAACGACGTGGTCATGTTGGACGAGCCGTTTTCCGCGCTCGACGCCATCACGCGCGTCGACTTGCGCACGTGGTTCCGCACCGAGGCGCAGGCAATGGGCCTTTCGGTCCTTATGATCACGCACGATGCAGACGAGGCGTGCACGATGGCCGACCGCATTTACGTGCTTGGCCGCCCTGCCGAGGGCATGCCTGCCGGCATCATCGGCGAGGTCGTACCCGACCGCAGCGCTATCGCGCCAGCCGATGACTTCTCGTGCACGCAAGAGTTCCTCGACGCGAAATCCCGCGTGCTCGACCTTTTGAAATAGCATGCGGCGTTTTACGCCTCGTGGATGATCAACCTTCCCTTGCCCGTTGCATCCTGATGCTGGCCCGTTAGCAGGACCTCTTCGATGATGTCGGTGCACGACGTAGAAACCGTGCGCTCGTGATGGTTCTCGCGCAGGTCCTCGAGCTTCAAGTCGAAAGCGTCTTCCATATTCTGGAAATGGAAATGCTGCAAGCCCACGGAGAACACGTGGTTCTCGTCGATGGGAGCGTCCTCGTAGTCGAACTTCGCAAATGAATGCGTAGCCTGGTCGTATTCGACCTCGAGACCATGCGATAGCTGGTAGAACTCGGTGTGCGCGCCCGCCAGCGCCTCATCGCGCAGCATGCGGAGCAGGGCGTGTTTCAGCTGGGCTCCCGTCATGTACACGGCATGCACCGCGTCGTCGTAGGGGAAGCACTCGTTTAAGTCGCCCTTCGTGACGATGGGCCCCAGCTGCTCGGTGCGGATGCTGCCCGAGCCCAGCAAGAAGACGTCCACGCCAAGCGCATCGCGCAGGACATCGCTGAACAGGTCTCCCAACTCGGTTTCGCGGATGCGCGTGGGATGCGTCAGCTGGCGTACGAACCGCGTGATGATTTGACCGTACTTGGCATCGGTCACTTGCTTGTAGTTTGCAATGAGCTCCTCTATAGCCTGGTCGTGCGGGCAGTTGTCGGCATTGATGTCGACGGGCGTCCACGTGTACGATTCGATGCGGTTGCGGTCGGTATCCACGACGATGTCGAAGCGGCCGATTTGGTCGGTGCCGGTGCCTGCCTGCACGATGGGAATGCCATTGACGATTGCCGGCTCGGTGAGGAAGGTGTGCGAATGCCCGCCGATGATGACATCGACGCTCCACGCCGGGTCGAGCAACTCGGCCAGCGCCT
>JAFWJU010000110.1 GCA_017511465.1 Eggerthellaceae bacterium | reverse complement strand
ATCGCTTTCCACCTTCTTCCGCGACTACGTCTACATCCCGCTGGGCGGCTCCCGCTGCTCCAGGGCCCGCAACGCCCTCAACATCGCCATCGTGTGGGCGATAACGGGCCTGTGGCACGGGGCGGCGTGGAACTACGTGGGATGGGGCGCCTACTACGGGGCGCTGCTGATATGCGAGAAGTTCGTGTGGGGCCGCGCGCTCGCCAAGGCGCCCGCCTTCGTCGGCCACCTCTACACCATAGCGGTGTTCGTGTTCGGCTGGTCGTTCTTCTGGATAACCGACCCCTCCCAGCTCGTGCCCTACTGGCAGGCCC
Organism: Eggerthellaceae bacterium; assembly: GCA_017511465.1. GTDB lineage: Bacteria > Actinomycetota > Coriobacteriia > Coriobacteriales > Eggerthellaceae > UBA9715. Next base: position 58,627 of record JAFWJU010000110.1, on the reverse strand, counting down.
TCGCCGGGCAGTTCGGGCCCACGGGGACATCGACGCTCTGGGAGCTGACCGCGTGGGAGTACTGGCCCGTGTTCGCCGCGTGCGCCGTGGCCTCGGCGCCGTTGTGCCCGTTCCTCAAGGAGCGCTTCCTGGCCTGGGTCGAGGGCAGGCCCGCGTCCCGGGTCCGCGAGGGCGGCGCCGCCGACCCGCGCACCCTGTCCACCGAGGGCCTGTGCGCCCTCGACGCCGATCCCGCCTCCCCCGCCCGCGCCCGGGCGCTCGCCGCCGCGCAGGTCCTCTACGACCTCGCGCTGCTGGCCCTGCTGCTCGCCAGCTGCGCCGCGGTGGTCTCGGGATCGTTCAACCCGTTCATCTACTTCCAGTTCTAGGAGACTGCATGTTCAGAAAAGCAACAAACATGACTCTGGTTGTTATAATTGCATTGTTTCTGTGTGGCACCCTGGGCTTGAAAGTAGCAAGCGGGCTTGGCGCTCCTCTCCCTGAATGGATGGCCGTCGGCCAGAAGCATTCCTATCTCGAAGGTCGCGATTACGAAAAGCGGCCAAACCTCACAATAGAGAGCATTTCATCGGGCGTCTTCCAATTTAAACTCGATAAATACCTCTCCGACATCATACCCTTGAAAGACAGCGTCACTCTAGCCAACGCCGCCATGCAACGCGCTTCAATAAAGACTGCGAATGCCTTCTTTAGTTTCTCTTGTTACCCGACTTATTACGGAAGCTCCAAAGTTTTCGTTAGCGAACATAATGCGATAATGTACATGCCTGTTAGTCTTAACCGAGATGAACTCACATTCGCATGCGAGTCGTTGTCGAATCTTTCGCTGCTAGCCAAGGACTACCCAGACGTCCTCTTTTCAGTGTATGTAGTCCAAGGAGGCCAATTTGCATCGGCGAATCCAGCCTACGATTACTGCTCAAACGCAACTAATGGGGATGAGTATGCGAAAGCCCTCCTTGATTCTATTGATGAGGATGTTGGAAATATTTTCCTATTCACTAAAACCTACTCTTCTGTCAGCGATTTCTTAACTGAGTTTTTTCGAACGGACCACCATTGGAATTCTCAAGGCGCCATCACTGCATTTAACGACATGGCAGAAGAGATGGGTATTACGAGCCTGTCAAATCCAAAACGTACCGATTTCGGCGATTATCGATTCTCTGGAGCAATCGCACGTTGGGGCCTTGACCTCCAAACAGAGGAAGTCTTCGATTTAGGCGGAGATGGGGAGGGGCTTACAGTTATTGAACCGGACGGAAAAACAATTCCCTACTCCCATGACAGATGGAGTAAAGATGTTTCAACAGCTCGAATATATCGATTCCACGACGAGTATTACGATTGGCTCAAAGACGGTTCAACCATAGTAAACATGCATGGCGAGGGCCGAGCGTTAATTGTGTGTGACTCATACGGGGCTGATTTAGTACCCATGTTGGGACGACACTTCGCATCTCTTGATTATGTAAAGGATCTTCATAGCTCGTCTAAGTCAACAGGCTCCTTGCGCGCGCTTCTCGAGGAAGGGAACTATGACTGTGTCTTTTTGATTGCCAGTTGCTCAAATTACTCTAAACTTGCCCTGCGATCGCCGGATTACTTTTTATAAAGACTTGTTCGGCACACCCTCAATCATCTATCGCACTTGGACAGTCTCAAATAATAATGAACCAACACATATTGCGAGAACTACAAAGCAAAATCTTTAAGGTGTTTTTGTGGCGCATTAGCAATTTGAAGCTTCTCACTCAAAAGGTCCAGATTAGCTGTTGCTTTTTCATGCTGCGAATTGTGTGAAGCAGCTTGAGTAATCGGACATTTTGCCCTTACGTTAAACCTGCTCCAGCCTGATTTGAAATAAGCCCCGAATCATTAAGATCATGAGGCTGCGAAAGCGCATGAGCCGTCAAGCCATTCCTCTTGCCCACAGCTTTCTTTGCCCAGGTTTTCCCTAACAGATTTGTGCCGATAAGCAGAACGAATACGTCAAAACGCAGGGCAATCCACCAAGGGTCAATGAAACTATGAATTGCTATGACGGACAAAAGGAAAAGCGTCAACCTGTCGCCTTCAAGTGCTGCTTTAAACATTAGAAGAGAAAAAGCCGCTAGAAATAGAATGAGCGTAACCGCTCCGTACTGAAGAAGACAGTTGCAATATGAGTTATCGACAAACGTGGTTCCTTGAGTTTTTGTCTCCGGAACCATATCGAAACCTACTCCATTGCCGACCCATTCGATATGCTGCCCAAAAACAGTGATGCCGTAAAGCTCATAGGTATGGTGGCTAATTGACAGCCGGCCACCCAAAGCACTGTTGAGTGAGGCAAGCAAGTTCACTGATGGATCATAGAGAACCATAAGCGCAACGGAAGCGAAAGCGATGACAGGAAAGAGAGCCGCCCAAACATAAGCCCCTCCCTTATAGCTAACCCTTAAATCTAGCCAACGTCTAAACAACCCAGAAACGGCTAAAACAACAAGCGTCAACACGAAAGAGTTTCGACTTCCTGTCATAAGGAAAACCATAACGTCTATCAAGACTATGGCAAGAGTGACGCCCGCATCAATTCGACCCTTTTTAACATAACAAACGAGCATTGTGAAATAGAGCACAAAATGGGACAAATATGTCGCATACCTGAATCCGAGCCCATGCCTAACACGCCCTCCCTGTATCCATGTGTAATCAAGTGTGATACCGAGCATCGCGGCAGCAATAACGACAGTACAACAAACAGCGATGGTGCATGCTGCAATTTGAGCTATCGCACCAAATTCAAAATGTCGAGCAACAAGAATAAAAGCTGCAACAACAATCAACTCGCGATTCTCGGAAACGAGAGCAGCAAAGGAAATGGCGCAAAAACTTAATATAGCAATCAAATCAGCCCGCGTGAAAGTTCCCTCTAGATATTCAGCAAGAAACAAGAACACAATTGAAAGGGCTAAACAAACACGATTAACGGCATCGGCAGGATAAAAACCCACAAGCATGGATAGCTTTATTACCTGACTTGACAAGTATATAACCAGTGCAAGGCAAAAAAAGAAGAAAGAGGCACGCGAGTTTAGACCTCGTGAGGTCCCTCGCAACAAGTGTTTCCCTCCAACCATCATCGATGAAGCTCTCTCATTGTCGATGGGTCCCTGAACAGCAATGCTCGGGCATCTTACATATGCACTTACTTCAAAGCGCCAAGGAATACCTTAGCCTCTCACAACAAAACCCCGAAGGTCCAGCCAACCACATGCGCTTCAACTTGCATTTGACTGATTACCGCAACATTATGCCAGAGATGAATGTGTGCATAGCACTTGGTGCCTGGCTTTATTGGTGCTTTCGGGATGAAGGAACGGAATCTTTATTACGAAGAGTTGCATCAGCCATAAAAGGGAACGAAAAACACGTCATTGCTCACCATCTGCAATCTTGTAAAGCGTTGTTCTTGCAGCACCATCCTTCAACTCTTTCGAGAATTGAAGAACGCAATCGGTATACAAGTTGCTTTCTGCTATTATGCTTCCATGCCAACTAAAGGAAAAAACGGCAATCGCAAACGCTCGATAAAGAAGAACTTTGCTTTCCAGGCATCTTACCAGGTCCTCCTCATCTTAGTACCCCTTATTACCACGCCCTACCTTTCTCGTACACTAGGGGCAAGTGGCGTGGGCGTGTTTTCGTACACCCAAGCAATCACGCACTACTTTTTCATGTTCGCCATACTTGGCATGTCAACTTATGGCGTTCGCGAGATTGCGGCGGCTGGCGAAGACCGTATGATGCGTTCTCGGACTTTTTGGTCTGCATATCTTGCCCAGCTTTGTGCTGGCATAATTGTTTCGATCGCCTATTGCATGTATATGACTCTCATGCAGCCAGCCGGTGGCTTTCGTGTGGCGCTTGTATGGAGCATGTGGATTCTAGCAGCCCTGCTCGATGTTTCATGGCTTCTTTTCGGAGTCGAAGAATTCAAAATCCCGACCATCCGGTCAATGGCTACGAAGATTGCCAGCGTCATCATCATTTTTGTTTTCGTGCGAAGCCCAGAGGACCTATGGATATACTGCGCCGCCATTGCTGGCAGCCTTCTTGCCAACCAAGTATTAATCTGGCCATTTGTACGAAGATACGTCGACTGGGTGCGAGTGCATTGGCTTGATGTTCGCCGCCATTTCAAACCAAATCTATTGTTGTTCGTTCCCGTTGTCGCAATCAGCTTGTATACCTCGATGGACAAAATATTACTCGGGTCGATAGCAGGCATGGAACAAGCTGGCTATTTCGAATACTCCGAAAAGCTTTCCAAGGTACCACTCGCTGCTATAACGGCCATGGGCACAGTTATGCTGCCGCGCATGACCGCGGAGTTGTCTCATGGTCAACACAAACAAGCATTGGAATTGTTAGAAAACTCGATTTGGGTAATGCTCGCTATGGCTTTCGCGTTCGCATTTGGAATTGCAGCCATCTCCCCAGAATTTGCTTTGGTTTTTTTGGGCGATGAGTTTGCAGAGTGTGATGTCTTGATGGCAGTTTTAGCTATTGTTATTCCTTTAATATCAGTAACGAACGTAGTTGGACGACAATACCTTATACCCACAAAGCGCGACAAATTGTACACTGCAAGCGTATGCGTTGGCGCTGCGATTAATGTCATCGTAAACCTTATTCTTATCCCTCAATTCGGAGCATTGGGAGCTTCTGTTGCAACAGTAGCTTCAGAACTCGGTGTCCTTATGACTCAAGCATGGTTTGTCCGCAAAGAGCTACCCTTTGCTCGTTACGCGAAAGGAGCCATTCCCTTTGTTGCCATAGGGTTGATTATGGCAATTTGTGTTCGGGTGATTGCCCACTGGTTAAACGGGATGTGGAACCCCTCTCCCCTTGGGCTTTTTATCGAGATTACGGTGGGAGCCGTTGTTTTTGTTGCTTTATCAATCGTGTGGTGCGTTTTCAGTAACAACTCTCAATTTAAGACAATTATCAACCAGTAAACGCACATTACGATTTGCGCTATACATCTTCGGTAGCCGCAGCTAATGCACTCTCGAGAAAGTAACCTGAGCGTATTCTTTCAGACAGAATCCTTGCACATTTGACCATCTGAGAATAATCCGCTTCTCGCATATTGGCAATTCTTGTAGGTATTTCTGTAAGAGATGAAACAGTGATACCGGCTCCTGAATCGACAATGAACTTGGCCATTGCCGCTTCACCCCAAATTATCACAGGCATTCCGGCTGCAAGATATAGCGAAGCTTTGTGAGGGTTATTAATCCGAAGATACTCGCCATAAACTCCCGCACATGTATCAACACTAGAACCATCCCAAACCAGCCCAAATCCCCCAGCCATTACGCTTGGAAGCTCATCCGCAGGGTACGCGCCATTGTAATGCACGCTCCCACTCGATTGCCCATTATAGTTTAAACCATAGAGCTCGTAATTCATTCCTGGCGGCAACTCGTAAACATATCCTGCTTTGATTCTTGATAGATTACCAGCCACCACAACGCCACTATCTTTCGTGCGAGAGAGGTTTGTTGACGAAAATGAGCCCTCAATTAAGTAGTCGAAACAGCCCAGCAACACGCATTTTTCTGCCACATTGCTCCCAAAAGCGCTTCCAATTAATAGTTGCATTCTTTCGTTATGCACGATAATCTTCGTGGCGCTCTGTAGTAACAGAGTCTCTTCTTTGGCAAGCTCTTTTTGTTTCATTCTTATAACTGCATCAGCTTTGGACAAACGAAAGAGCTCAAGATCATGGACGAGGCAAATAACGTTCACGTCCAGATTCCGTATTCGCGACAAGTATTTGGCAACTGAAAGGGAATGGTTGCGTATTGGCAACTGAACAACAAGGACGTCTCCAGGCTTAAGACTGTTGCAGCCTTCTTTCCAATCGTGTACCGCTGCGAGCCTCCTTCGAACCTTCGCCGCTTTTGTTGGTTCGTTCTGTTTGAAGCTTACGCTTTGAATAACATCAAGCGCCTTATAGCCCATGTGATCCATGATGGCCGCACAGTCCTTGCGCGCCTTTCCGCCAGCTTTCATTAAATCCCCATCACTGGCAAAACTCTCATTTGCATAACAGTTGGTCACAGCATGCTCCTCGAGCTCATCCATGCAATATCCGTTTTCCAGCAAAGCGCTTTTCAGATTTGTTCGATATTGGATTTGCTTCGACTGCAGCCTCGAGTTCGCTTATTACTCTCTCTATAACTGCCGACTGTGAAAAACGAACAGAAGCAGCACTTGATATGGCTTTTGGAGAATAAGACCCCTGCTTGCACAGCTCGGCTACCGAAACCATAGCCTCTATTAAGGATTCTTTATCCTTGGCCTTAAACAGGAAACCGTTTGATTGATTGAAGTATTTCCGTAAAGGATTGTTGTCTGGACCAATACAAGGCGTTCCACACATCCAAGCCTCAGCAAACGGAGTGCCGAATGTCTCGACGCTACTTGCAGAAATATAGCAATCCGTTTTTCGCATAAGATCAGCAACCTCTTCGGGCGAACTCCACCCAAGAAAAGAAATCTGTTGCCCAAGTCCAAGGCCTTTCGCAAGTTCTTCGAGCTGGCAACGATAAGAACCGTCTCCAACAATCAAAAGTTCAGCGTTGTTTTGTTTCGAGTAATCAGAAAAAGCTTCAATGATTAAATCCAGGCTTTTCGAAGCGACGAGCCTTCCACATACAAGGAGCGTAAATGGATCCGCAACTTGCCGTTCAATCGGTTCCTTAGAACTTGGATAGAAAACACGCTCGTCAATCATATTCGGTATTACTCGAATCGACTCTCGATCTATTCCAATCATGGAACAGACGGATTCTCTCAAATCTTCTCCAACACAGCAGAATGAAGCAGCCGAATCAACGCACGTCTTGAGCAGCGAACGCCTATGTGCATTAAGCTTTTGGGTTTGTACGCGGCTCCAATGCTCCATGCAAACGAAAGGAATACCCCGTGTTTTCAAATCATGAACGAACGATTCCGTTAACGCTAATAAGGGGAAATGGGCATATACAACATCGGGTATCCAACCTGCCTCAGCAAGCTGATTGAACTCACTTCTTAAACTGTGCGTTTTTATTACATCAACCAACGGGAGAGGCAACCCTCCAATGGGCAGCGTTTTTCCAATGAAGCGCACACCATCAAATTCTCCCGAAGCAGTGTTCACAACTCGATTGAACCTAATAGAACGGTTGTCTGAATAGCCATACACAACATCAAGACCACTTGAAACAAGCATTTTAGCCTGCTCGAATTCGAACAAACCATAGGAATTGTTACCGTTGGGAAGACAACGCCCTATCACAAAAACCTTCAACCGATATCCTCGCTTCTAGCACGATAAACCAAGAACTCGGTAATCGATTTCGTCGAAGCAATCATATCGAATTCGGGATGCCAATTAAATGCCGAAACAAAACAACCAGCATTTAGCGTTGTGTTTATCGCCGTGCACTCGCTCATCACAATATCTGGCAACTGGCTTTCGATTCCGAAAGCTGAAGTCACATCAACTACACATATGGCTATTTCGGACAACGTTGCACCCATGTCTGATCCGAGATTATATAGCGATTCCCAATGAACGGGATTCGACCTGATTAGCTTGATTAATCCAGCTGATGCATCCCTCGCATCTAGATATCCGTAACGGCTACCGCTCTCTAGGACGGTTATCCTCTCCCCTGCCAGCACCTTGGCAACCATCTTGTTGACCACGCGCTGGTCGAAGCCAGGGCCGATTAGCGATGCAAGTCGGATGTTCGTATGGGGTATGTTGCCGCATGCTTCTTCCAGCATGAGCTCAGTTGCGTACTTCGCCACAGCATACGCGCTTTCGAGGCACACGGGAGTATCTTCAGTAGCCGGCATTGTCCTGTGCTGGCTGTATACGCTCTGAGATGACACGTTCACAACGGCTTTCACGCGCGTTGCAGCTGCACGGAACAGCGACGAAATGAAATCGAGCCCCCGGGCAAGCGCTTCCCCGTCAACGTTTCTTGGAAACGCGCAGTTCAGCAGTACATCGAAGCCCGCCATCAAATCGGGGTTTGCCAGCAAATCGCTGGGAGAGACAACTGTTATGCGTTGCTCGGGAAAACCGCATGCTCCAGGAAAGCCAACCCGACTCGAAACGGCAAGCACCTGAACATCATCTTCCGATGCCAGCTGGTTTAGCAACTCGGTTCCGAGAAAACCGCCCGCACCTGTGAGGACTAGCTTCATTGGCAATTGCCTTCCCACATGTTGTCGATGGCGAAATCCTCAGGCTCCAGCCCTGGCAAGACAAGATCCTCGCCTTCGGGAGACAGTATACTCACGGCGCGCTGGATTCCCAAGGCGGCTGCTTCCATATCGGCAAGATCGTCAACCCGTCCCAACGTCCTCAGGGCGATTTGCCTCAGCTCGCCCTTCGCTTCGGGGGGAAGCTCTTCGCCCTCGACGTGTGCTTTGACGAAAGCGACCACCGACGGGTTGGCCTCGACTTCTTCCAAACCCTCGAAATGATCGAGAACACCAGGACGCATGAGCGTGGATACGTTGAAGCACGGAGCCCGCAGGCCCGCTTCGACCTTGTCCCAAATGAGCGGATCGTCGGTCATGCTACCGGTCACGGCATGACGAAGATGCATGTCCATCGCGTTGTAGCCTGCAATCGCCTCGGTAAGATGGTGCTCCAGTGACCCGGTGAGCCTGAAACCGATATCGTAGACATACGGCAAGCCTTCCATCACGATGCACTGCATGAACATCATGCCGTCTTGAACGCCTTGACTTGCAAGGACCTCCCTAACGCGGGGAGCAACTTCGTCGAGGTACCGGGGTATGACCGCCGATGGGAACGTGTATCCGGCGGGAAGGGGTATGACTCCTTCTTGATTGTGCTTTACGTGGCGGTTGCCGATTTGAGTCACTTCGTACCGTCCGCCCGCAAACAGCCAGAACACGGTGACTTCGGGTCCTTCGAGGCACTTTTCGATGAGGACCTTGCCATTCCTCGCGAAACCCCTCGCCTTCTCGACCGCGTCGACAAGCTCGCCTTTGGTGCGAACGACAGACGTACCCCTCGCTCCCGAACCGTCTGAAGGCTTGATGAACAGCGGGAAATCGATTTCGTCCTCGGGTAAATCCAAGATTTCCTCGTCATACTCGCGAGCAGTGGGAACACCGAACTCGACGCACAGCTTCTTCCATTTTCGCTTGTCGGTGAACGTCTCGAATTGCTCGCGTGTTCCGTAGCAGGGAAGCCCGGCTTCTTCGCAGATATCAGCGAACATTCCAAGAATCGAATCGGTGTAACCCATGGTCACGCCGTCGATGTGGTTGTCTTTAAGATATTGGGCCACTGCCTTGGTATCGGCGACGCTTATCAGCGCATGTTCATCGGATATCAGTTTTGCGGGAGATTTCTCGGGTGGATTGTAGTCGATGACCGTGGTGTGCATCCCGAGCTTTTTCGCCGCGCGGACGATTTCGCATGTTATACGCGTTCCCCCGAGTATCGCAACCTTCTTGCCCTCTAGGGGCCGAGACACAACACCGATGCGCTGCAGCGCCTTCACGATGCGCTCCATGTCGCCGTAGCCATAACGTTGGTCGCACGGAAGGGGAAGTATGTCGCGCGCATAGTGCTTTGCCATTGCACCCGCTTCCTCGTTCTCGAGGACATCGGGCCATAACGTGGGTATGTAAATCCCCTCATTTGCGAGCGCCGAACGCACGGCAGGACCATCGTCTACGAGGAAGGGATACGCCATGGGCCCTAAAGACGTTTCGAGTTCCAAGCGGTTAAAGCATCCAAGCGCCTCTGCCAACGCTGCATAGTTGGTTTCCCTAATTCGGCAGACCTCTTCGATGCCGACTGCGCCGATTAGGGCCCGCGTTAGTTTGGACATCCGCTTGACAGGCTCGTCGACAAACCGACGGTTATTCGCTTTCGAGTCTTCGTAATACTCTGAAGCAGGGCGCTCAACCCGACCGAGGAGGAAACTCATGTGTTCTCGCGATTCGTCCTCGGCGACATCGCGTGAGACATGCGCGTCGGTATAGAGATAACCCCCATCGGGGATGCCTAGGAATTTTCTCGGAGAATACAACGTATCGATACCGGGTCGAGGCGCGACAAACAACCCCATGGCCTCATCCACGATGAGCTTGCCGCCGCATATGGTGGAAGCACGCTCCACAATCGCATCGGTTAGCTGGCCGTAATAATCGACCAGATACAAATACTCCCCGCTCAAAACGTCGAGGTCGGCCCAATTGGGCTCGAATCCCTCGTTGATGCGATAGGTCTTCACCGCTACGCCCTCGCGAGCGCAAACACGCGAAACCGAAGCGCAGAGGAAGTCCGGCAACCACACGGTGCCGATACCCCTAGCCTCAATCAAATAAGCCAGGCAATTGCGCCCGCTGTTCAACCTCAATGCGCCGGAATGCAGTTTCGGGACAGGTTTGGCGAGTTCAATATAACCGCCAATTTCCCTATTCATCTGCAGCCCCTTCAATTGCCTCAACGGCATCCACATACTCCTGCGGGACCTCTTGCAGGTTTATAGCTACTCCTTCTTCGCTATATCCCATGAACATTCCCCGCTTAGATACGGCTCTTGCAGCAGCGCTCTTTCTGTCGAATGTAAACCTAACCAAGTTTGCAAACATCTTGCAATCTGTTTTGAAGCTGAGGTTCTCGACATACCACACGTCGTTATCAAGCTGTTCCTGCCATGTCCACACATGGCCATCGAACTCACGCGGTGGGCATTCCAATCCGGGTCGCACCGCAAGGCGCATGCGATGCCTTTTATTGTACCGATGAGTGTACTCTGGGAGGAGCGGCCTGGGACCAATGAGGCTCATATCGCCTTTGAACACGCTCCAGAAATTCAGAAGCTCGTCAAGCGATGTTCGGCGAACGAACTTACCGAATTTCGTCACACGCTGAGACGGAGGTAACAGCTCGCCTTTTTCATCCGTAGTATTGCGCATGTTCCTGAACTTAAGGATCTGGAACGGTTTCTCGTCTTTGCCAACACGCACCTGTTTGAAGATAATCGGACAACCGACGTCGAAAAACGTCGCTACGCCAATAATTGCGTTAATAGGCAACGTGACAACAAGAGCAGCCCCAGACACTACGACATCAATGGTACGCTTGCCATAGCGTACGTATAAGCCGCCGCTCGGAATGACGTCAGCGAGGTTGGCATTGATGCATGGTAGACGCTCCTCCGCCAATCGATTGGCAATCGCCCAACGCTGAACTTTTGTCAAATCTTCACGTTTCATCAACGCTCGCTCACTGCAACTTTCACATGGCTGCCGATTTCGCTCAGCAGACCGTCCATTTCGCTTCCGCTCCCGAACTTGAAAAACAGGATTCCCAATGCCTTGTTCGCGCCATCAAGCGCTTCAACAGGCGAGCCGGGTTCCTTATACATCACCTTTCGGTAGCATGCATCCTCTGCTGCTTGCGACAGCTCGACTCCTTCAAACGTGCCATCCACGTTGGAATGTAACACATAATGGACATAACACTCGCCTGAGGGCTCCCAGTCCAAATTGCCCGGGTCGTCGCCCATGGCGCACATGACGTTAGCCCGCACCAAGTCGATGCCGCTTGCATCTGACAATTGTACGGGTATCATGTTGCCGCCAGCACGGCTTCCCAATTCAATCACATAAGGAATGTCGTTTTTCCCAATGATAATCTCGACATTGAGCTCTCCGAACCGGATGCCCAGCGATGTCACGAGTTCTTGTAAGACGGCCTTTGACTTTTCGTATTGCGTTTCTGAAAGGCCTGCAGGAGTTTTCTCGCCGACAGGTACGAGGGGACAAGCGTCGTCTCTCAAGCACGACATGAGGCCCCAGAAACGCACCTTGCCGTCCAAAACGAAAACGTCGCCCCCCACCACATACGGGAACGCGCGCTCAATGAACTCTTCGGCAATCAAAACCCCGTTTCGCCCAAAACTGGCAGCATGGGCAACGGCAGCTGGAACCTCTTCTGGTTTGCCGACTATGGTCACGCCCTTTGATCCCGAGGAATCAGTCGGCTTCACGACGACGGGAAACTTCAAATCCGATACGGCACGCATGATTTCGTCAGGCTTGGCACCTGCATCGATTCCCACCGCCTGAGGACAAGGCAATCCTGCATCCAGCATGTGCTTGCGGAAAAGCGTCTTGACGCTCATAGCCTCGACGGCGGCAAGGGGATTCGTGGGCAAGCCCAATTGCTCCGCCACATAAGCTGCCGTGGGCGCGGCCGGATCGGACGAATACGCGATAATCCCCCCGATTGCCTCCTTGCGCGCTATCTCCAGAATCGTCTCGCGGTCGGTTGTGCTCTCCTGGTAAAAAACGTCGGCATGGTATTGGCCGGGATTGTCTGGCAGGTAATCACAAAGTACCGTGCGGTATCCGCACGCCTTGGCAGCCTGGATGGCCACAACCTGCTGACGCGAGCCGCCCAGCAAGAGTATTGTTTGCTCGGGCTTCAACTATCTCTTTCCCGCAACCACATCGCATATGCGGTCGACGTCTTGCAATGCCAGGTCTGCGTACATGGGCAATGTGAGAGCGCTTTCCGCCGCTTTTTTGGCAATCGGCGTGAGCGAGGAGTCGAACCCTGCCTTGTAGCACTCGAAATCGCTCGTCAAGGGGTAGAAATACTTACGGGCTTTCACGCCTTCGCGGTCAAGCGCATCGAACACGTCGTCGCGCGTTGCCCCGAATTCCACTACATCGAACAAGACGGGCATGTAGGCATAGTTGTATTCGATGTTTTCTGGCGGACGGCACAACCGCAAGCCCGGAATACCCTCCAAACGTTCCCAGTACCGCTCTGCCACGATCCTGCGCTTTGCTATCTCCTCGTCTACATGCCGCAAGTTGCATATGCCCATTGCCGCGGCAAACTCGTTCATCTTGGAATTGCCACCCGCAAAGGCAACGCTTTCGGGGCCGGCAATACCGAAATTGCGCCATTGCGCGAGCTTCCCGGACAACCCTTCGTCCGAGAAGGCGACAGCGCCGCCTTCAATCGTGTTGAAAACTTTCGTGGCATGGAAGCTGAACATCGAGGCATCGCCAAAACTGCCCGCGCCCATGCCATCGCGTTTCACTCCGAAAGCATGCGCTGCGTCGTAAATAACCTTGAGGCCATAACTGTCGGCAATTTGTTTGATAGCATCGACGTCGCACAAGTTGCCATACACGTGCACTGGCACGATGGCGCATGTCTTTTCGGTGATTAGCGACTCTATCTTTTCGGGGTCGATCGTTAAGTCGCTGGGCTTGATGTCGCAAAACACGGGTTTCAATCCCTTGCGTACAATGGCATGTGTGGTGCTCGCAAACGTGAACGGGGAGGTGATAACCTCATTGCGCCCGTCTTTGCCAAGCCCCATCGCTTCAAACACGCACTCGAGCGCAGAGTGCCCGTTCACGAATAGGGCAATGCGCTCGACACCCAGATAGTTTTGCAGCGATTCCTCGAGCTGCTTGTGCTTCTCGCCACCATTGGTGAGAATGCGCGAATCCCATAAATCGCGGATTTCCTCGCAGTATTCCTCGAAAAAGGGCATGGAGGAGCGCGTTACCAGAATCGGTTCTTGCCGCATCTACAGCCCCAGTCTCTCAACAATCTCGTCGTGCACATCATCGCGATCACGCAACTTGCCATCGCGGGCACATTCGACTGTAAGCCAGCCGAATCTTTCAGCGCACCATTCTGCAGCTTGTCGGCTCCGTTCCAAATAACCCAAGTCGCGCTCATGCACGTCGCGTCTGCTCGCATCGCCACCGTAACGGCGCTCGAGCAACGCCTGACTTGTCGCCAAATCGAGCCTCAAATACACCACCGCATTGGGCTTTGGCAAAGCCAGTTTGCCAAACTCATGATCGAACAGCCAACTTGAAAAAGCTTCCCATTGATCATAAGGCAGCTTGGACAGCTGGTGTATCGCGTTGCTCGTAGTATAGCGGTCGGCAATGAAATAGTCGCTTCCATGAAACTCATCGTGCCATTCGCCTAGGTAACTGGCCAAACGATCAACCGCAAACAGAGAGCTTGCTGCGTAAGCATTCACATCAGCGGCGTTTTCACCATAACCGCCCGAAAGATAGTGTTCGACTGGCGCAGCACTCGGCTGCCCATATCGCGGGAAGCTGACGCTGCCCACGTTGAAACCGCGTTGTTGCAGCGCTGCTTTCAGCAAATTGGTTTGGGTTTCCTTGCCCGAACCATCCAAACCTTCGATGGCAATCAATTTGGCAGACATGCTATTGTCCCGCCTTGGCGTACTTCGCCTCGACTGCTTCTTTCAGCGGCCGCCACCAAGCCTCGTTCTGGCGATACCAGTCGATGGTCTGCCGCAATCCTCTTGCGAAATCGGTATGCTCGGGATGCCAAGCCAACTCGGTGCGCAGCTTGGTGCTGTCAATGGCATAGCGCCTATCGTGACCGGGCCTGTCACGCACCCAGTCGAAATCATCGGCCTCTTTGCCCATGCACTGCAGAATAGCACGCAACACGTCAATGTTGCCTTGCTCTCCATCGGCGCCAATCAGGTACGTCTCGCCTATGCGACCGTGCTCGAGTATGGTCCACACGGCTGCATTGTGGTCGTCAACATGGATCCAATCGCGAACATTTCGCCCATCACCGTACAGTTTGGGACGAATGCCGCACAGGATGTTGGTAATTTGACGTGGGATGAACTTCTCGATGTGCTGACGTGGACCGTAGTTGTTCGAACAATTGCTGATGGTTGCCTGCACGCCATAGGTGCGGTGCCACGCACGTACCAGCATGTCGCTCGATGCTTTGGTCGAACTATAGGGGCTGCTGGGCTTGTACGGCGTCTCCTCGGTAAAACGCGTCGGGTCATCCAGGGCAAGGTCGCCATACACCTCGTCCGTGCTTATGTGATGAAAGCGCACACCATGCCTGCGGCAAGCTTCGAGCAACGTGAATGTGCCCTCGACGTTGGTGCGCACGAAGGGCGCAGGATCGGCAATGGAATTGTCATTGTGGCTTTCCGCGGCAAAATGCACAACCGCGTCGACGTCGGCGACCAAATCGTCCACGAGTCGGGCATCGCAAATGTCACCCACCACGAGCTGGCACTGGTCATCAGTGAGCCCCGCCAAGTTATCGGGATTGCCGGCATACGTGAGCTTATCCAACACGATGCACTTCACGCCCGGCTTTTGACGCACTGTGAAATGAACGAAATTGCTGCCTATGAAACCAGCGCCGCCGGTAACCAAAACACGACTGAGCAAGCTGTCCACGCTAGGACCTCGTCTGGGATCCGGTACTGTAACGCACACGACCTTGATAAACCATGTGCAAATACTGTCCGTAACTAGATTTTTCGAAACGCTCGGCAGCCTCAAGCAACTGGCCGGCGCTAATCCAGCCATTGGCGAAGGCGATTTCTTCCAAGCAGGCGATTTGGATACCTTGACCCTCTTCGACCACACGCACGTATTCCGACGCCGCGTACAAGCTTTGGAATGTTCCGGTGTCGAACCAGGCTGAACCGCGGTGCAAAAGGTTGACGCCCAACGTTCCGTCGTCGAGGTACATGCGGTTGAGGTCGGTTATCTCAAGCTCGCCACGATCGGAAGGCTGGATTTGCTTTGCCCATTCCGCCGCACGCTCGTCATAGAAATACAAACCCGTTACGGCGTAGTTGCTCTTTGGATTCTGCGGCTTTTCCTCTAATGAAACGACCTTGCCGCTGTTATCGAATTCGACGACACCAAAACGCTCGGGGTCCTTCACGTAGTATCCGAAAAGCGTCGCGCCGCGCATTTTGGCAGCGGCCCGCCTGAGAAGCGAAGTTAAACCACCGCCGTAGAAGATGTTATCACCCAATGTAAGCGCCACTCGATCGCCAGCAATGAAATCTTCGCCAAGAATAAGCGCCTGCGCTAAACCGTCGGGCGAAGGTTGAATTTTGTATTGGATGTTCAGGCCAAACTGGCTGCCATCGCCGAGCAAAGCTTGAAACCTGTCTAAATCGACTGGCGAGCAGATGACCAGTATGTCACGAATCCCCGCCAGCATGAGAATGCTCAGCGGATAGTAAATCATCGGCTTGTCGTATACAGGCATGAGCTGCTTGCTGGTAACAAGCGTAAGCGGGTAAAGCCTCGTGCCGCTACCGCCAGCCAGTATGACGCCCTTCATAACGATTCTTCCTTTTCCGTGTACGAGCGCGCTTTACGTCGGCACGCTGGATAATCGCGTTTTATCTTCTTGTTTCCCCTACTCGGCAACACTGCGCTTTGCGGCTTTCCCCACAAGTACGCAGCCCACCACGTTTGCATCAATCAACTTGAGCTGAGACACTGCCGTCTCGACATCGTCGCGCACGTCCGCCCACTGAGAAGCCGCAACGAGCACGGCATCGGCATCTCGAGCGGCGTACATGCCAGCAGCGTCGTGTTGCAAAGGCGTGCACGCAGACACGGCAACGGAACCACCGCGAGTCTCAGACTCGGTTTCGGATTCCCCCTGAGCTGCTTTTTCAATTGAATCGCTGACGAGCTTAGCCGAATCGCCATTCCGCACAGGCACAACGAGCAACGTATGCACGCCAGCCTTTTCTGACGCAAGACGAACATTTGCAAGCAAGTGCCCACCCGAATCATTGGGTAATTCTCCAATTACTGGAAGGTTTGACGCCTCGATCAAATCGTTTGCGCTCTTCACCGGACAACGCACAATATCAATGCCGATTACAACGCATACTGCAATGAAAAGGCCTGCCAAAAACCCGATGATAACTTGAATGAATGGTAATGAAGAAGCTTCTTCTGCCTGCTTCACTATCGCCGGCTGAACAGTCGCGGAAAACGCGGGCTCCTCCTCCCCTACGAAGAGCTGCCGAGCTCTTTCGGCTGAGACATAAGCCACCTCATTTGCGACATCAATCGTTTCCTCTTCTTCCATACCGATGAGAGTAATGGTTATCGTTTGCGATGCCGTTTCGGCTTTAGCTGCATAGTAATGCATGGTATCGGCAGCAGCATACTCTCGCACAACCGACTGCGTAACACCATTGACAGCTCCAAGCTGATCGGGGTTGTTCACTACGATATAAGCGTTAGCAGTAGTGCTTGCTCCTTCTGCTTTTTGGGTAAAGTAAACCGCACATCCCAACGCGCATACGACGGGCAAGATGACGCATAACGCCCAATAGCGCTTCAGCAGCTGCAACAGCTCACGCAACGTCATGGCGGCTTTCCCCTTCCCTCCACGTCAAACAGCCAATCCAACCATTAACTATAACCCATCTCGCCTGTTCGTGTCATTTTGGCGCGCGGTTCCCCTATCTAACGGCATGGCTAGAACATAGAATCCACAATTATCTGTTCACTATAACGAGCGGTAAAAACACGTCTCATTGCCCGTGTGGCAAGCCGGTCCGGCAGGGTTCACCAAAGCCAGCAGACAATCCTCGTCACAGTCGTAACGCAGCTCGATCAGCTCTTGCGTGTTTCCGCTGGTCTCGCCTTTGTGCCAGAGCTCCTGGCGGCTACGCGACCAGAACCATGTGGTGCGTTGATCGAGCGTCAATCGAACCGACTCGGCGTTCATCCACGCCATCATCAGGACCTCGCGCGTCTGCGCATCCTGCACGATGCAGGGAATCAGGCCCTGGTCGTTGAATTTCAGGTCGTCGATGTTCATTGCAGCCGCCTTACAACCGCACGGGAATGCCCTGCGAGCGCATGTATTCCTTCACCTGGCGAATCGTCAGCTCGCCGAAATGGAAAACGCTCGCAGCCAGAACGGCATCGGCTTCGCCGTCGATGATGCCTTCGGCAAAATGCTCCAACTTGCCCACACCGCCGCTCGCGATGACGGGGATGTCCACCGCGCGCGCAACCGCACGCGTCAGCGCGCAGTCGAAGCCGTCGCGTGTGCCATCACGGTCCATGCTGGTCAGCAGGATCTCGCCCGCGCCGCGCTTTGCCGCCTCGGCTGCCCATTCCACGGCATCGATGCCCGTGGGCGTGCGACCGCCGGCAAGATACACTTCCCACTTATTGGGATTGTCGGCACGCTGCTTGGCGTCAATCGCCACGATGATGGCCTGCGTACCAAACGCTTCCGCCGCCTGGGTGATAAGCGTCGGGTCTTTAACGGCAGCAGAATTCACGGACACTTTATCGGCGCCCGCGGCTATCATACGACGGATATCGGCCACGCTGCGGAATCCACCGCCCACCGTATACGGCAGGTGCAGCTCCTCGCTCGCGCGGCTGGCAAGCTCGACAGTCGTGGCGCGATCATCGCTCGTCGCCGTAATGTCCAAGAAGATGACCTCGTCGGCCTTCTGCTCGTCATAGCGCTGTGCAAGCTCGATAGGGTCGCCCGCATCGCGCAGGTTCACGAAGTTCACGCCCTTGACGACGCGCCCATCGGTAACGTCCATGCAAGGGATAACGCGTTTGGTCAGCATATTTCTCCTCTTATGGGAATGGGTTAGGGGCATTTCACCCCGTTATTCATCAACTGCCGCTATTCCTCGCAGGCGGCAATGGCCTCTTCCACGATCAGCGCATCTTCGTAGATGGCGCGGCCGGCGATGACGCCTTCGATAGAACCCGGGTTCTCGGCTTCTGCCTGCACCAAGCGCACGATGTCGTCCATGCCGGCGACGCCGCCGCTGGCGATGACGGGATGACCAAACGCCTTGGCCATTTCCACATACACATGCTCGTCGATGCCGGTCTGCATGCCATCGCGCGCGATGTCGGTGTACACCAGGTGGCGGTACCCCATGGCCGACATCTTGCGCGCCAACTCGAAGGCATCGATGCCCGAATCCTCGAGCCAACCCGACACGGCCACTTCCCCGCTCTTCGCGTCGATGCCCGCGGCCAACATGTAGCCGTACTTTTCGATAGCCGCCTGCGCGAAATCGCGGTCGCGCACGAGCGCCGTGCCCAGCACGCAGCGCGTCGCGCCCGCGTTCACAAGGCGCTCGATCACGGGCAGGCTGCGGATGCCCCCGCCAATCTCGACCTTCAGGTTCGTTGCCTTCATGATTGCCTCGACCACGCGGATGTTGTCGGCATTGCCCGACTTGGCACCGTCCAGGTCAACCATGTGCAGCCATTCGGCACCGGCGTCTTCGAAAATCTTCGCCTGCTCGACGGGATCGTCGTTGTAAACGGTGACACGCTCGTAATCGCCCTGACCAAGGCGCACGGCCTTACCATCGAGGATGTCGATTGCGGGAAGCAGGTACATTGAGGTCCTTCCTAATTAGACTTCATGTGCGAACTCGACGAAATTGCGCAATACCTGTGCGCCGGCGTCGGAGCTCTTCTCGGGGTGGAACTGCACGCCGAAACACGACTGGCGCCATTGTACGACACTGGGAAACGTCATGCTATGCGTGGTCGTTGCGATGGTCGCGAACGAATCGGGTGCCACGTAGCTATGCGTGAAGTAGAAGTGCTCGCCATCCTCAATCCCCTTGAGCAACGGGCTGCCCTGAAGCTTGATCTCGATGCTGTTCCAGCCCACATGGGGAATCTTGTACGCGTTGCCGTCCGCGTCGACTTTCGGGAGCGCCTTGACGATGCCGGGAATCACGCCCAAGCCGGGAGTCGGCTTGCCCTGCGCATGCTCTTCGCCACCGGCGCAAAGCAAATGCAAACCCAGGCAAATGCCCAGAAACGGCACGCCTTCGGCAATGCGCACGCGCAAGAGGTCCATCTGGTTGAGCTCCCGCATGGCATTGGCCGCGTCGGTGAACGCGCCCACACCAGGCAGCACGATAGCCCTCGCTTTGCGGATGACGTCGGGGTCATCGGTGATGCGCGCATCTGCGCCCACGCCGATGAGCCCCCGCTCGACGGATTTCAGGTTGCCCTTGTGATAATCGACTACTGCAATCATAAAGCGCCTTTCGTGGTGGGAAGTTCGTTTGCGGCTTGCGGGTCGATGGCCACAGCTGCGCGCAGCGCACGGGCAACGGCCTTGAACGTCGCTTCGACGATGTGATGCACGTTCTCACCCGCCAGCTGCTGCACATGCAGCGTCACGCCGGCGTTCGTGGCAAAGGCGATGAAGAATTCCTTGGCCAGCGTGGAATCGAACTCCCCCACCATTTGCCAAGGAATGTCCATGGCCCAATACAGACCGCCGCGGCCCGAAATGTCCACGGCCGCCAGCACGAGCGTCTCGTCCATGGGAAGCGCGATGTCGCCGTAACGCACGATGCCGCGCTTGTCGCCGAGCGCCTTGGCGAACGCCTGGCCCAGCACGATGCCGGTATCTTCAACCGTATGGTGACCGTCGACATGCAAGTCGCCCTTAGCGCTCACGCTGAGGTCGAACAAGCCATGGCGCCCGAAAGCGTCCAACATGTGGTCGAAGAACCCGATGCCCGTGTCAACTGAAGTCGCCCCGGTGCCATCCAGGTCGATCGTCAGCGCGATGTCGGTTTCCTTCGTCGTGCGCGTAATCGTTGCAGTGCGTGTCATTTGAGCACCTTTCTCAATTCTTCCAGGAAACGCGAGTTCTCTTCGGGCGAGCCGACCGACACGCGCAAGCAGTTCTCAAGACCCGGTGCGCGCGAGAAATCGCGGATCAACACGCCCGCATCCAGCAGGCGCTGCCAAATCTCGCCGGCATCGACGCCGTCGTTCAAACGGAACAGGATGTAGTTCGCATCCGACGGGTATACCGTGAGGCCTTCTGTCATGCCGAGCTCGTCGAGCAAGCGGGCGCGTTCGCTAATGATAAGCTCGATGCCCCGTTCGAATTCAGCGCGATGCGCGTACACAACGCGCGCGATGGCTTGCGATACGGCATCGACCGAATACGGCTGACGCACCTTCTTGAACTCGCGCAACACGGTCTCGCTGCCGAGCATGTATCCCATGCGCACGCCTGCAAGCGAAAACGCCTTGCTGAACGTGCGCAAGATGACCAGGTTCTCGTAACGGCCGAGCAAAGGACGCGCGGTCAAGCGCGAGAACTCGAAGTACGCCTCGTCGACCATGACGAGCGTGTCGGACGCTTGCAGCATGCGTTCGACGAACGCCGTGTCCACCAGGTTGCCCGTCGGGTTGTTGGGGCTCGTGACGATGGTGTAGTCGATATCGCCTTGCGAAAGGCGCTCGATGACCGCCTCTTCGTCAATCGAGAAATCAGCACGACGAGGAACGTCGACGATGGCCGTGTTCGTCAGCTGCGCGTTGTTCTTGTACACCGTGAACGTCGGCGGCATGTTCAAGAACGTACGACCGGGGCCTCCCCATGCCAATGCGATGTTGAACAGCAGCTCGTCGCCTCCATTGCCCATGATCACCTGGTCGCGATCGAGCCCGTTAGCCTCGGCGATCAGATCGCGCAAGCCGTTAGCCAGCGGATCGGGATAGCGGTTGAAGGAAAGCTTGCGAACTTCGCGTTCAATCTCGCGGCGCAAATCGAAGGGAACGTCAGAAGCGTTCTCATTCGCCGATATCATGACTTCGGCGGGAATGTACTTGGGATCATACGGCTCGATGTCCGCCAGTTGCGGCGCCGCCGATCGCACGCCCGCCATTATTCGGCGCCTTCCATGCGCAGCTCGACGCTGCGGGCATGAGCCCACAGGCCCTCGTGCTTGGCGATGGCCACGATGGCAGGCGCATCGGCCGCGAGCGCGTCACGCGAATATTGGATGATGGACGACTTCTTGATGAACTGCTCCACGGCAAGCGGGCTCGAAAAGCGCGCCGTGCCGCCAGTCGGCAGCGTGTGATTGGGGCCGGCGACGTAATCGCCAACGGCTTCGGGCGTCCACTCGCCCATGAAGATGGCGCCCGCATGGCGGATGGCGCCAAGCGAGTCCATCGGATTGGCAATGTGCAGCTCTAAGTGCTCGGGTGCGATGACGTTGACGGCTTCCATCGCCTGCGGCAAGTCCTGGCACACCGCGATGAGGCCTTGGTCGACGAGCGATGCCGTGGTGATTTCGGCACGCGTCGACTCTTCCATGTGCTTCTCGATGGCGGCCTCGACCGCATCGGCGTACTCGGCGGAGAACGTGACCAGGTAACACGTGGCCAGAGGGTCGTGCTCGGCTTGCGCCATCAAGTCGATTGCCACGAGCGCGGGCTCTGCCGTCGCGTCGGCCACGACGCACACCTCAGAAGGACCGGCGATCATGTCGATGCCCACATCGCCGCTGACGAGCTTCTTCGCAGCAGCCACGAATGCGTTGCCCGGTCCGGTGATCTTGTCGACAGGGGCAATCTGCTCGGTGCCATATGCCAGTGCGGCCACGGCCTGAGCGCCGCCCACCTGGTAAACCTCGGTGACGCCAGCCAGCTCGCATGCCTTCGCGATGGCGGGGTCGATGCCGCCGTCGGCCAGCGGCGGGTTGACGACGACGATGCGCTCGACGCCGGCAACGCTCGCCGGCAGCGCGTTCATCAGCAGCGTGCTGGGATACAACGCACGGCCACCAGGCACGTACACGCCCACGGAATCGAGCGGCGTCACCTTGGCGCCCACAAGCGCCCCGTCCTCGCGCACCGCAAACCAGCTTTGCTCGAGCTGACGCTCATGGAACGCGCAGATTTGGTCAGCCGCCTGCTCGAGCGCCTTTGCAAGCGCGGGCTCGCATGCCGCCACGGCGGCGTCAAACTTTTCCTGCGACACGCGGAAGTCGTCGATGCGAACGCCGTCGAATTTCTCGGTCAACTCGCGCAGGCACTCGTCTCCACGCTGACGCACGTCCTCGACGATGCCCGTCGCGATTTCCATGGCTTTGGCGTTAAACGCGCTCTTGCGCTGCAAGTGCGAGTTGTCGAACACCTCGCCCGGCTTCAATATGACTCGACGCATGTTGTTCCTTTCAAGTGTGCCGCTTTTTCAGCGTTGCTATTATAGGTGAACTATTTACTTGCCCTCGCCGCCAGCCGTGACCTTGAGCGCACGGTCGGCGGATTGCTCGCGAAGCTTCTCGGCAAGGTCTCGCACGCGCGCATCTGTGCGGAACGACGCCACGTTGGCGAAGAACCGCGCCGTCGACGACAACACCTCGTCGGTAATGACCAGGTTGTTCTCGCGCAGCGTCGTGCCGGTGGCCGTGATGTCGACGATGCACTCGCTCATGCCCGTCAGCGGTCCCAATTCGATGTTGCCATGCAACTGCACGATTTCAACCTGCGTGCCGCGACGGGCGAAGTGGGTGCTTGCGATGCGCGGGTACTTCGTGGCCACGCGGATGCTGCCCAACTTGCGGTAGTGCTCGGCGGTGCGCTCAGATGCACCCTCGGGCTCGGCCACGATGAAGCGGCAGGCGCCGAACCGCAGGTCGGCCAGCTCCACGACATCGGAATCCATTTCGAGCAGCGAATCCTCGCCGCAGATGCCGCAGTCGGCAGCGCCCATCTCGACGAAAATCGGCGCATCGGACGGCCTCACGATGATATAGTCCACGCCCGGATTGCTGATAATGAGCGAACGGCCCGGGTTGTCCAAGCCCGTCACGTCGAGCCCGGCATTGGCAAGCGCTGCGATGGAGTCGGCGTTAAGCGACCCCTTGGGCACGGCCACGCGCAACGGCAGATCGGATTCCACGCTCGCAGCAGCGGCTTCCATAGCCTCTTCCAGGTAGAATGCGAACCCGGCTGCCGGACGGTCGACGCCGTACGTTGCAAGCAGCTTGTCGTAGCGCCCACCGCTGCCGATTGGCGTTCCCAATCCGGGGGCAAACGCCTCGAATACGATTCCGGTGTAGTAATCGAACGAACTCATGACCGAGAAATCGACGACGATGCGATCGGTCAAACCGGCCTCGGCCAGCAAGTCGTACGTCTCCTCGAACGGGTCGAGCGCATCGGCGCATCCAAACGGTTCCACTAGCTCACGCGCACGGCGAATCGCGTCACGTTGTCCGCGGATGCGTGCCAATGCGCGGATGACGGGCGCAAACTGCGATCCGTTGCGTTCGGCTTTGTCGCAAAGCGCATCGATGTCCACGAAATTCGACGTGTGGAAGGCCTCGAGCAAATCGTCCTTCCACCTAACAGGCGCGCTCGATGCCGCCAACAACGCCCGAAGCACGCCAACCGTGGCGAGCGACAACTTGAAATCGCGCACCCCCGCGGTCTCAAGTGCCTGAGCGAACAATCCTATGACCTCCGCATCGGCTTTCGCACCGGCCACGCCGATGCACTCGATGCCGATTTGCTTCTTCTCGCGCACGTCCGCGCGCAATTGGCCTTCGGTTTCGCGGAACACGCGCTGCATGTAGCGGAACCTGTAAGGACCCTGCGCTTCACCCAACCGCGTTGCGCAAATGCGCGCAACCTGCAGCGTGACATCGGGACGCATAGTAACCAAATCGCCCGTGGCATCGAAGAACTTGAACGGCGAGGCGGGCACGCGGCCCCCTGCCTGCATGACTGCCATGCTCTCGAGCGTGGGCGTCTCGATGGGCACGTACCCGCGACTTGCGAACAGGTCCTGCACGCTGCGTGCGATGCGCTCGCGCTCGGCGGCTTCGTCGGCAAGCACGTCCCTAAAGCCTGATGGCGTGGTGTATTCCATATGCCTTCTCCCTAAGTGGTTTATAGCGTGCATCACTTTAGCACAGTAGAGTGCTAAAGTAGTAGTATCCTCATTTGCTCCATATTAGAGCAACCTCGCTCCAATGGGAGGGCCTTCACCCAATCGCCCGCTTCCACCCTCCCCACGAGCACCTCGACGCCGCGTTTGCACTCTTAACGTCGGCTCATGCGCTGACCACGAGAAAGAATCTGGGGCGCTGAAGTGTGTCTGAGCTGTTTCGGCATGCAACTTATACCCTCCCCCATATGCGTACTGCGCTTATAATGGCTCGGTTAGCCATTTCGCAAGAAAGCAGGTGTGCATGGCACAGCATGTGACCGAGCGGGATGTTCGCGACATTGCAGAATACACGCGCATCCATCTCGACGAAGACGAAGTCAAGCAGATGACGATCGACCTGAACGACATCATCGAAAGCTTGAAGCCCATTACGGAATACGATTTGGAAGGCGTCGTGCCGACGTTTCATCCCATCGGCAGCCTTTCCAACGTCATGCGCGAGGACGTGGAAGTTCCCGGGTTCACGCAAGAAGAGGCGCTGGCCAACGCTCCCGCCAAGCAAGACGATTGCTTCTTGATCCCCTCCATCCTAGGCGAAGGAGGCGATCGCTGATGAGCGAGCTGTTCGAAATGGGCATCCGCGAAATCCAGGCTGGTCTCGCCGCCAAGGAGTTCTCGGCTGTCGAAGTTGCGCAAGCGGCAACCGACCGCATCGAGGCAAACGACTTCCAGGATGGCGGTGTTAACGCATTCCTCGAGTTCACGCCCGAGATGGCACGCGAAGCCGCCGCCCGCATCGACGAGCAACTAGCTGCGGGCAAGACGCCTTCCGAAATCGGTCCGCTGGCAGGCATCCCCATGGCCTACAAGGACAACATGAACTTGCTCGGCACGCGCACAACGTGCGCTTCGCGCATGCTCGAGAATTACGAATCTGCCTACACCGCCACCTGCGTGCAGCGCACGCTTGATGCGGGCGCCATTCCACTCGGCAAGCTGAACATGGACGAATTCGCATTCGGCTCGTCAACTGAGACCAGCGCGTTCGGCCCCACGCGCAACCCGTGGGACCTCGAACGCGTACCCGGCGGATCGTCGGGCGGATCGGCTGCGGCAGTGGCAGCTGGCTTCGCCACGGTGACGCTCGGATCCGATACGGGTGGATCCATCCGCCAACCGGGCAGCTTCACCGGCACCGTTGCAGTCAAGCCCACGTACGGCGTGGTCAGCCGCTACGGCATCGTGGCGTTTGGCAGCTCGCTTGACCAGGTGGGCCCATTCGCCCGCTCGGTCGAAGACGCGGCATTGGCCCTCAATGCCATATCGGGCCACGACGCGCTCGATTGCACGAGCCAGCCGGTTGATACCGATTTCACGGCCAACCTGGCAGAAGGCGTCAAAGGCATGCGCATCGGCATCGTGCCGGCATTCATGCAAGCACAAGGCCTGACCCCCGAGGTCAAAGACAAGGTCGCAGAGGCAGCCGAGCATATGCGCACCATGGGAGCCGAGCTCGTCGAGGTCGACCTCCCCAACGCCCAAGCTGCCATGAGCGCATATTACGTGCTGGGCCCATGCGAGGCGTTCAGCAACCTATCGCGGTTCGACTCGGTACGGTACGGGTACTGCGAACCCGGCCACAAAGACCTGGGCGGTCAGTACGAAGCGAGCCGCGCAAAGGGCTTCGGCCCCGAAGCTCGCCGTCGCATCATGCTGGGCAGCTACCTGCTGTCAGCCGGCGTCTACGACACGTATTACTATCCCGCACAGCAGGTGCGCACGCTGATCACACAAGATTACACGCGCGCATACGAGAAATGCGACGTCATCCTGCTGCCGTCCAGCCCTCGCACGGCATTCAAGTTCGGCGAGATCTCGGACCCCATGAGCATGTACCTTTCGGACATGTTCACGGTTTCGCTGAACATCGCCGGCAACGGCGGCATGTCGGTGCCAGTCGGCTTGGGTGTCGACACGAACCTGCCAATCGGCGTGCAGTTGCAATCGCCCCAGTTCAAGGATGAAAACATGTTCCGCGCTGCCGCCGCGCTCGAGCAAGTGTACGGCAAGGCGCCGATTGCCCCCGCATTCGCGCGTAAGGCAGGTGAATAGCATGAAGACGATGGAAGAAGTCCTGCAAGATTGGGAAGCCGTCATCGGCCTGGAAATCCATTGCGAGTTGACGAAGCTGCAGACGAAGATGTTCTGCGGATGCAAACTCGAGTTCGGCGCCGAACCCAATACGCACACCTGCCCGGTATGCCTGGGCATGCCCGGCGCGTTGCCCGTGCCCAACAAAGGCGCCATCGAAAACATCGTGCTGGCGGGCCTTGCCACCAACTGCGATATCGAAAAGCACACGATGTTCTACCGCAAGGGCTACATGTATCCCGACATGGCCAAGAACTTCCAAACCACACAAGGTCCCAAGGCGTTCTGCATGCGCGGGTGGCTCGACCTGAACGTCGACGGTCGGGGCGCGCAAGAGCGCTTGTTCTGGCAAGACCTGGCCGAGGGCGAAACGGCCGAGAACATCACGCGTACGGCAGACGGCTATGTGGCCCACGTGGGCATCACGCGCATCCACATGGAAGAAGACGCCGGCAAGATGGTGCACATCGGCGGCGGCGAGGGCCGTATCACCGGCGCCACGCATTCGCTCGTCGACTACAACCGCGCCGGCACGCCGCTGATGGAGCTCGTCACCGAACCCGACTTGCGCACGCCCGAGGAAGCGCGCCTGTTCATGCAGAAGCTGCGTCAGATTTTCCTGACATTGGGCATTTCGGACTGCTCGATGGAAGAGGGCAGCCTGCGCGCCGACGGCAACATCTCGCTGCGCCGTCGCGGCACCACCGAATTCGGCACCAAGACCGAGATGAAGAATATCAACAGCTTCAAGGCGCTACACGATGCGCTTGCATACGAAATCTGCCGTCAAGCCGAGGTGCTCGAAGAAGGCGGCCAGATTTACCAGGAGACGCGTCATTGGGACCCCTCGAAAAAGCACACCGTCGTCATGCGCGTGAAAGAAACAGCCGACGACTACCGCATGTTCCCCGATCCCGACTTGGCACCATACGATTTGTCCGACGAGTTCATCGAGCGCGTGCGCGGCATGCTGCCCGAACTTCCCGACCAGAAGGCTGCGCGCTTTGCGGCAGATTACGGGCTTTCGGCTTACGACGCGCGCCATCTTGTGGACCATCGCTTCTCGGCTGATTTCTTCGAGGCGGCATGCGCTGCGGCAGGTGACCGTGCCGGCGAACTCGCCAAACCGCTTGCCAATCTGACGCTCAATGACATCACGGCCTACGTGAACGCCAATGAGGGCATCGATTTCGCCACCACGCCGCTCACGCCCGAACGCGCCGTGCAATTGGTGTCGTTGCTGGCGGCAGACGAAATCTCGAGCAAGCAGGCCAAGGAAGTATTCGCGGCCGTGCTCGAGGAAGATAAAGACCCCCATGCCATCGTCGAAGAGCGCGGCATGAAGCAGGTGTCCGACACGGGCGCCATCGAGGCCGTCATCAACGAAGTGCTGGCTGCAAATCCCGACAAGGTCGAGCAGTACAAGGGCGGCAAAACCGGTCTCATCGGTTTCTTCGTCGGCCAATGCATGAAGGCCATGAAGGGCCAGGGCAACCCGAAGCTCATAAACGAGATGCTGGCCAAGAAATTGGGGTAAGGCTCTCAGTTCGCTTCAGCATCCCAACACAAAGAAGGGGCAGGTACCTTGTACCTGCCCCTTCTTTGGAACAAAAACCCGTCCCCTGTTCCGCTGTTCCATTTAAAACGTGCGGAACTCCTGGACGTAGTGCTTGATGATGGCAGCGCTCGTGGGCGTGCACAATTCGCCCTCGAGCTTCTCCTCGCATGTGGGAATACCCGTCTCCAGAATAGCCGCCGTTGCAGGTGCCGGAACGTCCATCAAACCATGGGCGCATTCTATCTTCCCGCTGCCCGTTTGCACGGGGCTTGCCACCACGTAATCGGGATGCAGGTATCTGAAGATCAGGCAGATGATGAGCGTGTTCAGAATGGCCTCGCCGTTGCCAACCTCGTGGAAATGCGTGTCGTCGACAGCGCACCCATGAACCTGCGCCTCGGCATTGGCCAGAATCTCGTAGATGGCGTGAAGGTCCTCTTTGACGCCTTGGCCCGTGTTCAGGTTGTCAATCGTTTGGCGCACTTCCACGATGCCGTGATGGTGCCCTTTCGGCACGCCCGCCTTAGCGGCTTCCATGCTGAGGGCAGCCCACGTCGCGTCATCGAGGTTGGCCTTCAGCTGACCGAGAATATCAGAACGACGCGCGCCTTTGCTGAAATCGAAATACAACTGCATGGCTATCCTTTCACTCCCATTACTTCACATGATTGATGAGGCTGGCCTGGTAGCCGGCGCCGAAGCCGTTGTCGATGTTGACAACCGACACGCCCGAAGCGCACGAGTTCAGCATGGCCAATAGAGCTGAGACGCCGTCGAACGATGCCCCGTAACCCACGCTCGTGGGCACGGCGATGACCGGGCACGAAACCAACCCGCCGACAACAGACGGCAATGCGCCTTCCATGCCCGCAACCGCAACGACAACGCTTGCGCGTGCCAGCTCGTCTGCATGCGCGAGCAGGCGGTGTAATCCCGCAACGCCCACGTCGTACAAGCGCACCACTTCGTTGCCCATCATCTCGGCGGTGACGGCCGCCTCTTCGGCCACGTAGATATCGCTCGTGCCCCCACACGCCACCACAATCGTGCCTGCACCGTCGGGCTCGGGCGGCATGCCCACGCACGCCAGCTGAGGCAAGTCGTAATACGTGAAGACGGGCATGTCGGGAACATCGTCGCCCTCTTCGAACGAAAGCCCCTGTGCGAGTAGCTGCTCGACCTGTTCGGCGGCATCGGCTGACAGGCGCGTGATTATCGCGCGTTCTTGGCCAGCATCGAACATGTTGGCAATAATGCCCGCAATCTGATCAGGCGTCTTGCCCATGCCGAAAACGACCTCCGCCACACCCTGTCTGATGCCCCGATGATGGTCGACCTTGGCAAACCCCAAATCCGAAAACGGCTCGGTACGTAACTTCACCGCAGCATCATCAGGAGAAACCTTGCCGGCTGCCACGGCATCCAGCAACTCGTTCAGTTCCCGCTGCTCCATGCAAATCTCCTGCTCTGAAACGCAGTGGGGCGCTCTTAAGCGCCCCACGAACAAACTCTATTCGGCCAGTGTATTAATCAATGTCGAACTCGAAGCCGGCGTCGGCATCGCCGTAGCCCGAGAAATCCTTGTCGATGTAACCGCTTGCGGAAGGCTCGACAGCGGCGACAGGCGCCTGGGGCTCGGCAGCGGGAGCGACGCTGGCAACGGGAGCATAGTTGCCAGGATTCACGTCCTTGCGCGTCTGGGCGCTGACGGAAGCGCGGCGAGCGTCGCCGTCGATTTCCGCGAGCTTCCTCTGAGCGTCGGCCATGAAGCTCGACAGCATCTCGCGGTACTCGGCGCGCACGTCGGAGCGGTCGTTCTCGAGAGCGCGGATGCTCTCGGCAATGCGCATGCGGTCGGCCTCTGCCTTACCCACGATGCGATCGGCCTCTTCGTCGGCGTCTTTGATGATGTTGGAGGCTTCGGTGCGAGCGTTGGACAGGATATCGTCCGCCGAACGCTGAGCCACGATGAGCGCCTGGGAAATGGCGCTGTCGTTAGCGCTCTTTTCCTGAAGCGCAGCCTCGAGCTGAGCGATTTGCGCCTTCAACGCAGCAACCTCTGCAGAATCGGCAGGAGCGGCTTCGGTGTCGATTTCGATGTTTTCCTCGGGGGCAGCCTCGACAACCGGGGCAGCTGCGGCAGTCGCAAGCTGATCTTCCAGATCAGCGATCAGACGGCCCATGGCATCGATTTCGTCAGCGACATGCTCGAGGAAGACATCGACCTCGTCAACGTCGTAGCCCTTGCGATCGATGGAGAAGCTAACATTTTGGATATCTGCTGCAGTTATCGCCATGATGTACCCTTTCGTATTCAGATGACACCCTTAACATTCCCAGTATACGGGAACGTTATATGATTCCAACCACGAATCTTACGACCAATTGTAAAACAAGCAGTGCAATGATGGGCGTTATGTCCACCATTCCTCCAATGGGGGGTATGAGCTTCTTGAACAAATCAAGATACGGGTCACAGAGTTTCCCCAGAATGCGGTATACATCGCCCACGACTCCCGTGGAGTGCGGAATCCACGACATGATGACGTAGATGAAGATGATGGTGGTATAAGCGTTGGCTAGCCCGATGATTAAAGCGCGAATCATTTTTCAGCCTACCCTTCGTCAAATGTAACAGGTGCCAGCCACCCGTTACATTTTCGCAAGTTCCTTTGAGCGGACGACTGCCGCATCGACGCCGGCATCAAACACCTGGGCGAACCCGGCTGCGTTCATGGCGTCGAGCGCCGCAAGCGTCGTCCCACCTGGCGAGCACACGGCTTCGCGCGCCGTTTGCGGAGTCAGGTCCGTCTCGTCGATGAGACGTGCCGTGCCGAGCACGGTTTGCAATGCCAGCACCTCGGCGAGGTCGGGATCGAGCCCCTGGGCAGCACCCGCGTCACGCAAGGCCTCCACCATGGCGGCCACGTAAGCCGGCCCCGAACCGCTGACGGCGCATACGGCATCCATCTGCGTTTCGTCGACCACAACCGCGCGACCGAGGCAGCCGAACAAGTCGGCCACATACTGCACCTGCTCGTCCGTTGCATATGCGCCCTTGCATACACCGGAAGCGCCTGCACCGACCATGAGCGGCATATTGGGCATGACGCGCACGAGAGGAGCGCCTTGCGGCAATGCCGAAGCAATGCGATCGGTGGTGAGCCCGGCCGCAATCGAGACGAACAGCGGGCCTTCGGCGCCGCCTTGGAACGCGGGGTTCTGCGCGACGGTTTGCAACACGGCCATCATGACCTGCGGCTTGACCGACAGCACGACGACATCGACATGATGTTGGATGTGCGAGGCATCGGCCACGCATGTCACGCCATACGTGGTTTCCAAAAACGCACGGCGCTCATCGCCAGGTTCGACGACGGTGACGTCGCTTGGTTGAATGGCATCGGCGGGGACGGCATCGCTGGCCAGCCATCCCGAAAGGATAGCCTCGCCCATCTTGCCGCCACCGACGATGGCGAATGTGCGTGCTGTCATTTACAGCGCACCTTGATTGCGAAGGCGCGTCTTCTCGTCTTCGGAGAGGCCGTTGCCGCGCGCAATGGCGAACACCTTCTCGCCCGGGCACTCGACATTGGCATCCAAAGCGCTCGCCACGCCAAACGAGAAGTCGAGGATGCGCTTGGAAAGCTCATCGGGCGTGTTGCGCATGACGAGCACGACCACGTCGCCCGACTTGACTGCACGTGCCACGCGCTCGACGTCGCCGTACACGACCGGCTTGATGACCGTAAGCGGACGGGCAACGGAATACGTCGAGGGGCTCGACGAGGAATACGCCACGTAAGGATCGTACGGGGTGAACGTCGGGGTTTCCGTGGTGGGCTCGAACAGCGAGTCGTAGCCGTCGGAACGCGGGGAGCCTGCCGGCATGTCGTCGGCGGGCGCCAACGGATCGCGCTGCAAACGGTCGGGGACGCGCGTGTGCCTTTTCACGTCGTCGATGGAAACAAGGTTGTCGGCAGCGCTTTCGCCGCGACCGAACCGGCTCGAGCGCGAAGAGCGCGTCGTCGCGGGACGGAAGCCGCCAACGGGCCTGTCGCTGTAGTCATCGTACTCGTCGTCGAAATCGTCTTCGTCGTCGTAGTACTCGTCATCGTCGTAGTACTCGTCGTCCTTGTGACCGAACCCGAGACGCGACTTCAGACCGTCAAAAGCATCGGCGGCGCTGTCTGCAATGTTTAATGCCATCAAATCACCTGCTTCGTTTACGGGACTAGATGTTCATATAGTACCTGAATAGTCGGCTTCATACGATAAATGGCGAGAATTCCCACAGTGCTCAAATCGCTTTTGCCCCTATGGCGTGCTGGCGGTTTCAGGCGTTGCATTCGCCGCGCTTACAAATCGCTGAAGATGGCGCGCCCGATGCGCACGATGGTTGCTCCCTCTTCGATGGCGATGGGCCAATCGTCGGTCATGCCCATCGAAAGCTCGCGCACGTCGGGATAATCGGATTGCAGGCTGTCACGCAGCTCGCGCAAGCCCTCAAACGCCTGACGTGCAGCTTGCATGTCGCCAAGCGGGGCCATCGTCATGAGGCCGCATATGCGCAGGTTCTGCAAGCCACCGCAGTAATCGAGCATGGCGCGCACGTCGGCAGGCGCAAGGCCCGATTTGCTGTGCTCACCCGACACGTTGACTTCGATCAGCGCATCCTGGACGATGCCGTGCTCGCGCGCCACGTCGTCGATCTTGCGCGCATGGCGTTCCTCGAAGAGCGAATGGATGAGCGTCGCACGGCCGACAATGTCGCGAATACGACGTGATTGGATGTTGCCGATGAAATGCCACGTGCTGTCAGTGAACTGGTCGGCTTTCACCATCAGCTGATCGGGACGGTTCTCCCCGAAATCGCGCGCCCCTCCCTCGATGGCGCTCGCCACTTCCGCGGGCCCTACGGTCTTGGAAACGGCGACGATCGTCACCTCTTCGGGATTGCGACCTGCCTGCTTGCATGCCTCGGCAACCTGTTCGGCTATCGCGGCGTAGCGTTCGCTCGTTAGCATAACGACCCTTCTTCCCTGATGGCGACAGCGGCATGGCGGCCGCACACGCCCCCTGCAGCCCGGTACGAGAAGTACCGGTCGCTGTTGCAAACGGTGCAGATGCCCGCATCGGCGATGCGGTCCTGAGACATGCCGGCGCGCACGAGGTCGACCATGACAGCCCGTGCCAAGCTGATATGCCGGCTATCGGTCAAGACATCGCTGCCATACGCATCCGCGAATTGCCGGGCGATCTCCTCGCTTGTCTCGAAGCATTCCGAGTGGATATGCGGCCCGATGTAGGCGTTGAAGCCGCCCGCATCCTGCCCGCATTCTGCCAACAGGCGCACCGCCTTGCCTGCGATGCCCGCCAAAGCACCGCGCCATCCCGCATGCGCAACGACGAAGCGGCCATCAGGCGCCACGACGATCAGCGGCAGGCAATCGGCGAAATTCAAAAGCGCCCCGACGCCGGGCGTCTCCACCATGACGGCATCGATGCCCTCTTTGACGCACGCTGCGACAGCTGGCACATCGGATGCCTTGGACACGCGCGCGATGTCGGTTCCGTGAACTTGATTCGGCACGATGAGCGGCGCCTGCGCGAACCCTATCGCCTCCAACACGATGGCGCGGTTGTGCAACACGCATTCCAAATCGTCTTCCACGTGGTCGCCCGTGTTCAGCGAGGCATACGGCCCCGTGCTGGTGCCCCCCTCGCGGCTCGTGAACGCAATGCGCACACCGCACGTTTCGAACAGCGCCTCGTCGGTGATCGCAATAACAGAATGCGCCCCCATGGGGAGCGCATTCAAACACGGCTTTGGAAGCATCAAGCCAGTCATGGCCTAGCGACGCTTGAGGAAGTCGGGGATGTAATCCTCGTCGGACAGGCGGGCGCCAGCCGGAATCGTCGTGCGCGGAACAGCAGGCTGCGACGCAGCAGGAGCGATGGAAGCCGAAGCGCTGGCAGCGGATTCCTGCGACGTGTTGGCAAACAGGTCCTTACGCGAGTAGTCGCGGCGCGAAGACTCGAATGCGTCAGCCTTGAAACCCGTGGCGATGACGGTGATGCGGACTGCATCACCCATCGACTCGTCAACGATCTGGCCGTAGATAATGTTGGCGTTCTCGTCGGCGCAAGCCTCGACCGTGCGTGCCGCGGCGTCGACCTCGGCCAGCGTAAGGTCGGGACCGCCCGCAATGGAGAACAGCACGCGGGAAGCGCCGGAGATGGTGGCCTCGAGCAGGTTGGAGTTGATGGCCTGCTGTGCGGCATCGAGTGCGCGGTTCTCGCCAGTGGCGACGCCGATGCCCATCATGGCGGTGCCGGCGTCCTTCATGACCGTGCGGATGTCCGCGAAGTCGAGGTTGATGAGGCCCGGGATGGTGATGAGGTCGGTAACGCCCTGGATGCCCTGGCGCAGCGTATCGTCGGCGATGCGGAACGCGTCGAGCATGCTGGTCTTCTTGTCGACGACCTCGAGCAGGCGGTCGTTCGGGATGACGATGAGCGTGTCAACCTTCTGGGACAGTAGCTCGACACCCTGATCAGCCTGGTTGCGGCGCATACGGCCTTCGAACGAGAACGGCTTGGTGACGATGCCCACCGTCAGCGCGCCGATTTCCTCGCGAGCGATCTGGGCGATAACCGGAGCAGCACCCGTGCCCGTGCCGCCGCCTTCACCAGCGGTGACGAACACCATGTCGGATTCTGCAAGTGCCTGACGGATTTCGTCGCGGCTTTCCTCGGCAGCCTGAGCGCCCACCTCGGGGTTGGCGCCAGCGCCAAGGCCACGGGTGAGATCTTCGCCGATATGGATGGTTTTGTCGGCATCCGACATGAGCAGAGCTTGACGGTCGGTGTTCACGGCAATGAACTCGACGCCCTGCACGCCAGCTTCGACCATGCGGTTAACCGCATTGGTGCCGCCGCCGCCGACGCCGACGACCTTGATAACCGCCAGGTGCTCGGATGCAAGATTGATAGGCATTTCTGTACTCCCCTGTTCGTTGGCCATTTGAACTGCGTTTCGTCATACGTACACAAAACCAATATGTGATTCTACACCATGAAGACTCTAATGCTACGTAAACCATCGTAAGTAGTCTCCGAACAGCACAAGAGGACTATATATGGGGAATATGCGATTGCAATTGAAGGGTAAAAAGGCTGCCGGCAAGCAGTTGGAGGCACGCTGAAGCTAACCGCTCGTCGTTACAGCTCAGCAGCTGTGGAACTCGCCGCTTCGCGGCTCAAACAGTCCTCGCTCCCGCTTCGCCTTCACTTCCTCGCAGCTTCAGAGAGCCTCCAACTGCTTGCCGGCAGCCTCAACCCACTTGTTTAGCAAATGCGCGGGAGCTGCTCGCCCACGAGCATGTCGAGGATACGGCGTCCACCGAACGCGTTGCGCACGTACACTTTGGGACCGCGGTCGGCACGGGCTTCGGCAACGTCGCCGATGACGGCCGCGTCGGCGCCATACGGGCTCGCTTGCATGGCGGCAAGTGCGGCTTCGGCCTGATCGGTGGGCACCACGCACACCATCTTGCCTTCGTTGGCTACCTGGAAGGGATCGTATCCCAGCATGTCGCACGCGCCGCGTACTGCGTCGCGCACGGGCACGGCATCTTCGTCTATTTCGAAATCGACCTGCGATTGGTCGGCCAACTCGTTCAGCGTCGAGGCCAAACCGCCGCGCGTGGGATCGCGGAAGCAACGCACGTCGGGCGCAGCCGCCAACACGTCGGCTATAAGGTGGTTCAGAGGCGCGGCATCGCTTTTCACGCTCGTCGTGAACGACAGCGACTCACGGCAGCTCATGATGGTGATGCCATGATCGCCCAGCGTCCCGCTGACGAGCACCTTGTCGCCTGGCTGGCACTTGGCACCGCCCAAATCGACGCCTGCGGGCACGACGCCCACGCCGCTCGTGTTGATGTAGACGCCATCGCCGTGTCCGCGGTTGACCACTTTCGTGTCGCCGGTGACCAACACGACACCCGCCTCTTGAGCGGCGGCTGCCATGCTGGCGCAAATGCGGCGCAAGCCCGCGATGGGAAATCCCTCTTCTAGAATAAACCCGCAGCTCAGGTACAGCGGACGGGCACCACTCGTGGCAATGTCGTTCACGGTGCCGCAAATGGCGAGCCGCCCGATGTCGCCGCCGGGAAAGAAATGGGGCGATACCACGAAGCTATCGGTCGAGAACGCCAGCCGCTCTCCCTCGGCAGGCACCGGCAATACGGCGGCATCGTCGCCGCGGCGCAGCTCCTCGCCCGCATATGCATCGAAGAACACCTCGTCGATGATGCGCTTCATCATCGTTCCGCCGCTCCCGTGACCCAGCAGCACCTTGTCTTCCATATGAAACCTGATTCCCTTGATTTGGATAATCGCGTTGCCCGCTGTTTGCGAGGCTTCTTCGCCGCCTATCGGGCAGCAACGAACGTTACAGCATCTGACCGGTCGTGGTGATGACCAAACCGCCGTTCTTCACGCCCTTCGTGCCCAAGATGTGGTCGGCGATGTCGTGGACATCGGTCGTCTCGCCGCACAGGATGATGACCTCGAGGCAGTTGTCCTCGTCGAGGTGCACATGCGTCGTCGACACGATCATCCCGTAATGGGCGTGCTGAATCGTGTGCAGCTTTTCCTGCACGTCGCTTGCATGATGATTGAACACGATGGTCAGCGTGCCCATGACCTCGGTCCCAGGCAGGCCGGCATCGTCTTGGATGAGCGCATCGCGCACGAGGTCGCGCACGACCTCGCTGCGGTTTTTCGCCAACCCGCGACGAGCCACGAACGCGTCGAAGCTCATCAATAGCTCTTCGGGCATGGCTACCGAAAAGCGCACCAATTCGCTAGACATGGCCTTCCGCCCTTACACAAGGCTGACGGTTACCCCGCCGGCGACCTCTGCGTCGCTTTCCAATGCGTCCTTGGCGTCGGTGAGCAGGGCGCGCGCCTCGTCGAGCAGTTCTTGAACGGAATGCAGCTTGTCATCGACGGTCGCAAAGCCCGCGTCGCCCGCCTGATGGGCCAGCTTGTGGGTCCAGCGGCGCTCAAGCGCGATATGGTCGTCGATTTGGGCAATCATCTGCTCGAACTGCCCAACGTTCACTCCGTTTGTGCACATGTTCTCTTTTCCTTTCGGCTGATACTTCGGAATGCTTGCTATCATGTCCGTTATACGACTGGTTAGCACATTGCGCAAGAGAACGTGTGACGAAATTGGCGCAGAGTAACATATATAGCGCGTCAGCGGAAGAAATCGGGGGGTTGTTCGGCGATTACCTCGAGGGCAACGCCGCCTGCCCCGTCCTGGTTTTAAGCGAGCAACCGCTCGACGACAAGGCGCGCGACGCGCTGGCGAAAACGTTTTCGAGCTTCGGATACGGAAACGCGAATACGTGCGGGTATGCCACGCTGCATCCCGCGAATGCGACGGACGAATGGGATGTCGCGCTTGACCCGCAGGCTTTGTTCCTGCTCGTGGAGGGCCTCGACCCGGTATGCGTTGTTTGCGCCGACGAGGCTTCGGCAACCTGCCTTGGAAAGGCATACCGCACGGCATTCGATTTGGACTCCCCCGTCCGCGTTTTCGGTCGCCCCGCCGTGGCCTTCCGCGATTTCGCAGCCATGCTGGCGACCGACGAGGGCAAACAACGCGCCTGGCATATCCTCAAATCCTTCCCCAAACGCTAAAGAGAGCAGGGCCGGGACTCCACCGTTCCGCATTCCTCTTTCTGTCTTATTGGGGAGATTGGCCATGGAAGGTCCTGCTCGCCCGTTCACAATCTATAATCGTTGCATCACACAGAAAAGAGGCAGGTTATGAGCGAAAGCACAATTCAATCAGTGCATTTTATCGGCATCGGCGGCGTTGGCATGAGCGGCATCGCGCGCGTGGCACACGACCAGGGCATGGTCGTGACCGGCTCGGACATGAAGGAAAGCCGCTACACCCGGCAATTGTCCGATGCGGGCGTGCAAGTGTTCATCGGCGAGCATAAGCCCGAAAACATTCCCGGAACGGGCAAAGATGACGGTCCCGATGTCGTGGTCGTAACCACGGCGGTGCTCGACAACAACCCCGAACTCGTAGCCGCACGCGAACGCGGCCTGCTCATCTGGCACCGCGCGCAAATGCTCGCGCGCCTGGGCGAGGGCCTCGACACGGTCGCCGTGGCGGGCACGCACGGCAAGACCACGACGTCGTCGATGGTTGCAAGCGCCATGGATGCCATGGGGCTCAACCCGACGTTCCTCATCGGCGGCATCGTGCGTTCGTACGGCACGAACGCCCATTCCGGCACAGGCCGTCATTATGTGGTCGAAGCTGACGAGTCCGACAAATCGTTCAGGTACCTGTCGCCTGCCGCGGCTGTGATTACCAACATCGAAGCCGACCATCTGGACCACTACCGCGATCTCGATGAGATTCACGAGAAGTTCGCGGCGTTCATCGCATCGGTGCCACCCGAAGGCCCCGTCGTCATCTGCGGCGAGGACGAGGCGCTCGTCGAGGTCACGAAATCAACTGGTCACGACTTCATGACGTACGGGTTCGGCGAAGACTACGACATCCAAATCTTCGACTACGAGCCTCATGGCATTAGCAGCGACTTCAAGGTGAAGCTGCCCAGCGGAGAAATCGTCGAAACGCGCGTACCGCAGAACCCCGGTCGCCACAACGTGCTGAACGCTGCAGGCGCCATCGGCATCATCGACGCACTTGGATTCTCGGCTGCTGAAGCCGCCCAGGCAATGCGCTCGTTCGGCGGTGTCAAGCGTCGTTTCGACTTGGTCGACGAAGCAGCCGGCGTCACGGTCGTTGACGATTACGCCCATCATCCGACCGAGATCGCGGCGACCATCAAGGCTGCATCAAAGTTGGGCTACAACCACGTGCACGTGCTGTTCCAACCGCACCGCTATTCCCGCGCATCGCTTTTCTGCGATGTGCTTCACGACGAGTTCGGCGCCGCGTTCGATGCCGCCGACACCGTCACGTTCATGGACGTGTACTCGGCAGGCGAAGCGCCGGTGCCGGGCGTCACGGGCAAGACGTTCCTTCAGGTCGTGCTCGACCACGAAGGACACCCGCCCACCCATTACGTTCCCCGTCGAATCGACGTGGCTCCGCATATGGCCAAACTTGCGGGCGAAGGCGACCTCGTCATCACGATGGGAGCCGGTGACGTAACGGCCATGGGCCCCCAGATTGTCAGAGAGCTGCAGGAGCAAGCACGGTAAGTGGCCAGGCCAAACGACAGGCGCACGAGAACGACCCAACGCGGCGATTCGTCGCGCATGCCGTCGCGCGCAACTTCGCGGACATCATCGCGCTCGACTTCGCGAAGAACGCGAAACACCTCGCGTGCGACATCGTCGACGAGGCCGTCGCGTAATTCCCAGCCGTTGGACCAACTGCCGACCACGCAACCGTCCCAGACGTCAAGGCAATCGCGCAATTCCCAGCCGCTTCAGCAGCAACGGAATTCGCAACCGATTCGGCAAACGCGAACAACGCAACCCGAAGAGCGGCAGAGCCTGTTCGCCGTGCCCGGCGGCCGTTATGAAGCAGTAATCGAGGAGCAACGGCAACAAGAGCAACCCGAGCTCGTCTCGACAAGCGTCGGAGAGCTGCGCCGCGCCGCCCGAAAAGAACGCGCCGAGCGCATGCGCAAGTCGTCGCGTCGGTACCTCATGCGCTTCATCATCGTCATCGGCATCGTCGTCGCCCTGCTCGCAGGATGGGCCGCCGTATACAACTCGCCGGCGTTTTCCATCGAGAACATTCAAGTGAACGGAGTCTCGCATCTGACGAACGACGAGATGTCCCAGCTGGCCAACGTCCCTGAAGGCAGCACGTTGCTGCGCGTCGACACCGACACCGTCCGCGAACGACTGCTTCAGAACGCCTGGGTCGACGATGTCGAAATCAAACGCGTGTTTCCTCATACACTCGAAATCGACGTGACCGAACGCACCGTATGCGCCATCGTCGAGATCCCCACGAACCAGGGCACCACTGTGAAGCAATGGGCTATAGCCGACGACCATGTCTGGCTCATGCCCATCCCCGACATAAACTCCGAAGCGGCCAAGACGACGAGCCAGCAAATCTACACCGACGCCGAAACGGTGTTGCACATCGTCGACGTCCCCTACGGCACGAAGGCCGAGATTGGCAAGGACTGCGCCGACAGCAACGTCAACAACGCGCTGGACATCATCAACAACATGACGACCGAGCTGAGCGGCCGCGTGGTAAAGGTATCTGCCGCAGGCCCTGCCGAAACGACGCTGATTCTCGACGACGGCGTTGAAATCGCCTTCGGCAAAGCCGAGGATATCCGCGACAAGGAACGCGTCATCTTGCAGATCATGGAGGAAAACCCCGGCGTGGCCTATATCAATGTCCGTATGGTGGAACAGCCCACATGGAGGGCCGTGTAGCCCGTTGCCCTGCGGAAGGCCTGGAGCCGAGCGGGACCATCTGAGGCTGTGACGAGCGCGGGCAAAGCGGTTAACGAGGACTGTTTGAGCCCGCGAAGCGGGCGAGTTCTGGACTGAGCGCCCGGAAAATGAGCCAGTGGCTCATTTTCAGCGAGGTCGGGAAAGCTTTAGCTTTCCCCCGGACAATTCCTGAGCTGCTTTGCCCAAGCGAGGAACGGTTAGCCGAAGCTGGTCCCGCTCGGCTCCAGGCCTTCCGCAGGGCAACGACACTCTCTCTGCTGGGCAAAAAGCTACTTGGCGGCTTGCATCACGATGTCCGCCAAAGCGGTGGCAGCGTTTGCGGTGTTTTGCGCCTTAGCCGCGGCGGTCATCGAAGCGCGCAGATCGGCATCGTCGACCAACTCGGTGACAATGCGTTTGAATTCGGGGGTTTCGACCTGATCGTCTGCAATCATATGGGCACACCCTGCATCGACATACGCGCGGGCGTTTGTCGTCTGATGGTCTGCGGTCGCATGCGGGAACGGCACGAGCACAGCCGGAATGCCGCGAGCCGAGATTTCGGCGAGCGACGATGCGCCGGCACGTGACACGATGGCGTCGGTAGCCGCCATGCACGCGGGCATTTGAGTGGTGAAGCCGTACAAGCGCCACCGCTTCT
This sequence comes from Eggerthellaceae bacterium, assembly GCA_017511465.1. Classification (GTDB taxonomy): domain Bacteria; phylum Actinomycetota; class Coriobacteriia; order Coriobacteriales; family Eggerthellaceae; genus UBA9715. Next base: position 17,146 of record JAFWJU010000110.1, on the reverse strand, counting down.
GCTCCTCGTCGGTCAGGGCAATCGCCTCAGTCACCGAATCAAGCTCTTTGGGACCGGTCACGTGAATGACGATCAGGTCGTCGCGGCTCAGCAGCTCATCCTTCATGGCGCACATCGCCTGGTTAAGGTGACGCGCTCCCAAGCTTCCGCCGGTTACGAGCAGCATCCGCGCATCCGCGGGAATGCCGAGTTCTTTGCGGGCTTCTTCGCGCGTCGTCGCAAACACCGACTTGCGCACCGGGCAGCCAGTCACCACAACCTTCGAGGAATCCTTCACGGCAGAAGCGGCATGGTCGTACGTCAGGCATACGGCGCTCGCCTTGCCCGACAGGTACCGGTTGGTCCAACCCATGACCGAGTTCTGCTCGTGCACGACTAAGGGAATGCCCATCTGCACGGCGGCGCGCCCGACGGGAATCGCCACATAGCCGCCAAACCCCACGACAACGTCGGGCTTAATTTCCTGGAACCACTTCTTTGCCAGCTTCGTGCTCTTCGCGTCGATGGCTAAGCCCTTGACCAATGTCGTGGGATGACCGCGATGGAAGCCCTCGGCTTCAAAAGCCTTGAAGGGAATGCCGGCTGCACGCACCCATTCGGACTCGTTGCCGACCGGCCTTCCCGCAAACTGCACTTCGACGCCACGCTCGCGCAACACCTCGGCCGTGGCGATTGCCGGATTGATGTGACCTGCGGTTCCCCCACCCGAAAGCACTGCTAACATGGCCGCTCCTCGTTTTTCGCCCGTTTGTTAACTATCGGCCCTTCGCACGACGCGCAAATCCTCGCGTCGACGTTCGTAAATGTCCTTGCCAGCCGAGTCCTCGGACACGGCCATGATAATGCCAACCATCATGAATGATGCGATAAGCGACGATCCGCCTGACGAAATGAACGGCAAGGGCTTGCCCGTCGTCGGGAACACGCCGATGGCGCAACCGATGTTCAAGAATGCCTGGAACACCAGCATGATGGTGAGTGCGCCGGCAATCATCGCGCCGAAGTCGTCAGTGGCTGCGCGTGCGATGCGCAAGCCTGCCCACAGCAGCACGAGGAACGCGACGATGACGAGCACCGCGCCAATCAGACCCAGCTCCTCGCCGATGATGGCATAGATGAAGTCAGTTTCGGACTCGGGCAAGTACAAATACTTCTCACGCGAATTGCCAAGCCCCGAGCCGAAGATACCGCCCTCTGCGAACGCGTAATACGAGTGGATGATCTGATAGCCAGCACCTTGTCCGCCTTCGCCATCGTTCCATGGGTTCAGGTACAGGAAACGGTCGCCACGATAGCTTGAAAGCAGCACCGCGAGGATGGCGAACACGAAAAGCGCCCCGATGGTGATGAGCATGACGCGCAACGGCACTTCGCCCAGCCACATGACTCCGAGCACGCCCACGGCGATGATGGCCGTAGTGCCCAGGTCTGATTGCGTCATGAACAGGAAACCCGTCGGCGCGACGACGAAGATCAGTATCTGCACGATGAACGTTTGCATGTCGATGGCGCCAGCACGCAAATCCGAGAACAAGCGTGCAGCCATCAAGATGAGCGCGATCTTGACGAATTCCGAAGGCTGCAGGCTGAACGGGCCGATGGAAAGCCATCGCTGAGCGCCCAAGGCAGTAAGGCCCAGAAGCGCCGTCAACAGCAGCAACACGACGGCGACACCCCAAATGACCCAAATGGCGGGACCTGCCCAAAAGCGATACGGAATGAGCTTCCATAACACGAGTGCGGCGACGATCCCGATAACAGCGAACACGAGCTGGTCGACGAGGTAGCTCGCCTGACCCGATTCCTCCGTGATGGCGGAAATCGACGAGGCGGAATAAATCATGACGAAGCCGAGCAGCGTTAACGCCAACACGACCAACAACAGGATAAGACGTGGACCGTTGGTGTCGGGGGAAACGACAGTATTTTGCGTGCGATCACGTGCCATGCGCTACACGCCCCGAGCTGCCGCGCGCTCTGCCACCAGCTGCTTGAACACATCGCCCCGATGCTCGAACGAGCGGAACTCGTCGAACGAGGCACACGTAGGCGACAGCAGCACCACATCGCCTGGCTGGGCGGCATCAAGCGCCGCATCGAGCGCATCTTCCATATGCGATGCGCGGATGAGTTGCAATCCCTGAGGCAGCGACTCGTCCAAAGCGTCGGCGAAGCGCGGACCGCCTTCGCCATAGCACACGGCTACACCCGCATGCTCGTACACAGCCGCCACGAGTTCGGAAAGGTCGGTGCCCTTATCATCGCCTCCAAGCATGATGACGACGCGTTTACCCGGGAACGCCTGCAAAGCCTTCAGCGTCGCATCGACATTGGTGGCCTTGGAATCGTTGTAACACGCTACGCCTTCCACGCTGCCGCACGGCTCGATGCGGTGCACGAGCGGCTGGAAGTTTGCCAACGCAGCTGCAATGGCCGAATCGTCGGCACCGAGAGCCACGGCCACTGCAGCGGCTGCCAGCGCGTTCGACGCGTTATGCTCGCCCTTTATCTGCAAGTCAGAAGCAGCTGCCAACGCATGGTCCACACCGTCGAGCACAACGTGCAGCACATCCCCTTCATCGAGGAACGCCGCGTTTTCGGCTCCGCACTTGGCGCGCATGTCGCCATGGATGCCATCAGCCGTGCCCATGGGGACGTAATCGAACCCGCGCTCGTCGCGCGTCATGGCCTTAAGCTCGCGCACCTTCGCGCGCACCACGTCGTTCGTGGCATCGAGGATGACAATGCGACGGACACGGCGAGGCCCTTTCGGATCTCTCTGAAGCTGCGACGAAGTAAGGGCGGAGCGGGAGCGAGGACTGTCTGAGTCCGCGCAGCGGACGAGTTCCGCAGCTGCTCCGTCCGTCCGAGGAGCGGGAGCTTCAGCGTGATCCGAAAGGGCCTCGCCGTGTCCGTCGCAAGCAAACATGTTATCGATGAGCTTGAACTTGGCCTGGGCATAGGCATCGAGGGTCTGATGCCAGTGAATGTGATCGGGCGTGATGTTCAGCATGACGGCGACGTCGGGCGCGAACAAGCGGGTTGAATACGTCTGATATGACGACACCTCGGCCACGTACACGCTCGTGTCGCCAGCGGCCACGGCATCGAGGCACACATCGCCGATGTTGCCGACGGCGTTGGCGGCGAATCCGCATTCGCGCAGCACGTGCGCGGCAAGCGACGTCGTCGTAGTCTTGCCGTTCGTGCCCGTGATGGCCACCCAAGTGCTGTCCGCATCGCTTTCGCGCCAGGCGAATTCGACCTCGCTGATAATCTCGTCGCTCAATTCCGCGCCGCGCACGTACAGCTCGTGCCAGAACGGAATGCCGGGGCTGGCTATGCACACGTCGAAGTGACCGACATCGCCTTGCAAGGCGTCATCGCCGAACGCGTAGGCAACGCCCTCCCCTTCAAGCGATTGCACGAACGCAGCCGAATCGTCGTTGCGGGCACCAGCCGCGATGAACATCGATTCGACGCGCACGCCCAGCAGGTCTGCGCAATAACGCGCGACCGACTTACCTGATTTGCCCAGCCCCAAGACAAGGACGCGTCCGATGTTTTGATCGACACGCCTCATGCTAGCCGACTCCGAAGAAACCGCCGGCGAAGTACAGCGAGAAGCCTATGGCAGCGCACACGCCCGAGATGATCCAGAAGCGGATGACCACCTTGGTCTCGGACCAGCCCTTCTTCTCGAAATGATGGTGCAAGGGCGCCATGAGGAACACGCGCTTGCCCGTGCGCTTGAAATGGAAGACTTGGATCATGACAGACAGCGCTTCGGCCACGAACAAGCCGCCGATGATGATGACGATGAACTCGGTCTTCGTCAGCACGGCAAGGCAACCGAGCCCCATGCCCAGCGCAAGCGACCCGGTATCGCCCATGAAGATGTCGGCTGGATACGAGTTGAACCACAAAAAGCCGATGCACGTGCCGGCAAGCGCAGCCGCGACGATGGCGGGCTCGAGCAGGTTCGATCGGAACGCGATGGCTGCCATGACCAGCATCACGACCATGACCGTGCCCGCCGCCAGGCCGTCAAGGCCGTCGGTGAGGTTGACGGCGTTGCACATGCCCACCAGCAGGATGTCGACGAACACGATGTAGAGCCACGGCAGGTACAAAGCGCCTTCGCCCAGGGGAATGACCGTGTACAGGATGCCCAGGTCGATGGTTGCGATAAACGGGATGATGACCGTCGGCTGAATGTAGAAGCAGTTCACGGCGACAACGGTAAACACAGTGGCGATGATGAATTGGCCGATGAGCTTGGCACGTGGCGTCAAGCCCAAGGAACGCTCATGGATGACCTTCGACGCGTCGTCGTACAGGCCCAACGCACCCGTCAGCAAAATGGCGCCGATGAGCACGTACGACTCGAGCGTGGGCAATCCCATGATGAGAACGGACACGACCAACGCGATGAGCATGATGACGCCGCCCATCGTGGGGGTTCCTTGCTTGACCAGATGTGTCTCGGGACCGTCGTCACGCACTTGCTGGCCGATATGGCTCGACCGCAGGAAGCGGATCCAGCCCGGCATGAATATCATGGTCAGGACAATCGACACGAACACCGCGAGGAACACGAGGAATGTCGGGTATTGGGCAAACAACGGCGAGAGCATGTTAGCTCACCAGCCCTTCGACGATGCGATCGAATTCCATGAAATGCGACGCTTTCACGAGCACGGCGTCGCCGGGCTTTACAAGCGAGTTCAATTCGACGAGCGCGGTGTCGACTGCGGACACGTGACGCACATTGGCAAACGGCATGCCGGCATCGGTTGCCGCAAGGGCGATGTGCTCGGCAAGCTCGCCGACGCAGATGAGACAGTCGAGGTTCGACTGGCCCGCAATGGCACCCACGCGCTCGTGGCACTCTTTCGCGAACGCGCCAAGCTCGCCCATGTCGCCGAGCACGGCGATATGGCGCCCTGGCACGTCAAGCGCTGCAAACGTGGCAAGCGACGCGCGCATCGAATCGGGGTTGGCATTGTAGGCGTCGTCGACAACCGTGACGCCCGCCTGAGTGCGGATGATGCGCTGACGGCCCTGTTCGGGCTGCGACTTCGCAAGCGCCGCACAGCATTCCGCCAACGTGAGTCCGGCCATCAAGCCGACTGCTGCAGCCGAGCAGGCATTTGACACATTGTGCACACCGCGCAGCTCGAGCAGGCACTCGCAGGCGCCGTCGGCTTGGGGTTTGCCGTGGTCGCCGAATTGCGTGGCATGCATGGTGAACGACGGACGACCATCGGCGTCGAGCACGATGCCGCTGGCGTACACGAAAGGATTGTAATAGGGCGAATCGAACACGCATAGCTCGTCTACGTGCGGCTCTGCGTCACCGCCCTCGAAATACACGGTAAGCACCCCACGGTCGTACAACTCGAATGGGCACAGCACCGAGACATAATCGTCGGCTTCATTCGCGAATGCTATTCCGCCTTCGGGAAGCGCTGCGAACAGCTCGCCTTTCGCTCGGGCGATGTTCTCGCGACTGCCCAACAGCTCGATGTGGCTTTCGCCCACATTGGTGACCAAACCCCAGTCTGGTTTGGCAATGTCGCAGAGCGCCCGAATTTGACCTTCGCCGCGCATGCCCATCTCGACGACGACGAAATCGGTGTCCTCGTCGGCGGCGAGCAGCGTGGCGGGAACGCCCAGCTCGTTGTTCTGGTTGGCTTTGGTGGCCACGACCGTGCCCGCAGCGGACAGCACGTCGCGCACGAGGCCCTTCGTCGTGGTCTTGCCCGTGGAACCCGTAAGGCCCACGACCGTGCCGTGCAGGCGGCTGCGCCAATAGGCAGCCAAGTCGGTCAGTGCACGGGCAGTGTCGTCGACGAGGACGACAGGTGCTGCAACCTCCACCTCGCGCGAGGCAAGCACGCAAGCTGCTCCCGCTTGGACGGCAGCTGCCGCATAATCGTGTCCGTCGACACGCTCTCCCGGCAAAGCCACATACAGGTCGCCGGGTTGCACGGTGCGGGAATCCCACGTCATGCCTGTGGCGACTATCGATTCAAATGCTGCAGGCGCTTGGCGCCCTTCCTTTTCGCTCAATGCGGACGACTCGTATATGCGTCCGGATACAGCTTCGGTTATTTCAGTAACGCTTAGTTTCATGATCCCCTACGCGAAAACGCGCTCCAACTCCTCAGCGGCGACCTCGCGGTCGTCGAAATGGCGCACTTCGCTTCCAATAATCTGATAATCCTCGTGGCCTTTACCCGCAATCAAGATGGAATCGCCCGACTCTGCCAGTTGGATGGCACGTGCAATGGCCTCGCGGCGATCGGGTACAACCTCGTAACGGCCCTCACCCGAACTCATGCCGCCCAAAATGTCGCTGATGATATCGGCGGGCTTCTCGGTTCGGGGGTTGTCCGATGTCACGATGGCGTAATCGCCGTCAAGCGCCGCCCGACCCATGATCGAGCGCTTGGAGGCATCGCGGTCGCCACCGCAGCCGAACACGACAAGCGTACGGCCCGTGCTGAGCGCCTTGATGGACGCGATTGCCTTGGCAAGCGCATCGGGAGTGTGCGCGTAATCGACGAACACCGAAATGCCGCCGTCGGCTTTCGCGTGCACCCGCTCTAAGCGGCCCGGCACCTGCGGGGCAGCCTCCAGAGCACGTGCGATGTCCTCGTTCTCGTAACCGAGCGCCTTGGCGATGCCAAATGCGCACATGACGTTCGACACGTTGAAACGGCCCACAAGCGGATATGTGAACGCCACACGGCGACCACGTACGTCAAGCTCGACGTACGTGTGATCAGAGGCGTATTCGACTGTCACGGGATGAATCTGCGCCGACGAATCGAAGCCCGTGGTGATTACCCAATCGTCAGCTGCCGAACAGCGGCGCAACAGCTCGCGACCCCATTTGTCATCGACGCAAATGACGCGCTTGGCCGGATAGCCGTTCGAGAACAACAGCGCCTTGGCCTCGAAATAAGCCTCGAACGTGTGGTGATAATCAAGGTGATCCTGCGTCAGGTTCGTGAACGCCGTGACGGCGAACTTCGTGCCCCAGGTGCGCTGCAGGTCAAGCGCATGGGACGAAACCTCCATGGCCACGACATTGCAGCTGGCCTCGCGCATGCGCGCGAAAGTGCGCTGCAGGTCGGGCGACTCGGGCGTGGTGTGCTCGGCCTTCTCGCGCACGCCGGCAATCTCGACGCCGACCGTGCCGATAACGCCGCAGCGCTTGCCCTGGCCGCGCGCAATCTGCTCGACGAGGTACGTCGTGGTTGTCTTGCCGTTCGTGCCGGTGACGCCCACAAGGTTGAAATCCGCTGACGGATTTCCATAGAAACGCGCAGCGACGTGTGCCATGGCCTTGCGCGAGTCGTTGACGATGATGACGGTGACTTGAGACGTATCGGCTTGGTACAGACGTCGCTCTGCCACGATGAACTTTGCGCCGCGGTCGATGGCGTCCTGCGCAAACGAGTGGCCGTCAACTTTGAAGCCGACGATGCAGAAGAACATGTCATCTGGCTTCACAGCATCGCTGCGGTAGGCCAAACCACCCACTTCACCTGCGGAATCACCGATTATCGTACAATCAAGCCCAATGAAGAGTTCGGAACAAGTAGCCATGACGCCCGCCTTAATCTGGAACGATGTTATATCGGTTTATCGCATGCGTCATTATATCTTGAAACATGGGGGTGACGTGACGGTCGGCAGGTACCTCATCGGCTCCGCAGAAACAGACGAGCGGACTGTTCGAATTGGCGATGAATCCCGTGAAGGCGATGTTCACGGCATCAACGCGGTAGCCGCCTTCCATATCGAAAATCTCGGCAGTTGACGTCTTGCCGGCGCAATCGTAGCCCTCGATAGCCGCATCGGTGCCCGTGCCATCGGTCACGACCGTTTGCAACATGCTGACCATGGGCTCGATTGCGTTCTTGTTCTTGATGATCTCATGCGTTTCCCACGTGGGAACCTCTTCGGTCTGCGGCTTGCGCAGCAAGAAGTGGGGCGTCACCTCGACGCCGTCATTGATCAGCGCGCCATAGAAGCACAAAATCTGCAGGGCATTGATCGAGATGCCCTGGCCAAACGTGACGTTGTAGCCCTGAACACGCGACCAGTAGTCGAAATCGAGCAAGTAGCCCAACTGCTCGCCCGGATAATCGACGCCCGTCAACTCGTTGAAGCGGTAACGAAGGATGGAATCGTAGAACTTCTGGAAGCCCAGGAACTTCTCGACCGAAAGCGAGATGCCGATGTTCGACGACTTGTTGATGATGGTGCGCAGCGACCACTTGACCTCTTCGTGGTCATAGGCATCCGCGACGATGTAGCCGTCTGCCTCGATGTACTCGGGCACGGTGATCTCGGTGTCGGGGGTCATGGTCTCCTCTTCGAGGATCGCCGTGGCCGACACGGTCTTGAAAATCGAGCCGGGCTCGAACAGGTTCGTGGCCGCCTTCAGCTGCATCGAGCCCTCGGGCACGTTCGTGCGATCGGCTGGATTGAAGAACGGATCCGATGCAGCGGCGTAAATCTCGCCGGTCGTGGCGTCCATGACGACAGCCGAACCGCCTTTCCCGCCGACGCGTTTCACATCGGCGGCGAGGGCCTTCTCGACTTCTTCCTGGAACTCGATGTCGATGGAGATGACGATATCCTGGCCCTCGACAGCGCGTTTCGACTCGTGTACGCCACCGGGTATGGGCGTGCCGTCGGCACCGACCTCGGCTTCGTAATACCCGGGCGTGCCCGCCAAGATGGTGTTGTAGTACAGCTCCATTCCGCAGATGCCGTCGTAGTACTCGCGGTTGCGCTCTTCGTCGACGGCCACGCTGCAAGCCCCGATGACCTGACCGCCCGTCTGGCCATACGGGTACTCGCGGCGCGTGTCCTCGATGAAGTAGATGCCGGGCAAGTTCATCTCGCGCAGCTTGTTAGCCTGGTCGACATCGGCCTTGCGCTTGATGAACGTGAACGTTGCCGATTCGCCCTGCGACAAAGCCTCGACGTAGTCTTGCGCCTTGCCGCCGAGCACTTCGGCGCAGGCACGTGACGTGGAACCCGGCTCGGTGATCTCGGAAGGATTTGCGTAAATGGTGTACGCATCCACGCTGATGGCAAGAATATGCCCGTTGCGATCGTAAATCGTTCCGCGCCGCGGTTCCACGACGAAGCCTATCGTGCGCGACTGCTGGGCTTGCTCGGCGTATTGGTTCGCCATGATTACTTGCAGATACACGAGACGCACGAAGAACAGTGCCGCAAACAGCAAGAACACGACCACGACGACGAAGACGCGGTTGCTTCCCCGGGATACATAGCGTTCGAAATCGGCTGCCGTGGAGCGCCCGCTGCGCGGCTCGCGCGGACCTCGCCCAGCGCCAGCCATGCGTTACACCTGCGTGCCGACGACGTTCTTGACGGAGTCGGAGAACAGCAGCCCGCCGTTGGCGTCGAGCGCAACAACGTCGGGTTCGAGCGTGATAGAGCCAACGTAGCCAGGCGCTCCCATGCCGAGGCGCTTGACTGCAGAGTTAAGGGCCGAGGTGCTGGAAAGGACGCTTTGCTCCATCTCGAGGCTGACGCCCGAAGAACGGGCCTCGGTGATCTGAGCCGAAATGACGTCGCTTTCGATCATGGTCGTGACAGCCGCGTTCGTCAGCGCGATACGCGCGAAGCAAAGCGCGGCGATGAACACGAACACGACGGCAGCCAACTTGGCAGCGGTGACAAGAATGGCGGCGTTGGAATCGGCCTCGCGGCGAGTGCCTGTGCGCACCGCGCGAACGTCGGACCGACGCGTGCGCTCGGGTGCGTAATCGGGATATGCGTTGTACCGGAATGCGTATTCGGCGTTCGCCATCGCACCCACCGCCTTTCTTTGCGTCGTCGTTACAACTTGCGTGCCACTCGCAGCTTGGCGCTGCGTGCACGCGGATTTCGTTCAATTTCGTCAGGCGTGGGCGTTATGGGCCTACGCGTGACGACTTCGAGTATCGGCTGTTTCCCACATGCGCATACAGGGAAGTCGGGCGGACAGGTGCAACGGTTCGCACCCGCCGCCATCACTTCCTTCACTATGCGGTCTTCCAACGAGTGGTACGAGATGACCACGAGCCTGCCACCGGGATTGAGCCAGCGAACCGCCGCGTCGAGACCTGCTCTCAGCACGGTAAGCTCCGAGTTGACTTCTATCCGGATGGCTTGGAATGTCCGCTTCGCAGGATGCCCGCCAGCACGTCGGGCGCTAGCGGGGATAGCTGCTTTGATGACGTCGACAAGCTCGGCACTCGTTTCGATCGGCGCCTGTTCACGGCGCTTCACGATGAATTCGGCTATGCGGCTGGCCCACTTCTCGTCAGAGTACATACGGATGATCCGAGTGAGGTCTGCTGCGTTATAGGTGTTGATGACCTCTGCTGCGGTTAGGGTTTGTTTACCCGGATCCATCCGCATATCAAGGGGGCCGTTCTCCTTGAAGGAGAAGCCACGAGCCTGCGTGTCGAGCTGCGGCGACGAAACTCCCAAATCGAAGAGGAACGCATCGACTCCGGGGATTTCGCATTGCACGAGCAGCTCATCCATATCCCCGAAGTTGCCACGAACTAGTTTGAGGTTGGGGCGTTGCTCATCAGGTAGATTGTTTAGGCGTTGTGACGCAGCGGCTAAAGCCGACTCGTCCTGGTCGATTCCAATGAGCAGGCCCTCAGGCCCTAGTTGCGTGGCAACTTCGAGGGAATGTCCCGCGCCGCCGAGCGTTGCGTCCACGAACGTGTGCTGCGGTTGTAGTTTCAGTTGCTCGAGGCACTCGGCAAGCAGGACCGGGATATGCCGATATTCGTTTGTCAAGGTAGCGCCCATTTAGCTGAGCAGGCTGGAGACGTCGATCTCTTCAACCAGCTCGGTGCGGCGCTTCTCGCTCCAGACCTCGAAGAAGCCCGTGTTGCCCACAATGACCACTTCTTTGTCGATGCCAGCCTTCTCGCGCAGCTCGGCGGGAAGCAGGATGCGACCAGCGGTGTCGGGCTGCACGTCGAACGCGTTGCCCTTCAGCATGCTGCGCAGCATCATCTGCTCGCGGTTCGTGGAGTTGTACCCGCCGAACTTGTCGACGAATATGCCGTCCACCCATGTGTTGAAGCTGCCCTGACCGTCGAACACCATCAGGTAATCGCCGGTGAGAGCGCAGGCAACGACGAGGTCTTCCGACAAGACCTTGCGGAACTTGGCAGGCAGAGACACGCGACCCTTCGCGTCGATCTTGAAGCGATACGATCCGTTGAGATCAACGGTGTTGCGCGCTTCTTCCATGACTCCCCTTGGCCAGATTCCGAATGAAACTTGTCGAACGCGTTACATTTTATCCCACAACGCGACACTAGGCAACACTTTTCTGCACTTTTACGGGCTGTTTTGCCACATTTTCAGCCTTTTTTCACGGGCAAGAAAAAGCGTCCACAAAATGCTGTGGACGCTTGAATCGCCTGCACAATATTGGCTATGGAAACGCCTTTCAGGAGGCGTTTTTCAGCTATGCGAAACCGTGGTACTCCTTGTATTCTCGTACGAAATCAACGCCGAAACGCTTGATTGCCTCTTCTTCTGAAACGTGCTCGAGCACATCGCCCGGCTGGCATTCGAACAGCTTGCAAATGTCGTCGAGCATCTCGAGGCGAAACGCCTTGGTCTTCCCAGTTTTCATGCGAGAGATTGTCTGCACGGTGCAATCGAGCTGCTTGGCAAGCTCGAATGATTGCATCTTGCGTTCGGTGAGCAGCTTATCCAGGTTGATGATGATCATGGCGCATGCTCCATTCGACGCGAACTATCGCTTCCGCCTGTTCATTATAGGCAACATTCTTGCCGTGGAAACACGTTGGAATGAGTAATGGGCAAGCTCCCAAACTCACCCCCTACGCACGGGGATGAGCGCTTAGGTACTCCTCGCGAATGTGCGTGCGGTTGACGTGCGTGTACACCTGCGTGGTCGAAATGTCCGAATGCCCCAAGATTTCCTGGATGACGCGCAAGTCCGCACCACCCGCCAACATGTGCGTAGCGAACGAGTGACGCAACGTGTGCGGATGCAGGTTCTCCACGCCAATGGAAAGACCTGCACGTGCCACGATCTTGTGAATGCTTTGACGTGTCAGGCGGCCGCCGCGCGTGTTGAGGAACACGGCTGCCGTTGGCTTCGTCGGCTTGGCAAGTTCGGGACGACCCGTTTCAAGATACGCGACAAGCGCATCGAGCGCGCAACCTGCAATGGGAGAAATGCGGTCCTTGTCGCCCTTGCCCGTGACGCGCAAGTACCCTTCCGACAGGGCGCAATTTCCCAGGTCAAGGCCTGAACACTCGCTGACGCGAAGTCCGCAGCCATACAGCACTTCCAAGATCGCGCGGTCACGCAAACCGGTGGGATCGTCGACGCTTTGGCTGTCGAGCAACGCGTTCACTTGCTCGATGGTGAGCACGTCGGGCAACTTGTCGGGAGGAGCAGGCAAGCGCACGGTGGCCGCCGGATTCGCTTTCGCGAATTCCTCGCGCACGCAGAACTTGTGGAAGCTTTTCACGGCCGAAAGGTGGCGGTCGATGCTCGTGACGGCATACCCGCGCTCGCTCAAATCGGCTTCGTACGCCACCACGGCATCGCGGTCGACACGCTCGACCTGGGTCACGCCGGCTTCCTCGAGGAACAGGGCGTAATCAGCCAAGTCGGCTCCGTAGGCTTCGACCGTTAACGGAGAACTCCCCCGCTCGACGCGCAAGTGCGCCAGGAATTCGTCGATGGCGTGATCGATTCTCATGCTCCCATTGTACCGCGCCGTGCAACGTACGCGCTCAGCGCCATGGAACGCGGAAAGGCGATTGCGCCTTTAATTTACGGGGCGCTTGTGATCGGGCTCGACCGATACCAATACGGGGCCGCTTTCGGTGATGGCCACTGTTTTTTCGAAATGCGCTGCGGGCTTGCCGTCATTGGTCACGACGAGCCATCCGTCGGGCATCACGCGAACCTTGTACGTGCCCAGCGTCAGCATGGGCTCGATAGCGAGCACCATGCCGGTTTCGAGCTTCATGCCCGTGTGCCGCATGCCGTAGTTGGGAACGTTGGGGTCTTCGTGCATGTCGCGGCCGATGCCATGGCCGGTGTAGGCGCGCACGACCCCCAGATTCGCCTGCTTTGCCACCGACTGCACGGCATGCCCGATATCGCCCAAGCGGTTGCCCACACGCGCTGCCGATATCCCCGCCCACATGCTCTTCTCAGTTTGCTCGAGCAACCGTTTGCGCTCGGTGGAAACCGTTCCAACAGCATATGTCCAAGCGTTATCCCCCGCCCAGCCGTCGACTGTCGCACCCACGTCTATCGAAATGATATCGCCAGACTGCAGCTTCACCTTGGAAGACGGAATGCCATGCACGACCTGCTCGTTTATCGAAGCGCAGATGCTTCCCGGAAATCCGCCATAGCCCTTGAACGTGGGAATGCCCCCATGGCTGCGAATGTAGTCCTCGGCGAACTCGTCCAATTCGAGCGTCGTCACACCAGGCACGCAACGGGCACCCACTTCGCGCAGCACGGCCGCCGACAACCTGCCGGCTTCCTTCATGGCCTCGATTTCCGCTGGCGTTTTCTTTATGACAGCCATGGCAATCCTTTACGAGTTACGGGACGAGTACCACTGCTCATTTTCGCGCAAAATGAGTGGCGGTGCCTGTCCTTTGGCGCATTTAAATAAAAAAGGGAGGCCCGAAGGCCTCCCTTGATGTTCGCGCTTGCAGCCTTTATTCTGCCGAAACCTCCTGCGGCTTGTCGTACTCGCGGTTGACGCTCGGGTCGATCTTGATGCCCGGGCTCATCGTGGAGGCGACAGTGATGGACTTGACGTACTTGCCCTTTGCCGTGGACGGCTTCATGCGAACGATCTCGTCGTACACGACGCCGTAGTTCTGGGCGAGCTTCTCGGGCTCGAAGCTGGTCTTGCCAAGAATGACATGAGCGATGCCGTAACGGTCGGCGCGGTATTCCACACGGCCGCCCTTCAGCTCGGTGATGGCCTTGGCGACGTCGGGAGTGACGGTGCCCAGCTTGGGGTTCGGCATAAGGCCGCGGGGGCCCAGGATCTTGCCGAGACGGCCAACCTTGCCCATCTGGTCGGGCGTGGCGACGGCGGCGTCGAAGTCGATCTTGCCAGCCTGGATGTCAGCAACGAGGTCGTCGGAACCGACGATATCAGCGCCAGCTTCCTCGGCGGCGCGGGCGGCGTCGCCCTCGGCGAACACGGCAACGCGGACCGTCTTGCCCGAGCCGTTCGGCAGGGCCACGGTGCCACGCAGGTTCTGGTCGGCCTTGCGGGTGTCGATGCCCAGGCGGAAGTGAACCTCGACCGTTTCGTCGAACTTGCAGGAAGCAACTTCCTTCAGCTTGACGAACGCCTCGTACGGAGCGTACAGCTCGTCGCCGATCTTCTCGACCGCAATCTTATGCGCCTTGGATTTCTTTGCCATTTCTGTTCTCCTTCGTGGTCGTTAGCGAATGCCCGCAGGCATTCTCCCATCTTCTATAACCAGCACGTTTGTGCTAATTACCTTTCTCGGTTTTGCGAATTCTGGGTTTTGCGGCAAGTGCAGCTGGCTTGAAGGTTCCGGCTTGCTGAGCTAAGCGGCCTTCGTGCCGTGTGCGAAGCAAACCGGGTTCTGAAAGCCAGATGTGCTGCCGCAGAATTCAGAAACGCAAAACTATTGGCCCAAAGCCTTAAGCTGCTCGGCCAGCTTGCGCGAAGGCACATACTTCTTTTTCATCTCGCGGCCTTCGATGCGAACGCCCATCGAGCGAGCGGTGCCGGCGATGATCTCCATCGCAGCCTCGATCGTGTTGGCGTTCAGGTCGGGCATCTTGACCTCGGCGATCTCGCGGAGCTGATCTTCGGTCAGCGTGCCGACGAAGCGCAGCTGCGGAATGCCGGAGCCGCTCTCGATGCCCAGCTTCTCCTTGATCAGGATGGCTGCCGGAGGCGTCTTGCAGATGAACGTGAAGGTCTTATCCTCGTAAACGGTGATCTCGACGGGGATGATCGTGCCGGCCTGCTCCTGCGTCGCGGCGTTGAACGCCTGGCAGAACTGCATGATGTTGACGCCCTGGGCGCCAAGTGCCGGACCTACCGGAGGAGCCGGGTTTGCGGCACCAGCCGGAATTTGCAGCTTAATGAAGCCAGCTACTTTCTTTGCGGGAGGCATATCTCAAATCCTTTCGATTCTGCTTTAGTTCATCTATCTCGCAAGCGTCCGTGAGAAGCCCCGGTCCACGCGGGCACGCACGCGCGTGATTTCTCCTTAAACCTTTGCCACCTGGTCGAACGACAATTCGACGGGGGTTTCGCGTCCGAAGATCGAAACCAGGACGCGAACCTTGCCGGCATCGGGCATGACCTCGGCCACCGTGCCGTCGAAGTCGACGAAGGGCCCCGAAACCACTTTGACCGTCTGGCCAACCTCGATGCTCGTCGTTGCCTTCTTCGGAACGCCGGGACGCGGCTTGCCGACGCCCATGATCTTGTTGTATTCGTCACGCGTCAGCGCCTCGGGATTACCCTGGCTGCCGACGAAGCCCGTGACGCCCGGCGTGTTGCGC
The DNA here is from genome assembly GCA_017511465.1 of Eggerthellaceae bacterium. Lineage (GTDB taxonomy): Bacteria > Actinomycetota > Coriobacteriia > Coriobacteriales > Eggerthellaceae > UBA9715. The sequence continues at coordinate 1,509 of JAFWJU010000110.1, read as the reverse complement.
ACGGCCGTCCAGCTTTCGGGATCAAGCTCCATACGGACGAGCACGTAACCGGGAAGCACTTTCTTCTCGGACTCGACGCGCTTGCCGCCTTCCTTGATCTCGGTGACCGTCTCGGTGGGAATCTCGATCTTGAAAACCTTGTTCTCGAGGCCGAGCGCCTCGATGCGCTGAAGCAGGTTCTGCTTGACCTTGTTCTCGTAACCCGAGTACGTATGCAGTACATACCACTTTTTCGCCATGACTTACGCACCTAACCCGGAAAGCGCCACGAGTGCGGGCGTGACGATGACATTGTCGAGAATGGCGACATACACGCCGAATAACACCAAAGCGCCCACCACGACGCCGCTCCAACGGATCACGTCCTTGCGGGTGGGCCAGGTGACACGCTTCATCTCGGCCTTGACGTCCTTGAAGAACTGGAAGCGCGTTTTCTTCGGCTTCTTCTCTTCCTTCTTGGCGGCAGCGGACTGCTGCTTGGCCTCGGGCTTGTCTTCCTTCTTCTTGAAGAAGCTCTTCTTCGGCTCTTCGACGACTTCCTCGACAGCCTCTTCGGCAGTCTCGGCTGCAAGCGCCTCGCGCTCTTCGCGGTCGCGCTTGTTTGCCTTGGCAGCCGATGCCTTGGCACGCTGTGTCTTAGACTTGTGGGCCATTTCGACCTCAGTTTCTACGAAAAAACTTACCTGCTTATAACGCCAAACAAGCAGCCTGACTTCAAGTTGCTAAACAAAGCAAATTGAACACAAGCTGCTCGGATCAAACAAGCTGGCAGGCCAGGAAGGACTCGAACCCTCAACTTCCGGTTTTGGAGACCGACGCTCTACCAATTGAACTACTGGCCTATACGCTTGCCTCTCCCCTATGTTATCGAGTTTCGCGGTGCAGGGTGTGATGACCACACCACTTGCAATATTTCTTCATCTCGATTCGGTCGGGGTTGTTCTGCTTGTTCTTCTTGGTCGTGTAGTTACGGCGCTTGCATTCCGTACACGCCAAGGTGACCAACGTTCGCATTAAAACTCCTCTTGCCTCTATGCTTTCACCGCTCGAAGTCACATGATTTCATGAACGGAGCCCGCTTGCGGGCGGGCTCCGTTTCCAGATGCCTCTGATGAGACGAAGCTTACTTGAAGATCTTCGTCACGCGGCCAGAACCGACCGTGCGGCCACCCTCGCGGATAGCCAGGCGCAGGCCCTCTTCCATGGCGATCGGGTGGATGAGCTCAGCATGGATGAGCACGTTGTCGCCAGGCATGACCATCTCGGTGCCCTCGGGCAGGTGAGCAACACCCGTGACGTCCGTGGTGCGGAAGTAGAACTGCGGACGATAGCCGTCGAAGAACGGGGTGTGGCGGCCGCCCTCTTCCTTCGTCAGAATGTAGATCTGAGCGTCGAACTCGGTGTGCGGGGTCACGGAACCCGGCTTGCACAGAACCTGGCCGCGCTCGATCTCTTCGCGCTTGATGCCGCGGAGCAGGCAGCCGATGTTGTCGCCGGCCTGAGCCTCGT
>JAFWJU010000109.1 GCA_017511465.1 Eggerthellaceae bacterium | reverse complement strand
TGACACTCAACCTGTACGTTTAACAATGAGCGAATGTCTCCCGTTTATGGGACACCCAAGCGCCTTATTAACGGGTATCCTGTTAACAAGACGACTATAAGGAGCACAGCATGGCAGAAATCAAATGCCCCAACTGCGGAACCGTCATTTCGCTCGAGCAATCCGATCTCGACTCGGTTGTCAAGCAGGTGCGCGACGAGGAGTTCGCACGCGATCTAGCCGAACGGGTGAAGCTGCTCGAAGCCGAAAAAGACCAGGCGCTCAAACTTGCGCAAGTCGAATCGGAAGCGCAACTGCGTGAAGCCAAAACCGAATCCGCCGCAGCGCTGAAGCAAGCGCAGGCCGAATCCAGCGCCGCATTGCAAAAGGCAGTTGCCGATCGCGATGCCGAAATCGCCCAGTTGCGTGCAAAGCTAGAATCTCAAGACGAAACGCATCGCACCCAGCAACAACTCGCCGTGGCGCAAGCCGTATCTGCCATCGAAAAGGAACGCGACTCCCTGCGCGCCACCGTCGAGGTTCAGCAAGCCGAGAATGCACGCATCGAGGCCACGTTCAAAGAGCAGCTCGCCGAGCAGGCAAAGGCGAAAGACGACATCATCGCCTTCCACAAAGACGAAATCGAACGCCTGAAAGACATGAAGGCACGCCTTTCCACCAAGATGGTGGGCGAATCACTTGAGCAACACTGCCAGTACGAGTTCGACCGCATCCGCGCAATCGCCTTCCCCAACGCGTATTTCGAGAAAGATAACGAAGCTGTCGAGGGCACGAAGGGCGATTTCGTGTTCCGCGAGATCGATGAAGACGGCAACGAGATCATCTCCATCATGTTCGAGATGAAGAACGAAGGCGATACGAATTCTGTCAAGAAGAAGAACGAGGACCATTTCGCCAAGCTCGACAAGGACCGCAAGAAGAAAAACTGCGAATACGCCATCCTCGTGTCGTTGCTCGAACCCGAAAGCGAGCTGTACAACGAGGGCATCGTCGACGTGTCACATCGCTATCCCAAGATGTACGTCGTGCGCCCGCAGTTTTTCATCCCCATCATCTCGCTGTTGCGCAACGCCGCGCTGACCTCGCTCGAATACAAGCGCCAATTAGCGCTTGTCAGCCGTCAAGAGCTTGACGTGACCAACTTCGAACGTGACTTGAACACGTTCAAGCAAGGGTTCTTCAAGAACTTTGAAGATGCGTCGTTGCGGTTTGGTGATGCAGTCAAGGCCATCGACAAGGCAATTGCCGACCTGCAAAAGGCCAAGGAGAAGCTGCTTGTTTCCGAGAAGCACCTGTCGGCAGCCAACAACAAGCTCGAGGGGCTAACCGTCAAGAAGCTCACGCGCGGCAATCCCACTATGAAAGAGAAGTTCAAAGCGTTGAAAGAAGAGGAAGGCACTGTCGAGGACGAATAGCCGTTTTGCCGTCGCCCCTATCCGTCTCTGCGTATAGAGCGTGTACTATAATGGCGGCAACGCGAAACATCGTTGATGCGAGAAGAGGAGAAGCCGTATGACGACTTGCATGTATTGTGGTGGAGAAGTGCCCGAGAGCGCGAAGTTCTGCACGAACTGCGGTGCGGCATTGCCGGTCGAGGCGCCTGTCCAGCAACCGACGTACGATCAGCCCTACCAACAGCCTTACCAGCAACCGGAACAGCCGCAGCCCTACCAGCAGCCGGCATATCAGCAGCCGTACGGTCAAGCGCCAGCGAAAAGCGCCACGATGCTCATCGTGCTCAGCGTCCTCGAGTTCTTGTTCTGCGGAGGCCTGCTTGCCATTATCCCGTTCATTTTCGCCATCCAGGCTAACTCTGCATACAATTTGGGAAACATTGAAGCAGGCGACGCGAAGGCGCAGACCGCAAAGACTGCCCTCATAATCATTCTTGTGGTCGGCCTCTGCGCTTATTTCGCGCTGTTCGGGTTTGGAGCATGCTCCGCGATATTCGACTAGGCTTGCATAGGGCTTCGCCCTGTCGAAAGAACTGCTGTCAAAAGGTTTACAGCGGTTTCATATACGTTGCCGCATTGTGGCCAAGGCATTGTAACGAGCGTTCGAACAAGGCGGTCTCGTGAGTATCGATGTGGTCATATTGCCGTCGTTCGCGCAGGTTGAAACCTGGCGCAAGCGGCAAGCCGAAGCACAAGGCGCAGGTGTGTTCGCACAGACTGTGACCACGTTCGACGCTTGGATAGCCGATTTGTGGGAGTTTCACGGCGACGGCAGCACGATCATCGACGACGTGCAGCGCCGGATTGCCTTGCAAGCGGTGTTTGCCGAATGCAATCCAGATTCCGTTTCGTCGGGTATCGTGCAGCTTGCTGCATCCTGCATGCGCAAGGCTGCGGGCATGCCCGCATTCGAGGAAGCGCTCGCCTCGACGCGAAACGACTCCGGCATCGTCGGCCTTTCCCCGCGCGAGGTTTCGTTCTTGAACACCCTTGCGCACTACGAAGATTTCATCGGCCAGTTGGGTTTCGTGGAACCAGGCGCTGCGGCTATGGCGCTTGCGCGCCGCGCCGCAACCGTGTTCCCCCGGCCGATGGGCGTTCTCATGCCCGAAGCTCCACCGCTTTCGTGGGTGCAGGGGGAATTCTTCGCAGCGTGCCCCCACCTGGATTTGACGTTGAACCCGGCGCCTGGGTCATTGGGAATCGGGCCAGCGCCTGAGGGCATCGACGTGCGATTCGCATTCCCTTCGGGCAGGCTTGCCGAGCCTGGCCTCGTGGCCGATACCGTGCTGGAATGCGCGCAGGCGGGCGACGTCATTGTCGTTTGCAAGGATCCGCTCGACCTATGCACGCGCACCCAGCAGCGCCTTTCCGCTGCTGGTATACGGGTGTGCTTGCAAGCGCGCAAGCCGTTCGCCCAGACCGATTTCGGCAAGGCGTTTTTGGCCATGTACCATTGTTTGCACGATGACCCGTGGGATCCCGCGTTTCTTTCGGATGTCGCGTTGTCTCCGTTCGCGGGCTTCTCGCAAACCGACGCGTTCAAGATAGACGCCAGCGTCCGTGCTGACCGCATCGCGCAGCGCGACGACGTGCTTGCACAGTTGCGCGCCCAGTCCGAACCGTTCTCGCAATTGGAAGAGCTCGCTTCCGATTGCGATGCCGACATCCTCATCGGATTGTTCGAACAGACGGTCCAGGCTGCCGTGCATCGCTCGGCTGCCTGGCGCTCAGAACAGCTTTCCGCTATGAAGGCCTTACGCGAGGTCATGAAGGCGGCAAGGGTCATGCGCTCAGGCATAGGATCATGCGCTGCCACGCTCGAGAGGGCAAGCATTCCCGTTTCAAGGCAAGTGGAAGGCGCGGAAACGTCGGTTTTGTTCACGACGCAGGCGTTTGCGGCGCGCATGGGAAGTCATGTGGCAGCGTCGCTTGTCATAGCCGATCTCACATCTGAAGATTATCCCGTTGCCGATAAGGATGACGCGACCATCACGCTGTTCGCAAAGCTCGGGTTGCCTTCCGAGGAAAGCGCCCTGCCTAGGGCTCGACGCCAGTTTTGCGCCTTGTGCAATCTTCCCACGCAAAACCTGATCGTCATGCGGCCGCTCGGCGATGCGAAGGCCGATGCCACGTACCCTTCGGCCGTGTTGGAGGAGTTCGTCGACGCATACCGACCCGACGTATCTGCTACTGACGACATCGACAACATCTATCGCCTGCCTGTTAGCTTGCAAAACGGAATGACCGAACGCGGCGAGCAATTCCTGTATGCGAACGCGCGCGCCGCTGCCGAAAGCGAAGTACAGCCCCTGGCAGTTGCCGTTTCCGCCCTGGGCATTGGGGATATAGACGGGTCAAGCTACGAGGCAGATCATCAGCCCATCGAGATTCGGCGCTTGTCGCCTTCGCAGATAGAGACGTTCCTCGAGTGCCCGTTGCGTTGGTTCGTCACGCGGCGTTTGCGCGTCGAGGCCTTGGACGAGGGTTTCAGCCCGCTCGAAATGGGATCGTTTGCCCATGCGGCGCTCGAGTCGTTCTATCGGCAATTCCAAGCGGCAGGACACATGAAGGTGACCGAGCAAAACCTGCCCATGGCTCAAAAGCTTATGCGGAACACCGTCGAGGAGCTTGCCAGAGCTCAGTTTTCCAAAGAACCACGCAGCGGGCGGCTTGTTTACGCCACCGAATTGGAGCGGCGCGAGGTTGCGGCATTGGGCGACCAGCTCGTGTCGTACCTCGATTTCGAGGCGAAGCTCCTGCCCACGTTCCATCCCGCCTATTTCGAATACACGATCGATGCCGACCAAATGGTCGAGTACGCCGGATTCCCCCTCGTGGGTAAAGTCGACCGCATCGACGTCGATGACAGCGGCCATGCGGTGATAATCGACTACAAGGGATCGCTCAACGACGAGTACGAGATCGGCGGCAAAACCGAAGGCCATGCAGGCAAGGTGCAAACACGCATCTATGCCCAGGTTGTCAAGAAGGTGCTGGGCCTCGATGTCGTCGGCGCGCTGTACGTCAACAACGGGCGACGTCCGGCTGTATCGGGCGCATACGATCCGCGCGTGCTCGAAGCAGCTCATTTGCCGGGCATACGTCCAGACAAGTGCGCGTGCAGGCTTACGGAACAGCCTCCTGCCGATCCTGATGCCACGGTTGCGTTTTCCGATCTGACGTTTAGCGCCATGCTCGACGAAACGGAGCGAGTCGTGGCCAATGCCATCGCCCGCATGAGCTCGGGCAAGCTCGAACCCGATCCGGCTTTCCAGAAGATGTGCGAGTATTGTCCGGTGCTTTCCTGTCCGAAGCGGGGTGCATGAGCCATGGCGCTTACGCAGGAGCAGCGAAAATGCGTCGAGACGCTCGACCGTCCGCTCGTCGTGGCGGCTGGTGCCGGTTCTGGCAAAACCTTCACGTTGACGCAACGCATTGCCGGCGCGTTCGAAACCGGGTATGTAACCGATATCGACGAGGTATGCGCAATCACGTTCACGAAGAAAGCCGCCACCGAGCTGAAATCGCGCATCAAGGCCGAATTGCGCGCACGCGGTTTCGTCGATCAGGCGCTACGCGTCGACGAGGCATGGGTGTCGACCATCCACGGCATGTGCTCGCGCATCCTGCGGGCTCATGCCATCGAGTTGGGCATCGACCCCGCCTTCAGCGTGGTCGAAGGCACCGAAGTCGTAACGTATCGGGATCGGGCGCTCGACAACGTGTTAAAAATTGTGCAAACCGAGCACACGCCGGGCCTCGATGCCCTGTTTGCCGAATACCGGGTCCGCTCCTATGGAAATCGCGGCGTTTCGGTCGAGTCCATGCTTTCGAGCATCGTCGAAGCCGCTTCCATACAAGGCGATGGGGCCAATGCAATCGTGATGCCGGGCGCCGTCCGCGAGCCTGGGATAATCGTCAACCAGGTGTTATCGCTCATCGAGAACGTGTTCGCCTGCGTCGAAGCCGAGAAGGCAAATGCGACGCGCGACAGATGGCTTGCCGAGACCGCCCCGGTGTTGCAAGAGGCGCATGGCGCGCTCGCAAACGGCGTGCATGGCCACGAAGAAGCCCTGCGCATCATCGCGCCGTTCAATCTATCGAAGCAATTCGGCAGCAAGGATTACAAGGCGCTCATCGATGAGGCACGCATAGAGCTGAGCACCTGCGTCATGGAAGCGCGGCTGGGTGCTGCGCACGCTCATCTCGAAACGCTCGTCATGTTGGCGCGTCGCGTGCTCGACGAATTCGCCACCCTCAAGCGCGCTGATGGCGTGCTCGACAACAACGACTTGCTCGTAATGGCGGCTCAGGCCCTCGAGCATCATCCCGATATCGCAGCATGCTATGCAGACAAGTTCAAGCTCGTCATGGTCGACGAGTTCCAAGATACCGACCAGATGCAGGTCGACATGATCAAGCGCCTGGCGGGCGAGGGCGCATCGCGTTTGTGCACGGTCGGCGATGCGCAACAATCGATTTACGGGTTCCGCGGTGCCGACGTGTCGGTGTATCGCAGGCACCTGAAGTCGATTCGCTCGGAATGGTCCGATTCGGTCATAAACCTTTCCGAGAATTTCCGCAGCCATCCCGATGTGCTGGCATTCGTCGATTGCGTGTTCGAGAAGCCCAACGTGTTCGGCGGCGAGTTCATGTCGCTGAGCGCGGGTCGCGAAGAGGGCAAAGTGAAGGTCCCGCTAGCGGATTCGGCTACACGCGTCATCGTGCAGCACACCTCGAACGCAAGGGGAGGCGCCAGCACAAAGGAAACGATTGAAGTCGCAGCCCAGCGCATAGCCGACGAATTCGCGCGATTTGCCCGCGAAGGGCATTCGGCAGGCGAAATGGCCTTGTTGCTCGGTCGCATGACATACGCCGACGTATATGCCCGTGCGCTGCGCGGATGCGGCCTTCCGTGCGTTGTGACGGGTGGTTCTGTGTTCGCGAGAAGCCTGGAAACTCAGGTTATGGCTGAACTTGTGCGCGCCATCGCCAACCCGCTCGAGACTCAATCGGTGTTCAACGTGCTGACAGGCCCCCTGTTCGCATGCACAGTCGGCGACTTGCAGAGCGTCGGCGGCATAGGTGGATTCTGGCGCGCGGCCTTTGGCGACAAGGCTGTGGCCAGCTCATCGCCGCAACTTGCCTGTGCGCTCAGCGTGATGACGGATATGCGCGAATCGATTGGCTGCATGCCGGTCGCACGCATTATGGAACGCGTCGTCACCGACTCCGGTTGGCTATCGCGGCTGCAAGCGCAAGGTCCGGAGGGCTTTGCTTCTGCAGGCAATGTATTCAAGGCCATCCGCATTGTGCGTGATATCGAGGCTGCTGGCACAGTCGGCCCGGCATCTGTATCACGCCGCTTCGTCGAGAAGCTCGAAGGTTCGAAGGAAGCGCCAGGAGCCCTTTCGGTTTCCGGGGGTGACTCGGTGCGCATCATGACGATCCATTCCTCGAAGGGGCTCGAGTTTCCCATCGTGGCCGTGGCCGAGATGAAGGAAGACAAGGCATCTTCCGAGCGTCTACTCGTCTCGTCAGTGGCGGGGAAGGTGTATCTTTCGCTCGATTTAGACAAGACCCTCAAAGAGGTCGGCGATACGGTCGGCTCGGCAACGTTGTCGTTGATGCGGGAAGCCGAGTTTGGCCCCAATGCGAGCGAAGACGATTTGTCAGCTGCCATCACCCGCGATACCGGCGCATTGCGTCGCACCCTTGCCTTGGGTGCTTTCGAAGCGGAAGGTGATGCCGAAGAAGCCAAGCGACTGCTGTATGTGGCGATAACGCGTGCCCGCGAGGCGGTCATTGTGTCATCGGTTGGCACTCGCACGAAGAAGGGCAATCTGCTTGGCTTTCCGAAGAACGCCATGGCAAACGTGTTCGCTGCGCTTGATTCGACGGGTACAGGATTAGGCGAAGGCCGCACGTTGTGCGATTTCGGCGGAACGCGTCCGGCGGTCGTGGAACTTGTCGCGCTGACAGCCGATGTCGATGAGCCGGACGATACGGCAGATGAAGGAATGGAAGCTCCTGCGAACGATACCGACTTGTTCGCCGTTCCCGTCGTCGAGCCGCATGTCGATGCTGCCTGGGAACCGTTTAAGCTCCTGCGCCAAGATGTGTTCAGCTACTCGTCCATTTCCGAGGCGTCGCACGAAGGCGACGTGCTCGATCGCCTTGCCGATTCGTTCGCCGTATCGGCCGATGCACCAAAGGGGACAGGAGTAATTGGCACATCGAATGTGCCAATTACTCCTGTCCCCTTTGGTGCATCCATGGCGTCCTTCGACGACGATTTCTGGGATTTCGATGTGTCGCAGGCGTTCGATGAGGACCGTGCAACCGATTTGGGTACGGCGTTCCATAGGCTAGCTCAATTCGCCGTCGTCCAACGCAGCGGCCAAGAACCTCTCGAGATGCCGCCGGCAGAGCGTATCAAAGCCCTTTCGCGTACATGCAACCTCGACGGCGAACAGCGCGCACGCCTATCCAGGGCGCTGCAGCGTTGGTTTGGAAGCGAGGTCGCGCATCGCATGGCCGGCTTTGAAGACGTATCGCCCGAGGTGCCCTTCTTCGTGGCGGTGCCTGCCGCATCAGGCGACGGCAACGTGTACCTCGAGGGCGAAATCGACTTGCTGGCTTTCGATGCGGCGCATGCGCATGCCACGGTTGTCGATTACAAGACGGGCGGGCATGACGATGAGACCGCGGACGATTTACGCCGCAAACACGTGTTGCAGGCGGCCTGTTATGCATACGCTGTCATGCTACAAGGCGCCGAAGAGGTCGAAGCCGTGTTCGTGCGCGTCGAGCGCTCCTGCGCCGACGATGCAAACGAGCCCCAATGCGTCCGCTACCAGTTCCAGAAAGCCGACATCCCCGCTTTGGCCAAGGCGATTGCAGAGGTCTATGCCCGCAACGCCTAGCAGATGAACATGGCGTCGCCAAACGAGAAGAAACGGTAGCGCTCGGCGACGGCGTGCTGGTAGGCGGCCATGACGTTCTCGCGCGTGGAAAACGCGCTGACCAGCATCATCAATGTCGATCGCGGCACGTGGAAGTTCGTTATCAGCGCGTCGACCACATGAAACTCGCTGCCTGGCAACAGGTACAACGATGTGGCTTCCCGTTCGCATGGCAGCACGCGGCCCGCTTCGCCGCTCCATGCGCTTTCCAAACTGCGCACGCTTGTCGTTCCGACGGCGATGACGCGTCCTCCCGTGGCTTTCGTGCGGGCGATGGCATCAGCCGTTCGTTCGGGTACGGTGTAGAACTCGGTGTGCATCTGATGCTGTGTCGGGTCATCCTCGTCGACGATGCGGAACGTGTCGAGCCCGACTTCGAGCTCGACCGTTTCCCACGAGGCTCCTTTTGCCCGCAGTTGGTCGATGAGCTCAGGCGTGAAGTGCAAGCCCGCCGTGGGGGCGGCTGCCGAGCTCTCGCGGCGGGAGTACACCGTTTGGTACAGTTCCTCGTCGCCGGTGTAGTCTTTGATGTAAGGCGGAAGCGGCGTGTGTCCAACGGCATGCAGCGCCTCGTCGAGCGAGGGCAACTCCGTTGTCAGCCGCACGATGCGCTCGCCCCGCGTCGACCCGTCGGCCCAGTCGATCACCTCGGCTGACAGCACGACGTTGCCTGCGCCATCCGTGAAATCGATTATGGCGCCGCTACCGGGCTTCAGGCGCTTGCCGGGTTTCACGAGCGCCTCCCACACCGCCGTGTGCGCCGTTTTGGGCTCTCGGTCGAACACCCCGCGCAGCAACAGCACCTCGGCAGCGCCGCCTGTGCCGCGCTTGGCGCCAAGCAGGCGGGCGGGCAGCACGCGTGTCTCGTTCACGACGAGCAAGTCCCCGGGGTTCACGTATTCGACGATGTCGCGGAAGATGCGGTCCTCGAGCAATCCCGTCGCGCGGTCCATGACAAGCAGGCGGCACGCGTCGCGTTGCGCGACCGGCTCTTGCGCTATCAGCTCGGGAGGCAGTTCGTATTCGTAATCGCTCGTTTTCATGCGCGTCCTTCCACAATTTCGCAGGTGACATTGTATACTGAACCAATCGTTTTGCAGAAAACAGGAGCAATCATGGCTTTTTCCAAGAAGCCCGTGAAGGGCATGACCGATTTCCTGCCGGCTGACATGAGGCTGCGCGAATCGGTGTTGGCAGACATCAAGCGCACGTACGCGCAGTACGGCTTCGCGCAAATCGAGACTCCCATGATGGAGCACATCGGCAACCTCACGTCGAAGCAGGGCGGCGACAACGAGAAACTCATCTTCAAGGTGCAGAAGCGCGGTGCCGCGCTGGCTCGCGCTTGGGAAACGGGCGACCGTGACGAGCTCGTCGACAACGGCCTGCGCTACGACCTGACGGTGCCGCTGGCTCGTTTCTACGCCAACAACAAAGAGCAGCTGCCGTCACCGTTCCGCGCGTTGCAGGTCGGTCCCGTATGGCGTGCCGACCAACCCGCCAAGGGGCGCTTCCGCCAGTTCACGCAATGCGATATCGACGTGCTGGGGGATGCCACGAACCTCGCCGAAATCGAGCTGATCACCGCGACATCCGATGCGCTGTCCCGCGTGCTGGGGCGCGCCGGCATCAACAATTTCACGGTGCACGTCAACGACCGCCGCATCTTGCAGGCAGCTGCCCTGCGTGCCGGCTTCGCCGAAGAAGACCTGGGCGGCGTGCTCGTGACGCTGGACAAGTTGGACAAGATCGGGTTTGACGGCGTGCGCGCCGAGCTGTTGGAAAACGGCGCCGAGGAAGCCGTGGCCGATGCGTACCTGAACCTGTTCCGCAACAGCGCCGATGACACGTTCAGTGCCGGGTTCTGCAACACGGTCGATGCCGAGGGGCTCGTGGACGTGGCCGCCAACCTCGACGCGATTATCGCGGCAGCGGCATCGTTGACGGGCGACGGCGTGCAAATCGAATTCGACCCGACGCTCGTGCGCGGCATGGGCTACTACACCGGCCCCATCTTCGAGGTGACGGTGGACAACTTCGGCATCTCGATTGCCGGTGGCGGCCGTTACGACGAGATGATCGGCAAGTTCAGCGGCGAGGACGTGTGCGCGTGCGGCTTCTCCATCGGGTTCGAGCGCATCATCGCGGTGCTGCGCGACGCCGATGTGACCGGCGAGGCCGAAAGCGGCGATGCGGTGGCGTTCCTCGTGGACGCGAAAGCCGATTCCGCACGTCGCTTGGACGCATTGCGCCAGGCTCAGCAGCTGCGTGCCGAAGGAAAGACCGCAGCCGTGCTGCCCATGCGCAAGAACATGAAGCGCCAGATACAGACCCTCGAGGCCGAGGGCTTCACCGAGTTCGTGAAGATTTATTCCGATTAGGATGTATAACCAATTGGGGACTGTCCCCAATTGGTTATTCAATTGGTTATTGCTATCCCGCGAAGTACTTGACGCCGGCCTCGAAGATGGGCTGGTAGTTGGCATCGGGCACGTTCTGGTACAAGCCGGCGCCGCTGCGCTCGGAATGTCCCATCTTGCCGAACACGCGACCGTCCGGGCTTGTGATGCCCTCGATTGCCAGCACCGACCCGTTCGGGTTCACGTCCCAATCCATGCTGGGCACGCCCTGCATGTCAACGTACTGGGTGGCAATCTGCCCCGCGGCCTTCATCTGCGCCAGCATCTCGGCGTTCGCGACGAAACGGCCCTCACCATGGCTGATGGCCACAGTGTGGATGTCGCCCACTTCGCACTGCGCGAGCCACGGTGAAAGGTTCGAGGCCACGCGCGTGCGCACCAGGCGGCTTTGGTGACGGCCGATGGTGTTGAATGTCAAGGTGGGGCAGGTATCGTCCATCGGGCGGATGTCGCCGAACGGCACGAGGCCCAGCTTCACGAGCGCCTGGAATCCGTTGCAGATGCCCAGCATCAGGCCGTCGCGCTGCTGCAGCAGGCGGCGAACTGCCTCGGTTACGGCAGGCGCGCGGAAGAAGGCGGTGATGAACTTGGCCGATCCATCGGGTTCGTCGCCGCCCGAGAAGCCGCCGGGGATGAACACGATATGGGCGTCGTCGATGGCGCGCACGAGCGCCTCGGTGCTTTCGGCGACGGCGGCAGGCGTCAGGTTGTTGACGATGAAGGTTTGGGTTTCGGCGCCGGCACGGCGGAACGCGCGGGCGCTGTCGAACTCGCAGTTGTTGCCGGGGAACACGGGAATGACGACCTTGGGCTTCGCCGTGAGGATGGCGGGCGCATCCGCAGTCTGGCCACCTTCGAACGAGACCGCTTCGACGTCTTCGCCCTTCTGGCGGTAGGGGAACACGCTTTCGAGCTTGCCTTCCCAAGCCTCTTGCAGCTCGGCTAGGTCGATGGCCTCGCCGCCTGCGACGATTGCATAGTCGGCGGTGGTGGTGCCGATGAGGCGCACGTTGACGTTGTCGGTGCCCGCGGGGATATCGACGCCGTCGGCCAGCTCGATTGCGAACGAGCCGTATGCGGGGATGAACCAGGTTCCGGTGTCCATGGCTTCATCGACCGCCAAGCCAATGCGGTTGCCGACGCACATCTTGAACAGCATCTCGGCATCGCATCCATAGCCGGGCGTTGCAGCGGCGAGCACCTTGCCCTCGGCGATGAGGTTTTGCACGAAGTCGAACGTCTCGATAAGGCCAGCCGTTTCGGGCATCAGGCCATCCTGCTCGTAATAGGGATGGATGCACAGCACGCGGTGGCCTGCACCCTTGAATTCGGGCGACACCACGTCGTCCACATGGCCTACGCCCACAGCGAAGCTGACGAGTGTGGGCGGGACGTCCAGGTCCTCGAAGCTGCCGGACATCGAGTCCTTGCCGCCGATGGCGCCCACGCCAAGGTCGACTTGCGCCATGAGCGCGCCGAGCACGGCTGCGGCAGGTTTGCCCCAGCGCTCGGGATCGGTGCGCAGCTTCTCGAAGTACTCCTGCAGCGTTAAGTACATGGTCTCGCGCTTGAAACCGGTGGCTATCAGTTTGGCGACCGATTCAACAACCGACAGGTATGCGCCGCGGAATTGGTCAACCGACATGATGTACGGATTGAAGCCCCAGCTCATGCCCGTGACGGTTGTGGTCTCGTTGTTCACGGGAAGCTTGGCGACCATGGCCATCGAAGGCGTCAGTTGGCGTGTGCCGCCGAAGGGCATGAGCACCGTCGCGGCACCGATGGTGCTGTCGAAGCGCTCGGAAAGGCCCTTGTTCGACGCGACATTCAGGTCGGTCAGCACGGCCCGCAACCGCTTGGCCAGCGTTTCGCCGGCCCATGGAGTCGTATAGGGCTCGGCCGACACGATATGGATGCTCTGATGCTTGGGGGCGCCGTTGCTTGCTAGGAACTCGCGGCTGACGTCGACGATCGTGGTGCCGTTCCATGTCATGCGAACACGCGGCTCGGCAGTGACCGTGGCAACCGGGGTGGCCTCAAGGTTCTCTTCATAGGCCAGGGCAAGGAAGCGGTCCACGTCTTCGGGAGCCAGGGCTACCGCCATGCGCTCTTGCGATTCCGAAATGGCCAACTCGGTGCCGTCGAGGCCGTCGTACTTCTTGGGAACGCGGTTCAGGTCGATCTGCAGACCGTCGGCAAGCTCGCCGATGGCGACCGATACGCCGCCTGCGCCGAAGTCGTTGCAGCGCTTGATCATCTGGCAGGCTTCGGTACTGCGGAACAGGCGTTGGATCTTGCGCTCGACGGGCGGGTTGCCCTTCTGAACCTCGGCCCCGCATGTTTCGAGCGATTCAAGCTTGTGAGCCTTGGAAGAACCGGTTGCGCCGCCGATGCCGTCACGTCCGGTGCGACCGCCCAGCAACACGACGACATCGCCGGGTGCGGGGGTCTCGCGACGGACATGATGTGCCGGCGTGGCGCCCAGGACGGCGCCGATTTCCATGCGCTTGGCCACATAGCCGGGGTGGTACAACTCGTTGACTTGGCCGGTTGCCAGGCCAATCTGGTTGCCGTAGCTCGAATAGCCGGCGGCGGCCGTTGTCACCAGCTTGCGTTGCGGCAACTTGCCGGGAATGGTGTCGGCTACCGGCACGAGCGGGTCGCCTGCGCCCGTTACGCGCATGGCCTGGTACACGTACGCACGGCCCGAAAGCGGGTCGCGGATGGCACCGCCCACGCAGGTCGCAGCGCCGCCGAACGGCTCGATTTCCGTCGGATGGTTGTGCGTCTCGTTCTTGAACAGGAACAGCCAATCCTGCTGCTCTCCGTCGACCTCGGCCTTGATCTTCACCGTGCAGGCGTTAATCTCCTCCGATTCGTCCAGGTTCTTCAGGATGCCCTTGGCTTTCAGGTATTTCGCACCGATGGTGCCCATGTCCATCAGGCACACCGGTTTCTCGTCGCGGCCGAGTTCGTGCCGTATGGCCAGATAGCGATCGAAAGCAGCTTGCACGATGGCATCGTCGATGTCGACGCGTTCCAACACCGTGCCGAACGTGGTGTGGCGGCAATGGTCCGACCAGTACGTGTCGATCATCTTGATTTCGGTGATGGTGGGGTCGCGTTGCTCTTCGGTGGCGTAGTACTGCTGGCAGAACGTGACGTCGGCGAGGTCCATGGCTAGGCCGCGGTCGGCGATGAAGGCGGCAAGCCCCGTTTCGTCGAGCTGGCGGAAGCCCTCGATGATCTCGACGGGATCGGGCTCGGGGAAGTCCTGTGCCAGCGTCTCGACTGTCGCCAACGACGCCTCGCGGGCTTCGACGGGGTTGATGACGTATTTCTTCACGGTGTTGACGTCGTCATCGGAAAGCGACCCTTCAAGTATGTACACCTTGGCGTTACGCACTTCGGGACGCTCGCCGCAGGAGATCAGCTGGATGCACTGGCTGGCCGAATCGGCGCGTTGGTCGAACTGGCCGGGGAGCGCCTCGACGGCAAACACGATGGCTCCGGGCGCATCGGGAAGCTCGTAGCATACGTCGTCGGTTTGCGGCTCGCTGAAAACGGTGGGCACGCATTGCTCGAACAGCTCGTCCGAGATGCCCTCCACATCGTAACGGTTGATCAGGCGCAAGCCAGTCAGGCCCTTCACGCCCAGGATATCGCGTAGCTCGTGTTCGAGCGCTTTCGCCTCGACGTCGAACCCGGCTTTCTTCTCAACATAAACGCGCGAAACCATGATGCCGCCTTCCCGTGAGTAACCGATGGTCACATTATAAAGGCGCGTCGCATAACGGCATGTGAGGGTTCGGAAAACGGAACCACGTATCTACGCGAAGGCAAAGGGTGGGAACCGCCTTCTGACGATGCGGGAACAAAAGGGGCGGAGACCCCCAATTCTGATAGCATGGCGTATGGATGCAAACGTCTTAAAAGAAGGAGACGGTTTGGCACGCGGTCAACGAAACGGGATAGGATGCGGTGCCATCGCGCTGCTCTTGTTGGCCGCCATCTTGGTGGGCGCTTGGAGCTTCGGCGCATTCGACCGGCTGTTTTATTTGATGAGGCTCGATTCGGTGCAGACCGAACTGCTTGGGCTAACCGGGCAATCCGAACGCGCCGACCACACCAAAACCGATGATACCGTTTTTGCCGGCGGAGTTTCCGATACTGGTGCCGAAGGGGGTAACGCCGCGTCTCTCGAAGGGGATTTGGCGTATGGGTACGTGTACTCCCAGCTTTCAGATGCCGATCGCGAGAAATACCTCATATTGCTCGACGCTTTCCAATCGCGCGAGGAAAGGGCGTATCCCGAAAGCGACAGCGAAGATATCGGCCGCATACGCGATTGCGTTTTGGCAGACCACCCTGAACTGCCCGCCATCAGCGGCGTGCAAATACAGTCGTCCACAAATCCGCTCAGCGGCTTGGTAACCAACGTCACAGTCGAAGGCCAGTACTACTTCACGGAAGAGGAATCACTCGATCTTCAAACGCAAATCGGCGAGGGAATGGCGGCCTGCTTGGCTGGATTGCCTGAAGGCGCCGACGATTTCGAGAAGGCGAAGTACTTCTACGAGTACCTGGCAGAGAACGTCGAATACGATTACGCGGTTTTACAGGGTGAAGCGGGGGCCCTCGGCAACACGTCGGGGCAAACAGTTGCCGACGTCTTCGTCAGCGGCAACGCCGTGTGCACCGGATATGTGCGAGCGTACCAATTGCTACTCCAAGAGGTGGGAATTCCCAGCGTGTTCGTCACGGGCACTGCAAAGGGAGGAAGCCATGCTTGGTGCAAGGTGCTTCTTGATGGCAATTGGTACAACATCGACCCGACATGGGGTGATCCGCAGTTCTTCGATAGCGATGGGAAAGCGGCCGATTACGGATGGGTGAATTACGATTACCTGTGCGTGACCGACGACGACTTGGCAGCCACGCATGAAGTCGACAGCACGTATCCGCTGCCTGAATGCCAGGCAATTGCCGACAACTATTTCGTGCACGAAGGCCTATACCTCGAAAGCGCCGATGTCAATGCGGCAGGAAGCATAGTGCAAGCAGCAGTCGCACGCGGAGACGATGCGGCGCGCTTCCGCTGCGCAGACGACGATGTGTACGATAGCGTGGTCGACGCCCTGTTCAATGGCCAGGCAATCTATCGCTTCATCCCAGGCTACTCGTGCAGTTATGTCCTCAACGACACCATGCGCACTGTGGAGGTGCTCTTCGTCTAGGGCATTACAGGTTGTTGAACCACGCGACGATAATCGCTTGAAGCTCGGCGGCGCGTTCCTCGTCGGTTGGCGATGTGCTTGTCCCGTTCGTTCCGAAAGCAGTCGGTGTGCCGAATTCCTCGTCGAAGGCGGTGCGGTCGATCGCAGAGCCTTTCGGCGAATTGGCGTCGGTCGTTTTCACGGTGGTCGTGAACGTGTCGGCCACGGCCACTTCGACGTCCGATGCCCCGTCGACAAGCTTGTTGCCGTCGGCGTCGACGATGGTCACGGCCTTTCCGTCGGCGTCGACGAGCTTGCCGCCCTTTTCGATATTGAGCGATGACACGGTCGAGTCTTCGGTGACGACCCATCCCGATGTTGCGTCGATGTTCACGGTGATGTTGTCAGCGAGGTCGGCCCCGGCGGCATTGGCTGTGATGTCGCATGAACCCGTCCACGAGCTGCCGTCGAGCAGGAAGATGTCGACCGAGCTGATGGAATCGACGACGATATCGCCCTCGAGTTTCTGCTCGATGGCCGTCAACGTTACCGTCGCGCCGTTTTTGCCGGCTGTTCCGAACGAGGCGGTGTCGCTTGTGGGGGACAGGTCGCTCGCAACGTCGCTGCCGGCAGCCATGAGCAATTTTGCCTTGCTGGTATCGAAATCCAAGATGTTGCCAACCAGCAAGATGTTCGCCTGCGTGTTCGTCAAATAGAAGAACGCGCCCGAGTCGATGGCGCTTTTCAACGTCGATCCAGTTGCCTGGAACAAGGCGGGTGCCCGTTTCTCCGAGGTCGCATCGATGGCCGATGTGCCGTACAAGGCTATCGCGCTGGTGGGCAGAGCGTCTTTCGCGTTTCCGGCATACGACGATTCGAGCGTCGAGTTAGCGACGAGCACCGAACCGGTTTCCACGACCGAGGCGATGGGCGATTTGGTCGCCGTGCCCTGCACGTTCTCGGCCTCGAGGGTTCCCGTGCTCGAGAGAAGCGGCGCTTCCGAACCGCTTGTCGAAAGTTGCGAGTTCACGATGGAAACAGCGCTATCGGATGCGCTTGCCGACACAGCCGAGGCACGAGCGCCTTTCGTTTGCACGTTCAGGGCGTTTGCAATGATGGTGGCGCCGGCTTTTGCAATCACGCCGCATGCGTCATCGTCGGTCGTGCTGATGTCGTTTTCGTTCAAGTTGGTTGTCGTCGCGGCTTCTTCGTCATCTG
The DNA here is from genome assembly GCA_017511465.1 of Eggerthellaceae bacterium. Taxonomy (GTDB): domain Bacteria; phylum Actinomycetota; class Coriobacteriia; order Coriobacteriales; family Eggerthellaceae; genus UBA9715. The sequence goes on along the minus strand of JAFWJU010000109.1, from coordinate 12 downwards.
CGAACGCGGCGA
>JAFWJU010000108.1 GCA_017511465.1 Eggerthellaceae bacterium | reverse complement strand
CCCACGTAGTTCCACGCCGCCCCGTGCCACAGGCCCGTTATCGCCCACACGATGGCGATGTTGAGGGCGTTGCGGGCCCTGGAGCAGCGGGAGCCGCCCAGCGGGATGTAGACGTAGTCGCGGAAGAAGGTGGAAAGCGATATGTGCCAGCGCCTCCAGAACTCGGTGATCGAGCGGGATATGTAGGGGTAGTTGAAGTTGCGCAGGTACTTGAAGCCCATCATGCGCCCCAGGCCTATCGCCATGTCGGAGTAGCCCGAGAAGTCGAAGAAGATCTGGAACGTGTAGGCCAAAAGCCCCGCCCAGGCGCCAACCGCGCCGATCCCGGGCCCGCCCATCGCGACCATCTTGTCGGCGAGCATGGCGACGGTGTTGGCCAGGAGCGCCTTCTTGGCCAGGCCCACCGCGAACAGGCGCATGCCGTCGGCGAAGCCGGCGAGCGTCTCCTTCCTGCCGACCACCTGGTCCTGGATGGTCTGGTAGCGCACGATGGGCCCGGCGATCAGCTGCGGGAAGCAGGCGACGTACATGCCCAGGTAGGCGACGTTGCGCTGCGGATCGACCTCGCGGCGGTACACGTCGACGACGTAGGAGAGCGCCTGCAGCGTGTAGAAGGAGATGCCTATGGGCAGCGGCAGCTCCAAATCGGGAACAACGCCTGCGCCCAATAGGGCGTTGATGTTTGCCGCCACGAACCCCTCGTACTTGAAGAAGCCTATGACCAGGCAGTTGAACGCCACGGCGCAGGCGAGCAGCGCCTTCCTCCCGGCAGGCGCGCCGGACTTGCCCAGCGCCAGCCCGAACAGCCAGTTGGCCAGGATGGAGGCCACCATGAGCAGCACGTAGACCGGCTCGCCCCACGCGTAGAACACCAGGCTCGCGGCCAGCAGCCACGCGTTCTTGGCGGCGCGTTTGGGCATGAGGAAGTACAGCGCCAGGAAGACGGGCAGGAACGCGAACAGGAACACCGAGCTCGAGAAGACCATGGCAGATATCTAGATGCGCAAATCCGTTACTACATAGGGGATAACAACCTTTGCATCATAGCGGAGCAAGCGCATCTTGTCGCATGCGTTTCGCTAAGTGGGCTTTCACGTACCGCTCTGTCGCGCGTCGCCAATGCCCGCCGAGTCTACTCGCATGCCAGGCGCACGACACGGTAGGCGCCGTCGTATGTGCCTACGGCATCGGCAGCTTCGATGTTGTCGCACATCTCGGCGATGACGTCGGGGTTCGCCTGCACGAGGTCGATCCATGCGCAAATCTCGGGCACCGTCTCGAGCTCGTATGTGCCGTCGCCGATTTCAGCGGCGCGGACGGCTCCCCAAGCTTCGTGGCCGCCGACACGCTTGATCATCAGCTTCGGCACGGGATAGTACGCCAGCTCGCTCGGCTTGGTCACGAGCAAATCGCATGCCCGCATGAGCAGGTTGGTCATGTACACGGCTGCGAAGATGTCGCTATCGCCGAATGCATGCACGCCGGTCACGGGACCGTCGAGCGCCGCCTCGGCGAATGCCGACACCTCGTCGAAGTCGTTGAAATGGCACGTTGCCTGGGAGAGTGCGGGAATCGATGCGCGCAGCGATTCCCATACGTCGGCATGGTCGCCGACGTTGACGAACAGCGCCGCCTCGTCGCGTTCGACATAGGGCAGAACGTGCTCGATGATGGCGCTGAACAGGTCTTGCTGCGCACCCGCACCGCCCACGGTCAGCAGGTAGCGGATAGGGCCGGCGCCTTGGGCACGGTCTGTGCGGCGGGAGCAGTCGAACGGAATGTTCAGCACCAGCTCGTGGTCGATGAAATGGCCCGTGTAGTACAGGGAGCCGTCAGGCATGGGTTTAAGCTGGCGTTTCTTGTCCATGCCCCGTAACGCCTTGTAGCCGAAATATGCCGAGGGAGTCTGCACGGCATGCGTGGAGCCTTCGGCAAGGTGCAGTGCCATGGGCCAGTTGTCGGGAATGGCGTTGACGACGTTGGTCAGGCCCGCATGCACGGCGGCTTGCGCAGGCCAGGCGTGCGTGCCGATGAACGGGATGTCTCGTGGAAGGTCGGCGTACGGCGCGACCATGAGCTCGGCGGATTTCTGGTCGGCGGCGTTGTATGTCAGTTTGCGGAAACCTTCCGAGTTCAGCGGTTCCCACACCAGCTTGTTGAACAGCCACACCTTCTGAGATAGGCGCGAGCCCAAAGAGTACAGCTCGTTCTGCTGTGCGATGAGCTTCGTCGCTGCCGTGTCGGGGAAACCCATGAGGTCGAACCACAGAGGCGTGTATCCCATGGCCGCCGCAGCCGATGCCATGGCCATGGCGATGCGGTAATGGCCGAATCCCATGCGGATGTTGCCTATGACGACGGGGTTATTGATGGTGGAGAAATCGGCGCTGGCATCGGCAAAAGCCGGGCGTAGCCACTTGCCGCCGAAGCGGTCGCCCACGACGGGAAGGTCGTCAATTTGCAGATGGCACGTTTCGCTGCCATCGCATCCAAACTTGTGTGCGTACTTGGCCTTCGATTTGCATGCCTTCGCATACGTGCGGGCATCGATTTCGTTTCCGAAGATGACGGCGGCGCGGTCTGCCATGGAAGCCTCCCCCTTGTTATAATTCTCAAAACATTATATTCGCGAAAGGGAATCGCATGGAAAAGAAGCTTGCAAGCAACGGCATTCTCTGGAAGTTCGCCATCGGCCAGCTGGGTTGGGCGGCGCTGGCAGGCGTCATATCGAACTGCCTGGTGTACTACTACATGCCCGAGGAAGACTTGCTGTCTCAAGGGCACACCCTGTTCATAACGCAGACCGCCGTGTTCCTGGGCTTCCTCACGGTCATTGGCGCCATCACGGCTCTGGGCCGCTTGTTCGACGCCGTCACCGACCCGTGGATCGCCTCGCTTTCGGACCGCTGCAAGCACCGTTTGGGCCGCCGCATCCCGTTCTTGCGCTATGCGGCAATCCCGTTCGGCGTGGTCACCGTGCTCGTGTTCGTGTCGCCCGTGCCGGAGCAAAGCCCCATCAACAGCTTGTTCCTGGGCGTCATGATGCTTTTGTTCTACTTGTGCATGACGTGTTACTGCACCCCGTACAACGCCCTTATCCCCGAGCTCGGCCGCACGCAGAAGCTGCGCATCAACGTGTCCACTTACATCAGCGCCACGTACTTCATCGGCACGGCGCTTGCCTACACGGTGCCCACCATCGCCAGCATGCTGTTCCCGACGTTCGGCGTGGCGGGCGGCTACCGCATTGCCGTGGCGTGCTTGGCGGTTGTGGCCGTCATCTGCATGCTCGTCCCCGCGTTCGGCATCGACGAGCACGTCTATGCCGACACGACGCCTTCCAATTCGCCGGCGCTTTCGAGTTTGGTCAAGACGTTCAAGAACAAGGAGTTCCAGACGTTCGTGGCTTCTGACATCCTGTATTGGGTGGCGTTCACGATGTTCCAGACGGGCTTGCTGTTCTACGTGACGCAGCTGATGGGCCTCGACGTGGCATGGTCGACCATCCTGCTCGTGTTGATGATGGTCGTCGCGTTCATCCTGTACATTCCCGTCAACTTCCTGGCCAAGCGCATCGGCAAGAAGAAGCTCGTCGTGTTCGCGTTCGGGTTCTTCGCCGTGACGTTCGGCATCACCTCGCTTTCGGGCATGGTCGGCATCCCGAAGGAGGCGTGGGGCATCCTCATCTCCATCTTGGCTTCAATCCCGCTGGCCATACTGGGCGTGCTGCCGCAGGCCGTCGTGGCCGATATCGCCGATGTCGACGCAATCGACACCGGCGAGGCCCGTCAGGGCATGTTCTACGCTGCCCGCACGTTTGCGATGAAACTGGGTCAGGCCGTGTCGATGCTCGTGTTCACGGGCATCATCGCCATGGACATCGGCGACATGAAGTACCGCATCACCGCCGTGGTCGCATGCGTGTTCTGTCTGCTCGGCTGCATCGTGTTCTCGCGCTATCATGAGAAGAAGGTGCTCGCCCGCATCGACGAGGCAGGCACCGCAGCTGAGTTCGCTGCTGAATAAGCAAACGGATAGGCAAAGGGGCTCCGTTCGAGGCAAAATTTGCTCGAGCCAAGGTCTCTCGGCAAAAACCACTTGACCTTGCTCCGCCTACCTGCCCGTCTATCAGATAGAGAAAGCGGTTACGATGGCTGATTCTTTATACGGTGCGCGGGTTTCGATGGAACCTGCCGGCATCGCGTTGCGCTACACCGGCTTGGATGGGGTTTCCCATGCAGTGTCGCGTGATGTCGCGGAGTCATTTGAAGATGCCTCGCTGGCAGTTGAGGCGTCGTTCGACGGCGAAGTGCTAGAGCTTTCCGTTATGCCTGCGGTTCCCGTTTTCATCGAGTTCGCGGAAGTCAAGTTGCGCCATGCGTTCGCAAGTGACGAGATGGTGCTTTTGAACGGCTACCAGTCGTGGACCGACACGGTCGAGCGTCCCGCGTGGAGCCGCATGAGGGGCTTGCGTGGCATCCCGAAGAGCGTTGTGAGCCGTTGGGACCTCGACGGCGGCGGAGACTACGCGATCGTCGATTACTCGGCCAAGCGCGGTCGGCAACACGGTTTCACGTACGCCACGTTCCGCCGTGGCGAGGGCATGGTGCTCGTGGGTTCGCTTGACGAATCGCGGGGGTTCACGCTCATCCGCACCGATGCGGCAGCAGGCGAGGTTCTCCTCGAAACAGAATGCCCGCAGCGGGTTATAGAACCGGACGTGCGCGTGGTGCTCGGGCGCTACGCCATCACACGCGGCGACGAGGCTCAATGCTATGACCGCTATTTCGAGCTGGCCGGCATCAAGGCGCGTCCCATCAAGCCAATCGTCGGCTATACCAGCTGGTACCGCCATTACGGCGACATCACCGAGGAGAAGCTGCTGGCAGATCTGGCTGACATGGACGCCAAGGCGACGCCCATCGTCGCCTCGATCGGCAAATGGGCCGAGCGCATGTTCCAAATCGATGACGGTTACTGCAAGGTGGGCGATTGGCTCGATGTCGATGAGCAGGATTTCCCCCGCGGTTTCGCGCCGCTGGTCGCCGCCATTTGGGACCGGGGTTTCAAGCCTGGCTTGTGGTTGGCGCCGTTTGTGTGCGAAAAGGACTCGCGCCTGTTCGAAGAGCACCAGGATTGGCTGCTCCGCGACGATGCCGGCAACCTCGTGCCAACGGGTTGCCAATGGTCGGGCGGTTATGCGCTCGACACGCTGAACGTCGATGTGCGCAGCTACGTGCTCGAGGTGCTGCAAACCATGACGCAAGAATGGGGCTTCGTCTTGCTGAAAGCCGATTTCCTGTATGCAGCCTGCATGCTGCCTCATGGCGGTCTCAACCGCGGTGAGCTGATGGCCGACGCCATGCAGCTGCTGCGCACGGGCGCTGGCGAAGACACGCTCATCTTGGGTTGCGGCGTGCCGCTGGGAAGCGCGTTCGGCGTTGTCGATTACTGCCGAATCGGTTGCGATGTGGGCCTCGATTGGGACGACGTGCCCCACATGCGCTTGCTGCATCGCGAGCGCGTGTCCACCAAGAACTCCCTTGGCAACACGTACGGCCGCGCGCCATTGGATGGTCGCGCGTTCGGCAACGATCCCGACGTGTTCTTCCTGCGCAAGGACGTGAAGCTGACCGATGCGCAACGCGACGAGCTGCTGTTCGCCAATGCAGATTTGGGCAGCGTGCTCTTGACGAGCGACGACAAGGGCCAATGGACGCGGCTGATGCGCCGTCACTACAACGAGGCAGTGCGCCTCATGTGCGGGCGCTTCTCTCCGCAGCTCATGGAAGAGCTCAACGCCACCTTGCCAACCTATGGAGTGGAGGACAGGAAATGAGCTCCGTTTGCGCATTTGCTCCTGGCCGCACCGAGCTGGCGGGCAATCATACCGATCATCAGGGAGGCCGTGTCATAGCGGCGACTGTTTCCTGCGGCGTCGAAATCAACCTGCAAGCGAACGGGCTCGACCGCGCGCGTTTGGAAAGCGCCGGGTTTGCGCCAGTCGACGTTGACGTGACCGACGCCATTCCCCGCGCTGCCGAGCGCAACACGACAGCCGCGCTCGTCCGCGGCGTCGTCGCGGGCTTACGCGCTAGCGGCGTGCCCGTCGGCGGCTTCGACGCACAGGCTACGAGCACGGTGCCCGCAGGGGGCGGATTGTCTTCGTCGGCGGCTTTCGAGCTTGCGCTTGCCTGCGGCTTGTGCACGCTGTTCGCAAAGGGAGAATCGCCAGATTCCATCATGCTCGCTCAAATCGGCCAACAGGCAGAGAGCGCGTATTACGGCAAGCCGTGCGGGCTCATGGATCAGGCCGCCATCGCATGTGGCGGCATCAACCTGTTCGATTTCTCGCAGCAGCCGCCAGCCATCGAGCGCATCGACTTCGACTTCTCGCAGAGCGGTCATGCGCTTTGCCTTATCGACACGCACTGCGACCATAGCCGCTATAACGACGAGTACGCGCTGGTTGCCCGCGACATGGGCGATGTCGCCCAGTTCCTGGGTGCGCCCGTGCTCTCGCAAGTTCCGCGCGAAACGTTTCTTGACCGATTCGAGGACGTGCGCGCGCAGTTCGGCGACCTGCCGGCCTTGCGCGGCTTGCACTACTATCACGAAATGAACCTCGTCGATGATCGCGCCGAAGCGCTGAAGCGTGGCGATTTCGAAGCGTTCCTGGCGGCAACGCGCCAATCGGGTGCGTCGTCGGCGCAGTACCTCCAAAACGTGGCGACGTCGGACCGTGCCGAGCAGCCTGCCATGGTGGCGCTCGCGCTTGCCGACATGCTGCTGCAAGGGCAGGGCGCTGCGCGCATTCACGGCGGCGGGTTTGGCGGCACCGTGCAAGCATTCGTGCCGCAGGAACGGCTCGAGTCGTTCACGCAGGCCATCGACGCCCGTTTGGGCGAAGGTTCGTGCCATGCGTACGATATCGTTCAGCAGGGGGCGCATGCGCAATGGGCGTGATGTTCGATACCGATGCTTTCTACAAGGCCAGCTGCGACGCCAACTTCGTCAAAGTTGCCGACATCGCGCGCAACATAGCGTGGACGACGCAGACGGAATGGGGCAAGCTGCAGATAACCATCAACCTGTCCAAGCCCGAGAAAGACCCGCGTGCCATTGCGGCGGCAGCCAAGGCCGGCCCTTCCGAAAAAGCCGACTACATCGATCCGGCGACGGGGCGCGCCCGTCCGTGCCCGTTGTGCGTGACGCAGGCGGATGTTGACTGCGGATACGCCAAGCGAATCGATTTGGCAGGCGACCCTTGGGCGCTGTGGTACAGCCCGTACGCATACTACAACGAGCACTGCATCGCCATGAGCTGGGAGCATCGTCCCATGCACATCGACCGTGCGGCATTCGAATCGCTGTTCGACGTAGTCGACGCGCTGCCGCACTACTTCTTCGGCAGCAACGCTGATTTACCCATTGTCGGCGGGTCCATCCTCAGCCACGACCATTACCAGGGTGGACGTCATACGTTTCCGATGGAGGTCGCCCCGCTGTCCGAGTCGTTCGACATGCCCGGTTTCCCGGGTGTACAAGCGGGCATCGTCAAGTGGCCGCTCAGCGTTATCCGCCTGCGCGGCGCCAACCGCAAGGAGATGGCCGATGCCGCCTGCGTTATCCTGGATGCCTGGCGCGACTACGACGACCAGTCGGTGGGAATCGTCTCGCACACGCAAGACGTCCGCCACAACACCATCACGCCAATCTTGCGTCGCAACGGCGACGCTTACGAGATGGACCTCGCGCTGCGTTGCAACATCACGAGCGAGGAGCATCCCCTCGGTGTGTTCCACCCGCACGAGGAACTCCACCATGTGAAGAAGGAGAACATCGGCCTCATCGAGGTCATGGGCTTGGCCATCTTGCCGCCGCGGTTGCAGCAGGTGATGGAAGAGCGGTCCATGACCCGCGATGACGTGGGCCATGCCTTCGCCCAGGTGCTCGAACACGCGGGCGTCTTCAAATGGGACGAACAGGGCCGCGAGGCTTTCCGTCGTTTTATCGGCGTACTCTAGCGTGCAGAAATGAGTTTTGGCACCTACCGCTAGTACTCATTGTCTACAATGGGAGTATGAAATACCGCAATGTCATAGCCTTGGGTATCGGGTTCGCGCTCGATATGGTGCTGGGCGACCCGAAGGGGTGGCCGCATCCCGTGCGCCTCATCGGAAAGCAGATCGAGTTCGAAGAGGGGCTCGTGCGCAAGTACGCCCTTGACGAGCTCGATGACGCAGGCGATGCATGGCCGCTTGACCGCGCGAAGACCGAGCAGATGTGTGGCGTGGCGCTTACCGCCGACGTGGCGCTTTTGGCGCCGATTGCCACCTGGGCGTTGCTGCGGGCATGCGAGCGGTTCAGCCCATGGCTCGCGCTCGCCGCCGAAAGCGTCGTGTGCTACCAGATGCTGGCAACCCGTTCGCTGCGGGACGAGAGCATGGCCGTATACGATGCGCTTGCCGCGAACGACGTGCCAGCAGCCCGCAAGGCGTGCGGCATGATCGTCGGCCGCGACACCGACAACCTCGACGAAGGGGAATTGGCGCGTGCGGCAGTCGAGACGGTGGCCGAGAACGCGTCGGACGGCGTCGTCGCCCCGATGTTGTTCATGGGGTTGGGCGGTGCGCCAGCCGCCATGTTCTACAAAGCCGTGAACACGCTTGATTCCATGATCGGCTACAAGAACGAGCGCTACGTCAATATGGGCCGTGCAGCCGCGAAGCTCGATGACGTGGTCAACATCGTTCCGGCGCGCGTATCGGGCTTGCTCATGTGCGCTGCTTCGGGACTCGTAGGCCTCGATTCGGCTCGCGCCTTGTCCGTGTTCAAACGCGATCGCCTGAATCACACGTCGCCGAATTCGGCGCATACCGAAGCGGCATGCGCCGGCGCGCTCGGCATTCAGCTCGGCGGCGGCAACGTGTATTCCGGCGAGCTCGTCGAAAAGCCCACGATTGGCGATGCGACTCGGCCGATCGAGGCGATGGACATCGTGCAAGCCAACAAGCTGATGTACGCAACCGCCGTGCTCGGATTGGGCGTTGCGGTGCTCGTGGGATTGCTGCAGAGGAAATAAGCTGGCGAATGCGATGCGGGCTTCGCGCTTCGCGTCGCATTCTGTAGAAATGGGGAGTACACGACTATGATGGAGCGCTTCGAGCATGGGGGCGATACATACGGGCTCGGCGACGTGATCGATTTCTCGGCCAGCCTGAATCCGCTTGGCATGCCCTTGCAGATCGCGCGTGCCCTGAAACTCGCAACGAGCAGCTTCTCGCCATATCCCGATCCGCAATGCCGCGACCTGGTGAAGGCGCTAGCCGCCTACGAGGGCGTCGAAGCCGACCGCATCGTGGCGACGGCGGGTTCCACCGACGCGTTCGCCCGCATCGTGACGGCGCTCGCGCCGGAAAAAGCGCTTGTCTGCTCGCCGTGTTACTCGGGTTACGAGCAGGCGCTGCGCCAAGCCCGCACGCGCGTTGTGCACCACACCCTTGTCGCGAGCGAGGATTTCGACTTGTCCGAGCGCGTCATCGATTACATCGAATCGGGCGTCGACATGGTGTTCCTATGCTCTCCGAACAATCCGACTGGGCGTGTTATCCCGCGCGATTTGCTGTGCAAGGTGCTTGATGCAGCCAGTCGCCAAAGCGCATGGGTCGTGCTCGATGAATGCTATTTGGATTTCACGAACGAGGCCACGGCCGTATCGCTTTTGGACAGGTACCCGAGGCTCATCGTCGTCAAATCGTTCACGAAGTCGTTCGCCATGGCGGGCATCCGCGTCGGTTGGTGCGTGTGCGGCTTGCCGGGAACGGCAAAGGCCCTGCGCGAAGCCGGCATGCCCTGGATCGTGTCGACGCCTTCGCAGGTGGCGGGCATTGCGGCGCTCGGCATACCCGAATACCTCGACACGTCGAGGGAATACATTCAGCAGGAACGCGACCGCCTGCAATCGGCCCTTGCCGACATGGGCATGACGGTCGTGCCCTCGCACGCGAACTTCATCTTGTTCCAAAGCCCACAACCCTTGTACGAGCCGCTGTTGGAGCGTGGTATCCTCATCCGCCGCTGCGGCAACTTCCGCGGCTTGGATGGCACGTGGTTCCGCGTTGCCGTGCGCACGGCCCAGGAAAACGAGAAGCTCGTTTCAGCTCTGAAGGAGGTTCTCGGTCGATGAATCCCTCGTCGTTTTTCCAAAATCGCTCATGCGACCATTTCCCCTGCCATGAGGGCGTCAATCCCGACGAGTTCAATTGCCTGTTCTGCTATTGCCCCCTGTATGCGCTCGGCCCTGATTGCGGTGGCGATTTCCGATACACCGATTCGGGCACCAAGGATTGCACGGGATGCTCGCTCCTTCACGAAGGCGATGCAGGTGTCGAAATCGTCAAGCGTAAGTTCGGCGCCTTGAGGGCGTTGGCTTCTGTGGAGCAGGTGGAACAGGGGAGCAGAAACCCGTTCCCTGTTCTGGTTCCATCTGTTTCGCTCGAGGACCTAGCTGACAGCATCGAGCCGTTCGATGCGGCTGCCTGCCAGCGTGCGCGCGACAAGTGGAACGCCGTGGCCAAACCCATCGGGTCGCTCGGTGCGCTCGAGACCGCCGTCGAACAGCTGGCGGGCATTGCGGGCACCGAGGACGTCGCAATCGACAAACGCGCGCTCGTGGTCCTGTGCGCCGATAACGGCGTGGTGGCACAGGGCGTTTCGCAATGCGGACCCGAAGTGACGCATGCCGTTGCAACGGCGCTCGGCGAGGGCGCGTCGTCGGCATGCGCGATGGCGCATACGATGAACGTCGATGTGGTTCCCGTCGACATGGGCATGGTGGACCCGGCTTCGCTTCCCGTGTCCGGCAGTCATTCCATTCCCGGTGTGCTCGACCGTTGCATCGCCCGCGGAACAAGCGACATCTCCCAGGGTCCTGCCATGACGCGAGAACAGGCCGAACGCGCTATCCAGACGGGCATCGACCTCGTGGTCAGCTTGAAGGCGTCTGGCTACCAGATCATAGCCACGGGCGAGATGGGCATCGGAAACACTACGACTGCTTCGTCCATCGTATCTTGCTTGTTCGGTAAACCAGCCGCCGAAGTCGTCGGGCGCGGTGCCGGACTTTCAGATGCGGGATTGGCCACCAAGATTCGCATTGTCAATCAGGCTGTCAAGGTGAACGCATGCGACCCGGGCGATCCGCTCGGCGTGCTTGCCGGCCTTGGTGGGTTCGACATCGCGGGCATGGTCGGCCTGTTCATAGGCGGGGCGCTGTACCGCGTGCCCGTCGTCGTCGATGGTTTCATTTCGGCAGTTGCCGCCTATCTGGCAACGTTGCTCTGCCCATCGTGCGCATGGGCAATCGTCGGTTCGCACATATCTTCCGAACCCGCGGCCGAATTGGTCATATCCGCGCTCGCCGACAACTGCGATCGGGTCGGCGTCAGCTTCAAGCCGGTCATCGACGCCGGCATGCACCTTGGCGAAGGCACCGGCGCCATTTGTCTCATTCCGCTGCTCGATGCGGCGTTGGCGCTGTACAACGGCACGACGTTCGACCAAGAGGGCATCGAGGCATACGAGGTCGACCCCACATGATGGTGTTGGTGACAGGAGGCGCGTCGTCAGGCAAAAGCGCGTTTGCCGAGCGCGTGGCGCTTTCGTTGCCAGGACCCCACGCCTATGTTGCCACGATGCGCCACGGCGATTCCGAAACCGAGGCGCGCATAGCTCGTCATCGCGCCATGCGCGAGGGCAAGGGATTCGAAACGATTGAGCTAGGCGATGGGGCGGAGTCCCCGAATAGCCTATCGCGGGCTGCGACGAAGTGCAGGCGAAGCGGGAGCGAGGACTGTTTGAGTGAGCGTAGCGAGCGAGTTCCGCAGCTGCTTCGCCGAAACGAGGAGCGGTTAGCCCGCGCTTGGCTATTCGGGGACTCCGCCCCATCGCCTATTCCCGGCACGGCGCTTCTCGAGGACTTGGGGAACCTGGTGGCCAACGGGCTCGAAGACCGGCTCGATGACATCTTGGCATTCGATAACGTCGTCATCGTTGCGAACGAGGTCGGATGCGACGGTGTGCGGTACGATGACTACACCATGGAATACGTGCGAAACATGGGAAGCCTGGCATGTGGCCTCGCTGCGCGAAGCGACGTGATGGTCGAGGTCGTCGCGGGCGTTCCCAGCGTAGTGAAAGGGGAGCTGCAGTGGATGTGCTGAAATCGCTGGCGCTGGCGTTCTCCTGCTTCACGCGCTTGCCTGTTCCCAAGGTCGACTGGGACTCGAGGAACATGCGCTTCATGTTGGCATGCTTGCCCGTCGTCGGCATAGCCGTCGGCTGCATCGTGGCGGCATGGTGCCTCATTGCCGATGCGTTGGGGCTTGGCACAATGCTGAAAGCAGCGGGCATCGCGCTGCTCCCATTGGCTGTTACGGGCGGGTTCCACTTGGATGGCTACTCTGATGTCATAGATGCCCAGTCAAGCCACGCCGATCCCGCTAAGAAGCGCGAAATACTGAAAGACCCGCATATCGGCTCGTTTGCTGCCATGGCCGTTGCGGCATACCTGATCGCGTACTTCGCCATCGCAACCGAGCTTCCTGCAGGATGGCGTATCGCGGCCCTCCTCCTGTGCCTGCACGTCATGTCGCGTTGCGGTTCGGGTTTCGCGTCGTCGGTGTTTTGGGGCAACGGCTCGGCCGGCATGCTGACGTCGTTCCGCGATAGCTCCGACGTGCGTTTCAACGCGGGCGTCGTCATCGCGTTCTTCGTCATCGCGGGCATCGTCGCGATTGTCATTTCCCCTGCGTGCGGAATTGCCATGATCGTCGCCGAGATTTTGTTGCTTGTGTGGCTCAACGTGTTCGCTGACCGCAATTTCGGCGGAATGAGCGGCGATGTGGCGGGCTTTTTCCTGCAGGTGTGCGAGCTCGTGCTGCTTGCGTGCATCATGATCGCCGCGAAGGCGGTGGGCTTGTGATATTCGTCGTGGGAGGCATCGCCTCGGGCAAGCGCACGTTCGCCCGAGGCCTCGGGTTCGCCGAAAGCGAGTGCGCGTTCGACGTTCACGAGCTTGCGCGCGATGCGGAAAACGAAGCGGATCTCGCCGAAGCGCTTGCGGGCAAGGCAGTCGTCACATGCGCCGAGGTCGGCAGCGGCATCGTGCCGCTCGATGCCGGCGAGAGGGCTTTCCGCGAGCGCGTTGGACGCCTATCGGAAGCGCTGGCGCAGCGTGCCTCTGCGGTCGTGCGCATGGTGTGCGGCATCCCCGTCGTGCTGAAGGGCAGCCTGCCCGCCGTCGAGCTCGTGCTCATCCGCCACGGTCAAACGCCGGGCAACGGCGAGGGGCGCTACGTCGGCATAATTGACCAGCCGCTGAGCGACAAGGGTCGCGAGCAGGCCCTGGCCGCCGGCCAACGTGAAGATATCACGCGGGTGTACGTGTCCCCGCTCGTGCGCACCCACGAAACGGCGGCCATCATGTTCCCGAATGCCGAGCAAGTCGTCGTCGAAGGAATCCAGGAGATGGATTTCGGCGCGTTCGCCGGGCGCACCGCAAACGAGATGACCGACGATGCCCAGTACCGCGCTTGGGTAGACAGCGAATGCACGGCGCAGTGCCCTGGCGGCGAGTCCCAAGACGAATTCACGGATCGCGTGTGCGCGGCGCTCGAAGCGCTCGTTCGCCAGGCGGCGGCTCGAGGCGAAAGGCAGGTCGTCGTCGTGGCCCATGGGGGCACGATGATGGCGTTCCTCAGCCGATTCGGGCACGACTCGTCCAAAAAGTACTGGGAATGGCTCTTGGGCAATTGCGAGGGCTACCGCATTGGCCTTGCATGCGATTCCGCCGGCATCGACGTGCTTTCCATCGGCCGTTGGTAGACGCCAGCCATCGTCCTCGCTCTCATTCGCTCGGTTTTGCAAATCGCGGGCTTTTCGATTCATAGTATGATTACGCCGTAACGATTCCTTGGCAGGTACAGGAAGAGGGATGGGTATGAAGAAGGGCATTGTCGCGTTGTTGGCGTGCATGTTCGCTCTTAGCCTGGCGCTCGTCGGATGTTCGGGCGGCGGAGACGTCAAGGCTGCATGGGTCGGTACATGGGATCCGATCGAATGGACTGAAGAAGGCCAGCTTCGGAATTCCGACGATTTGCAGATGCTGAAGGACCTCGGCTTGACGTTCTCGCTCGAACTCAATGACGACGGAACGGCCAAGCTGATGATTGTCGGCGAGGCAGTGAACGGCGAGTGGGAAGCCAAGAGCGCAACTGAGGGCACGTTCAAGCTCGAAGACGGAAGCGCCGACATGAAGATCGCCGACGGCAAGCTGACCATGCAATTGGCCAACGACACGATTGTCTTCGAGAAGACCGACGCCGCTTCAAGCGGCGCGGCATCCGCGGCTGCGTCATCTGCCTCATCTTCAGGAGCTTGAAGCGAATCTGCCGGTTCGGCTGAAGAAGAGGTCGTGGCCATAACCCCGCTGGTCATTGCCGATGACGGCAATGTGGCCATTACGGTTGACGCCATGAAGGTCGATTCCCAAGGCGATCCCGGTTACATCGTGAGCATAACCAACAGGACGTCGGACAGGGTGTATGCCTACTCGGATGTCGGTTGGACCATGAACGGCGCCGATGTCGACGATGCGGTTCTCCGCACGACCGTGGACCCCGGTCAGACGGTCGAGGAATTCATGTGGTTTGACCACAGGAACATCGGGTCGAGTTCGCTGGACGTTCTGGAAGACGTCGAGGGCGCAATCGTCATCGAGGATTTCGGCACTTCCGCGGTCATTGGGGAATACGCGTTCGCCGCGTAGCATGCAAACGCACATGAGAGGGCTGCGTCCGGCATGGATGCAGCCCTTTTTGTTTTTGCGCGCTTTATCACGCCCAAGTGAAGCGCGGGTTGTACACTATGTGCATTATTGGCTTCGGGCGAAGGGCTTATGTGACAAAACGGGTGGTCATACGCGCGTATGATGCGGCCACCGTTGTCTTGTGTGCCTTCATCCTGTCATTTGCGGGCACGCAAGCGGCGTTCGCGTATATCGACCCGTCGGTCATGACGTACACCATCCAGGCTGTTGCCGGCGTGGCCGTTGCGTTGTCGGCGGTCGCCGGCGTGGCGATGCGCCGTGGCCGCAAGGTGCTCATGCGCATCTTGGATATCGATGAAGACGCGAAGAAGGAATTCGAGCCCGACGTTCACCGGGTGGGGAAGACCGCCGTGGCGACGGTTGCCGCCGAAGCCGCCGAAGTCTCCGAGGCCGCCGAGGCCACAGAGACCGTAGAGACCTCCGAGGCCGCCGAGCCAACCGCATCAACCGAACCGGGCAAAACCGACGATCAGGCCAAGGAGCCTTCCAAGAACCGCAAGGCCCCGTACAAGCCCCCTTGGAAAGAGCGGCTCGTGTACGGGCTCATCGCCGCCTTCTTCTTCGTGTTCACCATCTACTTCGTGGCCCCGCTCGAAATCGTCGCCGGCGCGTCGAACGACCTCGTGTATTCGATGGGTGACGTATGGTGGACGCTGCTGCTACCCGACCTGGGCATCATCATCGGCATCACGCTCGTGTTGACGCTGCTGCGCGGACGTGCGTTCAGCATTGGGCTCGCGCTCGTGTTCGCCGTGGGCTTGTGCGCCTATGTCCAGGCGCTGTTCCTTAACGTGGGCCTTCCTGCCGCCAACGGCGATACCATCGTGTGGTCCGACTACATGGACATGCAGATCATTTCTTCCATCGTGTGGCTGGTCATCATAATCGGACTGCTCGTATTCGCCATCCTGCGTAGCCGACGCGCCCAGGGCGTCGTGGCAATCGTCGCGGTGTGCCTGGTCATCGTGCAGGGCGTGGGCCTTGTCAGCCTCATGTTCACGCCCGCGGCCAGCGGCCAGGCCGAAGCGGCCGATGCGAAAGTCGTCATGACCGAGGACCAGTTGTACACGGTCAACCCCAACCACAACGTGATCGTGTTCATCCTGGACACGTACGACACGGCTTACCTCAAGCGCATCGAGAAGGATTTCAATCCCGACATACTCGACGGCTTTCTGGGTTTCACGAATTACGAGAACGCCACCTCGGCCATGATTCCAACGCGTTTCGCCATTCCCGAGATGCTGACGGGTCAAATGCCCCGTTATGACGAGTCGTACGAGACGTGGGTTGCCGAGCGATACGAGCGCAGCACGTTCCTCGAAGACATATACGATGCGAACTACTCCATCGGCTTGTACACCGACTCGATGCGCATCGCCTCCTTGCCGGAAGACGAGCAGCGTGCCATCACCGACAAGACCGTCAACATCCACTCGCTGCCCAACAGCATGATGGACTATTGGGGTTGCGTGTACTCGCTGTACCAGATGGGCCAGTACCGGGATGTGGCGTGGCCGTTCAAATGGGCGTTCTGGTACTACACCGACCAGATTAACCGCCAAATCGTGCTGGGCGACGAGGCGACGGCGCCTGACGAAACCGTCTACCTCATCGACGACGTGCGCTACTACAACCGCTTGTGCGATTTCGGGTTGACGCTCGAAGACGGCGACTACGACGGCGCGTTCAGGTTCATTCACCTTCTGGGCTCGCATTACCCGTTCAGCTACGACGAAGAAGCGAACTTCATCGGCGATGACGAGTCGAACGTGTTCAGGCAGTCGCAGGGAGCCCTTCACATCGTGTACGAGTACATCGACCAGCTGAAGGAACTCGGCGTGTACGAGAACACGACGATCATCGTCACGGCAGACCACGGGTACTGGACGATCACGCTTGACCCGATCGAGGAGACGAGCACGCCCATCATGTTCGTGAAGCCCGAACAATCAGCTGAAGCCGACGCGCAGCCCATGATCACTGACGAGAAACCCGTGAGCCACCTCGATCTGCAAGCAACGATCCTCGATGCCATGGGGCTCGACTACAGCGAGTACTCATCGCGCGAAGAGTGGGCGGGCTATTCGATGTTCGGCGAGATCGACCCCGACCGCAAGCGCTACTACCTGACCACCGACAGCCTGGAAGACCTCACTGCCGTGCAGTTCCGCGAGTACCTCATCGATGGCAATGCGCTTGATTGGAAAAACTGGAGCGAAACGGGCCGCACTCTCGAACCCGTTGAGTAGTAAGCGGCAGAGCGGCCGCAGGCACGCGCGAGTCACGCTGAAGCTAAACGCTCGTCGTTCAGGCGAAGCAGCTGTGGAACTCGCCCGCTACGCGGGCTCAAACAGTCCTCGCTCCCGCTTCGCCTTCACTTCCTCGCAGCTTCAGAGAGACTCGCGCGCGCCTGCGGCTGCTCTGCTGCTCATTCACCGGCTTTGTCGCGTACGCCGAAGATGATGACAAGCGTGACGACGCCCAACAGGATGGCTGTGCCGACGAAGGCCGCATGGTAGCCGGCGAGCGTAATGGCGGCCGCATCGCCACCAGGTGAGACGAGCGGGCCGAAAGCCGTCAAGCTGACGATGGCAGCTGTGCCGAACGAAGCCCCCACTTGCATGAGCGTGCTCAGGACGGCATTGCCGTGCTGGATGATTTCGTTCGGAAGCGAGTTGATTCCCCATGTGTTCGATGGCGTGGAAATGAACTGCCAGCCAATGGCCTCGACGAAGTAGATTCCCGCGATGACGACGATAAGGGTGCTTGCGTTGCAGAAGCACAGGGCGATGGCAGAGCACTCGAGCAGGACGGCTCCGACGAGCACGATGACGCGCACGCCATGCTTGTCGAATATGCGCCCTGCGACGATGCCCGCAACAGCACCCGCAAGGGCAGCAGGCGCCATGACGATGCCCGTCACGGTGGGCGACTGGCCAAGCGAGTTTTGCAGGAACAGCGGCAGCAGCACGTCGATGGCGATGAGCGCCGCCTCCATCAGGCAGCACACGATGACGGCGTTTCTGAACTGGCGCGTCAGCATCGTCTCCACGCGCAGCATGGGCACCTGAAGTGTTCCCTGACGTCGCACGAACACGCCGAGCAAGACGCCGCCCGCAACCATGAGCAGCACGGAAAGCCAAGGCGTTTCAGACGTCGTGCACGTCGAAAGGCCGTACAGCAAGCCGAACATGCCGAACGATGACAACACGATAGAGGGGACGTCGAAGCTTGTGCGCTCGAATCCGTCGCGGTTCTTCAAGAACGCGAGCGTGACAACGATGATGCCCACGCTGATGACGGAAACGATGGCGAACAGCGAGCGCCATCCGAGCGCGTCGATGAGCGCGCCCGACACGGGAGGCCCGATAGCGGGCGCGAAGCTGATGACCAAACCGACGAGTCCCATCATCATGCCGCGGCTTTCGCGTGGGGCCATGAGCAGCAATAGCGTCCACACCATCGGCATGGCAACGCCCGTCGCCGCTGCTTGCAACACACGGGCAACGATGAGCAGCGAAAACGATGGCGCTTCGAATGCCAGCAACGACGCCACTGTGAATAGCGCGAAAGCCCCTGCGAACAGCTTGCGCACCGAGAACCTGCCAAGCAAAAACGCGTTCATCGGTATGATGATGGCCTCGACCATGGCGTACACCGACGTGAGCCACTGCACCGTGGTCTCGTTCACGTCCATCTCGCGCATAATCACCGGCAATGCCGGCGCCAGCAGCGTGTAGTTCAGTATCACGAGCAGGCAACCTGCAAGCAGCACGGCTGCCTGGATTATGTCTTGGCGATTCAGTCCCATAAATCGGTCATGCTATCACAGGCGCACGGCGGTTGAACCGCCGTGCGCTCATGTTGTCACGGTATTGCAGGTGTAAGCAGGCTTCCGGGATTTCGGTTTAACCCTGCGACCAATCCAGCGTGTAAGAGCCGTCGGATACGCTCAGGTGCACGCGCTCACCCAGCAGTAGCGGGTAATTGATCTCGCCATGGCCTGTCGGGAAACCGAACGCCACCGGAGCCTTCAAATCGTCTGCGAACTCCCTCACGATCATCTCGTTGACCGACGCGAACTCGCCGCCTCGGGAATCGCCCGAGAAGTCACCGTCGTCAATTGGCGGCAGGTCGGTCCATTCCCCGATGACAATTCCCGCCGCATTGTCCAACACGCCCAGGTGATCGAGGATCGTCAGGTAGCGATGCACATGCTGGATGTCCTCTTCGACGTCTTCCACGAACAGGATGTAGGGCTCGTCTATCTTGGTGCAGTCATAGGCAGTGCCGAGCACGCCCGTGAACGTGGACAGGTTACCCCCGATCAGCACACCGTCAGCCTCGCCCTGGATGCAGAGGCCGTTTGCCTCGCACGTATACACGGGCATCTCGCCGCCAAGCATCCGCTTCTCGGCTTCAGCGCATTCCTTCGGAAGGTCGATGAACGTCGCGCTCATGGATCCGTACACCGACGGCAATCCCGCTGCCGTCCAAGCCGAATGGCATGCGGTTATGTCGCTGTAGCCGATGATGAGCTTGTCCGAAGACGCGATGAGGTCCAGCGGAATGGCGTCCATGACTTCCGAGACTCCATAGCCTCCGCGGACGCAGAAAATAGCCTTGATGGAAGGATCTTCGAGAGCCCAGGTCAAATCCTCGATGCAGTCATCGAGCGTGCGGTTCTCCTCGCATACGTGCTTGCCCTGCACGGGATTGTAGCCCCATTGCTTCAGGCCCTCGACGGTCGCATCCACCTGTTTCTGGCTGGGAAGCGCCGATGGCGATATGACGGCGACCGAGTCCCCTTCGGCGAGGAACAGCGAGCCATGGCTTCCGGAATACTGCGCATAACTCACCTGAATCGGCGTATCCACGCCTTCCGACGTCGTCTTATCGGCCTCTTGCGCTTGGCCGCAGGCAACGCACAGCAATGCGCACCCCACCAACATGCAGATACCCAGGGCTCGTCCAATCTTGGCTTTCATACGCACCTCCACGTAAAGATTCCGCCTTCATCGCGCACTTTGCATCTGATGCGCCTTCTTGGGTTACGTTAGCGTAGAATAGATAAACTCGTTTTTCAATCGGCAAGGTTTTGAAAGGCTGACATGGACTCGGTTTTCCAAGAGGAGCAACAGCACCTGACATGGGCTTACGGCAAGCTGGCCGAAATCGAGCGCGACGTGCGCGCCCAGATGGAACGCACGTTGGCCGAGGCCCTCGCCGATAAGGAGGACATGTTCGACGAGATGACCCGCGATTTCGCGCGCGACATCCAGCTTGAGACGCTTGCCGAACTCGAGGCCATGAACCGCATCATCGAGAGCTACAACCTGACCGCCGACATCAACGAGGAGAAGCTGCGCCGTGCCCAGCTGCTCATGCGCAGGCCGTATTTCGCGAAGGTGCGGTGCAAGTTCCCGCATGCCGATGAGCCCAAGGACATCTACATCGGCGCCGCCGGCATGACCGACGAGAAGCGCCGCCACTTCATCGTGGACTGGCGCAGCCCCGTGGCGGAGGTGTACTACAACCAGGAAAACGGCAACACGTCGTACGAGGCCAATGGGCGCACCATCGAAGTCGACCTTCAGCTGCGCCGCCAATTCGACATCGTGCGCGACCGCCTGAACTCGTATTTCGACACTACCGTGGCCATCGAGGACCCATTGCTGCTGGCGTCGCTGTCAAAGCGCCGCACGGCACAGCTGCAGGCCATCACGACGACAATCCAAAAAGAGCAGAACCGCGTCATCCGCCATGCCGACGTGCCCGTGCTGCTTGTCCACGGCATTGCGGGTTCGGGCAAGACGTCCGTTTTGCTGCAGCGCATCGCCTACCTGTTCTACACCGAGCGCGAAACGCTGAATCCAGCGCAAGTGTTCCTGCTGACGCCCAACTCGGTGTTCGGGCGCTACATCGACCGCGTGTTGCCCGATATGGGCGAGTCGAACCCGCAGATCATGACGTGGGATGGGCTGATGAAGCGCTTGGGCCTCGCGGGCCGCGGCATCGCGCGCGATGCGGACTTGGCGACGTTGCGCCTTATCGATGAGCTCGTTCCCACGGTTCAGCTGGCATCGAACGATTATTGCGACCTGCGCGTCGAGGACGAGCGCGTCATAGCCGCCCATTCGGTGCGCGCCTCGATGGACAAGTTCGCCTACCTGCCGATGGGCACGCACCGTTGCACGCTCGCCATCGAAGACCTCAAGGACAAGCTCGAGCAGCGCATCATGCGCCTATCGAAAGACGCCGAAACGCAGGAGCGCGTGCTCGACCTGCCCGATGACGAGCAGATCCGCCTGTTCGGCCAACAGCTTGCACCCGCCGACGATGAGGAGCTGGTGGCCCTCACGCGCCAATGGCTGACGCTGCGCTACGAACCGGTCGTGCATGCCATCGAGCAAGGCGACTGGCTGCGCCTTGACCGCATCGGCATGCGCATCCTCGGCCGCGAGACGCTTGACGCCGTGGAATGGCTGTACCTGAAACTGGCGCTCGTGGGCGGGGGAGAACGTCACGCGCGCTACGTCATGGTCGACGAGGTGCAAGACTACACGACGACGCAGCTGGCCGTGCTGGCGCGCTACTTCGCCAACGCGCATTTCCTGCTGCTCGGCGACGAGAACCAGGCAGTGCACGAAGGCACCGCCACGTTTGCCCAGGTGCGGGACTTGTTCAGCGACCTGCGCGGCAGCGTGGACGAATGCGCCCTCATGATCAGCTACCGCTCATCGCCCGAGATCACCGAGCTGTTTTCCAGGCTGTTGCCCGAAAGCGAGCGTTTGGAGGCGTCGTCGGTCCAGCGCCCGGGCACGTTGCCCGAAATCATCGAGTGTTCCGACGATGCCGCATACGAGGCTGCCTTGCGCGAAGCCGTGCAACGCGCTGCGGGCGAGGAGTGCCTGACCGCGCTTATCGCCAACAGCCGCACGCGTGCGAAGCAGCTGGCGAAACTGTTGGCAGACGAGCCGATTGCGACGGTCCCCGCCGATGGCGAGCTGCCCAATTCGGGTGTCGTGCTCATGGACGTCAAGTTGGCGAAGGGCTTGGAATTCGACCATGTCATCGTGCCCGACGTGCAAGAGGGGGCCTTCCCCGACAAGCCCGTGCGGCGCCATCGCCTGTACACGGCCATCTCGCGCGCCACGCAGCGCGTCACGCTCATCGCCAACGGCAAGCTGACGGGTGTCTTGCGCTAAGGCGAATAGGCACGAGATCGTGGTATACAACAGCCTTACGTGGTTGCGACTGCGCAATGGCGCATCGCCCCCAAGGAGCGGCATGTCGCATCTAGTTATTAGCGAGTTTGAGTATGAGCGACACGAGCTGCTGACATTCGTCGGTCGTCAGGGGAGAGGCGAACTCGACGCAGGCGGCGTTGTACTCTTCACGCCAGATGGCGACCTGCTGCCTGCCCAGTTCCGTCAACTCGGCGGATTCGCCACACGGATGGATGTGTTCGCAGATGACGAACCCGTTCTTGCTGAGGTCGTCAAGCGCGTCGAAAAGCTCGTCTCGGCTCAGTTCCGCATGGTATGCGAGCATTTTCAACGACATGAAACCGCCGTGCCGGTCCAGTATTCCACCTACCACGCGGCTATCGCTTTCGGAGAGAGCCCTTTTCAGCTTCTTTCCGATGAGGGGAATGACCTTCGAGAGTCGCTTTTCGGGCGACATAACCGGACCGTAATCATATGATGCGGTGTCGTCTTCTAGCTCGCTTTCGCCGTTATCTTGACGGTTGACGTGCAAGGTGATGCCCCTTGCGCATTGCAGGTCGTCAATCTCGCATTTGGAACGGCAGCCGGGGCATTGTTTTTCAGTGTCCAATTGCGCTTGTCCTTGATACATACGTGCTCCGATCTTGCAAAAACCTCACAAGAACTCTTCTCCAGACAGGATGATTATGCCACATGGGCGGCATCTGGGTACCAGGTGCCGATGCGCCAAAGGCCACGGGTGGCACTCAGGCGACTCTGCGGGAACCGTCCTCGGTTTTGACTCAGCATGCGAAGCCGGGCGAACTCAACGCCCTCGGTCTTAACGGCGCGCTTTTTCGGTATCATGGACGAATCACCTGGTACGACAGCAAGGAGGCCGTCATGCGCATCCTCATGATCAACCATTTCCCGCTCGAAGGCTCGGGTTCGGGTACGTACACGAAGAACCTGGCGACCCAGCTGGTCAAGCTGGGGCATGAGGTGTGCGTCATCCTGCCCGTCAACACGGTCGACATCCCCCAGTATCAGGGTGTGCGGTTGCATCCGGTGTTCTTCACGAATCCCGACGACCCGTTGGCAACGGATGCGGGCGCGCTGCCGTTCAACTTCCCGTGCTTCACGACGCATCCCGTTTCCATTGTGGCCTTTTCCGCTTTAACCGACGCTCAGATGCAGGCATATCTCGCGGCATTCGAACAGGCCATCCAAGAGGAAGTGCGCGATTTCGCACCAGACGTCATTCACGGCCAGCACGTGTGGGCGCTGTCGTCGCTTGCCGTTGATTGCGGTGTGCCGCTGGTGCTGACGGCGCATGGCACCGACCTCATGGGTTATGACAAGTGGCCCGAGATGCGCTATTTCGCGGAGACGGCCATGCAGGCGTGCGAAAAGGTCATCTGTATCTCGGCAGACAACGAGAAGCTCGTGCGCGACAGGTTCCCCCAGTATGCCGACAAGATCGTGCGCATGCGCAACGGCTACAACCCCGACATCTTCTATCCGCAGAAGCTCGATCGCACCGAAGTGCTTGCAGCTCATGGTTTCGAGTACGCCGGTCAGGACATCATCCTCTTTGCCGGCAAGATGACGCGCTTCAAGGGCATCGACATCCTCATGGACGCCGCGGCCACGTACGAGGTTGCGTGCCCGAACGCCATCACGGTGCTGGCAGGCGATGGGGAAGAGCGCGGCAATCTTGAAGCGCAAGCGCGCGAACTCGGTCTTAAGCGCGTGTTCTTCGTGGGCAACGTGGCACAGGACGAACTTGCCCGCTTGTACAACATCGCCGATGTCGACTTGGTTCCGTCGCGGCGCGAGCCGTTCGGGCTCGTGGCTGTCGAAGCCATGGCATGCGGTACGCCCGTCGTCGCCACGAACCAGGGTGGTTTGCCCGATTTCGTGAACGAATCGGTAGGCGCTTTGGTGAATCCCGAAGACCCGGCCGATTTGGCACGAGGCATTATCGACACGTTGGGCCGCGCGCTGGCCAATCCGGCTTGGCGCGAAGACATCGCGGCATATGCGGTGGGTCACTACTCCCAGGCTGTCATCATCCGCGAGCTCGATGAGCTGTACCGCGAAGTAGCTGCAAAGTAAACAGCGCGTTTTCCAAGGCATGTAGAAAGTAAGGAAACTTACTAATTTCTCCCTCTACCCTTGCATTAGTAAGGAACCTGATTATTATATACAACGAAAGCTAAGAAAGCTTACTAACAAGCAGCCAAGAGAGAGGAAACAACGTTATGGCTATCAACAACGAAGAGCTCATGCAGAAACTCGTCCGCACCGGCATGATCATGCGTCACATCGAGGGAGAAGACCGCGGTTGCCATAAGCACGGCCCGCACGGCCACGGCCACGGCGGCCCCGGCCCGTTCGGCGCTCCGTGCAAGCCGGGTGGCCCCGGCGCGCAACCTGCTCCCTTCGAAATGGGCGCCGACGCCGAGCATCCGCACGGCCCGCACGGTCACGGCCCCCAGAGCCGCCCGTTCGACGGCCCCCAGTGCCACGGCAAGGGTCACGGCCACGGCCACAAGCGCCACGGCCAGGCGCGCGTGCTGACGATGGTTTCGATGCAAGAGGGCATCAACCAGAAGGATTTGGCTTTCCTGTTGGGCATCCGCCCGCAGACGCTCGGCGAAATGCTGCAGCGCCTCGAGGAACGCGGCCTGATCGAGCGCAAGAAGTCGCAGGAAGACGGTCGTGCCATCCAGGTCACGCTGACTGACGAGGGCCGCACGCGCGCTGCCGAGATCGCAGAGCGCCGCGCCCTGGCCGCCGCCGACATGTTCGCAGTGTTGACCGACGAGGAAAAGGAGCAGCTGTCCGCCATTTTGGACAAGCTGGGCGATGAGCTTGACGCGCATCGTCCCAAGCGCCACTGCAAGCACGCCGAAAGCGAGAAAACCGTCATCGCATAAATCGGCTCAGTGCAATGCATGCCGAATGCCCGCCTTGGACTGCCAGGGCGGGCATTTGCTTTTCCAAGGAAGCGGTTACAGGTATCGTGCGGTGATGCTTTCGGGGTTGGCTTTCACTTGCGCGGGGGTGCCGCTTGCCACGATGCGTCCTCCCGCCTCGCCGCCGCCGGGGCCCATGTCCACGATGTAGTCGGCGTTGGCTATCATGTCCAGGTCGTGCTCGATGACGACGACGGTAGCCCCATGGTCGACCAAGTCCTGCAGCACACCGAGCAACACTTCGACGTCGAGTGGATGCAGGCCGATGGTGGGCTCGTCGAACACGAAGAGGGATTGGCGTTGATCCCGGCCAATCTCGCTTGCGAGCTTCAGGCGCTGCGCCTCGCCGCCCGAAAGCGCCGGCGTCGCCTCGCCGAGCGTCAGGTACCCCAGTCCCAGGTCGTGTAGCACCTGCAGTTTCGAGGCGACCTTCTTCATGCTCCCGCATACTGCGAGCGCCTCGTCGACCGTCAACGCCATGAGCGCAGGAAGCGACATGCTCGTGATGCCTGCGGGTCCTTCCAGGTCCTTCGCAAGCTTCCATGCATCCTCACCGTAGCGCGAACCGCGGCAATCGGGGCATTCGATGTCAACATCGGGCAAGAACTGCACGTCCAGCGATATCTGGCCGGTGCCGTCGCAAGTTGGGCAGCGCAACGATCCCGTGTTGTACGAGAAATCGCCCGCCTTCAGCTTGCGCTCTTTTGCGGCCGGCATCAAAGCGTATGCGCGACGCAAGTCGTCGAGCACGCCCGAATACGTCGCCACGGTCGAGCGTACGTTCACTCCGATGGGCGTCGCGTCGATCAGGTTCACGCGGCGCAAGTCCTCTGCGCCCACGTCGATGACATGTGGGGGAAGCGGGGTGTTGCCGATGGCCGCCTTAAGGCCGGGCACGAGGCTTTCCAATACGAGCGTCGTCTTGCCCGAACCCGACACGCCCGTGACGGCCGTCAGGCACCCGCGGGGTATGTGCACCTCGAGCGGTTTCACGGTGTGAATGGCACCTGTGCGCAGGTAAACTGCCCCGTTTGCGAACGGGTCGCGCGCGAGCGTTTCCGATTCGGGCGCCGTGCGTCTGCGCTTGACAGTTTCGTCGCCCGTCAAGAACCCTGCGATACGCGAACCGGGCGTCGCCACGATTTCGTCGACGCTGCCTTGCGCGATGATGTTTCCGCCTTCGGCGCCCGATCCGGGACCGATTTCGATGAGATGGTCGCATCGGCGCAACACGCGCACGTCATGGTCCACGAGGAGCACGGAGTTGCCATCGGCGAGCAAGTCGTCGACGACTCCGAGCAAGCCATCGACGTTAGACGGATGCAGGCCGATGGACGGCTCGTCGAGCACGTACAACACGCCGGTCGTGCGGTTGCGCACGGCACGGGTCAGTTGCACGCGCTGCCGCTCGCCCGTCGAAAGCGTCGAGGATGCGCGGTCGAGGGACAAGTATCCCAGTCCCAGCTGTTGCAGCCTTTCAGTGGGTTCGGCCATGCCCGCAAGGATGCTCTCGGCCATGGGTTGCATTTCGGCGGGAAGCGCCGGCACGATGGTGGGCACCCAAGCTGCCAGCTCGTCCAGCGTCAGCGCCGTCGCTTGCGCCAGGTTCATGCCGGCGAGCGTCGTGGAGCGCACCTTCGCCGACAGGCGGGTGCCCTTGCAATCGGGGCATGGGCTTTCTTTTAGGAACCTCGCCACGCGCTTGAGGCCCTTTTCGTCTTTCACCTTGGAAAGCGCGTTCTCGACGGTGTAGACGGCGTTGAAGTACGTGAAGTCCATCTCGCCGGCCACGCCCGTGTTCTCGTTGTGGTACAGCAGGTGCTTCTTCTCGGCGGGGCCGTGGTACACGATGTCGCGCTCTTCGTCGGTGAGTTCGCAAAACGGCACGTCGGTGCGCACGCCCATCTCGCGGCAGACGTCTTTCATGAGCGACCACATGAGGCTGCCCCACACGACGACGGCGCCCTCGTCGATGGTCTTGGTTTCGTCAGGCACGAGCTTCGAAATATCGACTTCGCGCACGACGCCCGTGCCCGAGCACGTGGGGCAGGCGCCTTCGCTGTTGAACGCCATGGCCTCGGCACCCGGACCGAAAAAGCGCTCGCCGCAAACGGGGCACGTCATCTCGCGTTCGAGTGCCACGTTCATGCTCGGTTCGACATGATGCCCGTTCGGGCACGTGTGGCTGCCTAAACGCGAAAACGCCAAGCGCAGGTAATTCAACAATTCGGTCGATGTGCCGAACGTCGAGCGCACATCGGGGATTCCGGGGCGTTGGCGCAGGGCGAGCGCGGCGGGCACATGTTCGACAACATCGACGCTCGCGCGCGTAGTCTGCGCGATGCGCCGCCGCGTGTACGTCGAAAGGGCGTCCAGGTAGCGCCGCGACCCTTCGGCGTACAGCACGCCCAGGGCAAGCGAGCTCTTCCCGCTGCCGGACACGCCCGCTATGCCGACGAGTTTTCCCAGTGGAATGTCGACGTCGACGCCCTTCAAATTGTGGACACGCGCGCCGCGCACGGATATGTGGTCGGGTTGGTGCATCGCTCGCCTCTCGGGATGAATCGAACAGGTGCACAGTATAGCGTTCGCATGACCGAAGCGCATGCCCACAGGCCTTCGACTATACTTGCAACGGTAAACGATAATGTTGAAGGTGGATGCCATGTCTGTTAAGAAAACCGCCGCAATCGCTGTGTGCAAGGCGACGTACAAGGTGATGCGCGCGCTCGGCCGCACCGCCCGCGCGCTGCCGGGAATGCTGGCGCTCAAGGTTGACGGCGACATCGTCCGCGAGCTCAGCGAAGGGCACAAGACCATCGTCATCACGGGTACAAACGGCAAGACGACCACTACGCACATGATTCAGCAGGCCATCATCAACACGTACGGCGGGGCGGCGTACGACCCGTCGAGCACGAATATGACACAGGGCATAGCCACGACGCTGTGCCTCGACAGCACGCTCGGCGGCCAGCGCAAGAGCGATTGGGCCGTCATCGAAAGCGACGAGGGCGCGACGAAAACGCTGCTGCCCGCCATGCACCCGCAGGTCCTCGTCGTGACGAACCTCTACCGCGACCAAGTCGACCGGTATCCCACGTGGACGACGGCCCGCGACTACATCATCGAGGCCATATTGCAGGTGCCCGACACGGTGCTCGTGCTCGATGCCGACTGCCAGGTGACGGCGTCCATAGCCGATGCCGTGCCAAACAAGGTGGTGTGGTACGGCCTCGAGTGCGATCCTTACGAGGAAGGCGTGGCCGACCAGGACGAGGAAGTCTCCTGCGTCAAGTGCGGCAAGCCGTTGCAGTTCTCGCATCGCACGTTCGCCCATCTGGGCGATTTCTCGTGCCCTGCATGCGGGTACACCCACCATGCGGCGGATATCGCCATCACGGGAGTCGACGCAAAGCAGGAGAAGAGCTGCGAAATCTCCGTGCGCGTCAACGGCATGCCCCTTCGCTTCCCGGTGAACGTGCGCGCAGGCTACGATTTGTACAACGCGGCCGCTGCGCTTGCGGGGCTCGTCACGCTGGGCGTGCCCATCGACCAAGCCGGTGCCGCCCTCGCACATTTCACGCATGCGGCGCATCGTTTCGAGATCTTCGATGTCGACGGCACGCAGACCCGACTGCTGCTGATGAAGAACACCGCCGGTTGCAACCAGCTGGTCAACATGCTCGTGTCCGAGGAACATCCGCCGACGAACTTCGTGTGCATGCTGGGCAACGAGATCATGGACGGCATCAGCACCGAATGGATCGAAGGCGTGCGCTGGGAGAAGCTCATGGGCCCGCAGGCCAAGGTCGTCGTGGGCGGTCCGTGTTACGAGGACATGCGCGCCCGCTTGGCGCGTGCAGGCGTTCCCGACGAGAACATGCGCGTGCAAACCGACTATGCCGCAATCGTGCGCGATATCGCTGCAATGGATGAGCCTGTCACCGTCATCGCCAACTGCTCGACCATCGAGGCGCTGCGCCTCGAGCTTGTCAAGAAGTACGAGCCCACCGACTACTGGGCCGATTAGCGAACCGCCCCCTGTCACCCCGCCTCCTGTTCCAATTTCGCATGGCTGGGACGAAGCTGCTCAAAACGTGCTGAAAATATGAGATTCGCCGCGTTATTCAGCGCGTTTATAACGTATGATGAAGCGGTATCCCGAGCTGCGGAAGGGTGGCTCCATGATCTATACCGTCACATTCAATCCCGCGATTGACTGCGTCATGCAGGTTCAAAACCTGGAGATTGGAAAAGTCAACCGATCGCTCACGCAGGAGTTCTATTTCGGCGGGAAGGGCGTGAACGTCTCGTACGTCCTACGCAACCTTGGCCGCACCAGCACCGCATGGGGTTTCGTGGCCGGATGGACCGGCGCGGCGCTCGAGGCTGCACTGCAGGAAGACGGCATCCCCACGGGTTTCGTTCATCTGCCGCAGGGCAACACCCGCGTCAACGCCAAGCTGAAGGGCACGACGGCAGGTTCCGATGACGACGTCGAAACCGCGGTGAACGCGGGCGGCGCTCCCATCGACGACAAGTCTCTCAACGAGTTCTTCGAGAAGCTCGCCGACGTGCAGGAAGGCGACTTCGTCATCCTTTCGGGCGGTGTCCCCAAGGGAACGCCGAAGGACATCTATGCGCGCATCATGGCAAAGCTCGACGGGCGGGGCATACATGTGGTCGTCGACGCGACCGAGGAAGTGCTCATGCAGTCGCTTCCATACCACCCGTTCCTCGTGAAGCCCAACGACGAGGAGCTCGCCGAAATCACGGGCTGCGATCCCGACGACGAGGCGGCGCTCGAGGAGGGTGCTCGCATGTTGCGCGAACGCGGTGCGCAAAACGTGCTCGTCAGCCGAGGCGGCAAGGGCAGCTTGCTGCTCGACGCCACGGGCAGGCTGCAAAGCGCGCCCGTCATCAAGGGCACGCTCGTCAACAGCGTCGGCGCGGGCGACAGTACCGTCGCCGGATTCGTCGAGGGTTACGTACGCGCCATCGAGAAGGGCCTTGGCGAAGAAGAGGCTTACGAGAGCGCCTACAAGTTGGCGCAGGCATGTGGGAGCGCCACGGCGTTCTCACCGGGGCTCGCCCCCGCAGATTTGGTGAATGAGCTGCTCGAGCGGCTTGATTCTTAGCAACAGCGCTGCCGCGGCGCACGACGCGGTGAAGGTGACCACATAGGAGGGGAATCCCATGAGAATCACCGATTTGTTGGCTCCCGAGGCGATTGAGCTTGGCGTTTCGGTGGCTTCGAAACCCGATGCCATCGAAAAGCTCATCAGCTTGCACGAGGGAGCTGGAAACCTGAATGACGTCGAAACGTACCGCGAGGCCATCCTGGCCCGCGAGGCGGGCGGCACCACGGCAATCGGCGAGGGGATGGCCATTCCGCATGCCAAGACCGACGCCGTCGCAAAGCCGGCGCTCGCGGCAATCACCGTACCCGACGGCGTCGACTACGAGGCGCCCGACGGACAGCCGAGCATGCTGCTGTTCATGATCGCCGCGCCGAGCGACGGCGAAGTGCACCTCGAAGTGCTCGCGCGCCTCATGACCATGCTCATGGACGTCGACTGGCGCAACCAGCTGCTCGCCGCCCAGAGCCCCGAGGAGTTCCTGAAGCTCATCGACGACAAGGAGCGCGAGAAGTTCCCCGAGGAAGAGCCCGCAGAGGAAGCCGCTCCCGCAGCGGCAGCGGCTGCGGCGCCTGCTGCTGCCGACCACATCCAGGTCCTCGGCGTGACGGCATGCCCCACGGGCATCGCCCACACGTACATGGCCGCCGAGGCACTCGTCCAGCAAGCCGAGAAGATGGGCGTGACCATCAAGGTCGAGACCAACGGCTCGGGCGGCGCGAAGAACGTCCTCACCAAGGAGGAAATCGAAGCAGCCGACGGCATCATCGTGGCCGCCGACAAGAACGTCGAGATGGCTCGCTTCGACGGCAAGAAGACGGTCATCACCAAGGTCGCCGACGGCATCAACAAGCCCGAAGAGCTGATCAACCGCGCCCTGTCGGGCGAGGCTCCCGTGTACCATCACACAGGCGCCGCCGAGGCGGCAAGCGACTCCGCCGAGGGCGAGAGCATCGGCCGCCAGGTTTACAAGCACTTGATGGAAGGCGTCAGCCACATGCTGCCCTTCGTCGTGGCAGGCGGCATCTTCATCGCGTTGGCGTTCCTCATCGACACCATCATGGGTGCGCCGCAAGACGGCAACTTCGGTTCCAACACGCCCGTTGCCGCTTGGTTCAAGGGCATTGGCGGCATCAGCTTCGGCTTCATGCTGGCCATCCTCGCCGGCTACATCGGCCGTTCGATTGCCGACCGTCCCGGCTTGCTCGTCGGTTTCGTCGGCGGCGCCATGGCGGCTGCCGGTTGCACGTTCGGCGAGCCGTCCGGCCAGGCAGTTTCCGCCGGCTTCCTGGGCGCCCTGCTCGCCGGCTTCGCGGGCGGCTACTTCATGCTGTGGTTCGAAAAGGTCTGCGAGCACATTCCGCAGGCGCTTGACGGCATGAAGCCCATGCTCATCTTCCCGCTGGTCGGCTTGGCGTTTATCGGCGTGTTCATGTGCGCCATCAACCCCATCATGATCGCTATCAACGTGGGCATCGGCGAGTTCCTCACCGGCTTGGGCGACGCCAAGATCCTGCTCGGCTTGCTGCTGGGTGGCATGATGGCCATCGACATGGGCGGTCCCATCAACAAGGCAGCGTACCTGTTCGGCTTGGCATCGATCGAGCTTGGCAACTACGACATGATGGCAGCTGTCATGATCGGCGGCATGGTGCCGCCGCTGGCAATCGCCCTTGCCTGCACGTTCTTCAAGGACCGTTGGACCGAGACCGAGCTCAAGAGTGCTCCCGTCAACTACATCATGGGCCTGTCGTTCATCACCGAAGGCGCCATCCCGTACGCCGCTGCCGACCCGCTGCGCGTCATCCCCGCATGCGTCATCGGCAGTGCCGTCGCCGGTGCCATCTCGATGTTCTTCGGGTGCACGCTCATGGCCCCGCACGGCGGCATCTTCGTGTTCGCCGTGGTCGGCAATTGGCCGATGTACCTCGTCGCTTTGGTCGTCGGCGCTGTCGTGGGCGCCTTGATGCTGCGCATCCTGAAGAAGAAGGTCACCCCCGAAGAGGAGAAGATCTCCGAAGAAATCGCCGCCGAGGCGTAAAGGGCAGCGAGCCAGTTCGGCGACTTGCCTGCTGTTGGGAAATCGGGGAGGGCGCAGCGCGACCTCCCCTCAAGGAAAGAGAAAGGATCCGCCATGTTCTCCGAGAAAGTTACGCTTGTTAATCCGCAGGGCTTCCATATGCGCCCTGCCAGCCTGCTCGTGGGTGAGGTCGGCAAGTACGATGCCACCGTCACCATCGTGCGCAATGGCGCCGAGATTCCCGGCAACTCGCTGATGGCCATCATGGCCGCCGGCATCAAGTGCGGCGAGGAAATCGAAATCCGCGCCGAAGGCGCACAGGAAGCCGAAGCCGGCCGTGCCGTTGTCGACTTCATCGCAGCCGGAATGGGTGACTAATGGAATTCAAGGGAACCGCTGCCAGTGCCGGCATCGGCATCGGGAGCGTCGTTGTCGTCGAGGAGCCGGTGCTCGAGTACGTCAGCAGCACCGTCGAGGACACAGCTGCCGAAGCTGAGCGTTTGGGTGCTGCCATCGAAAACTACATCGAGTACACCAACGAGCAAGCTGCCGTCATGCGCGAGTCCGTCGGCGAGAAGGAAGCCGAAATCCTCATCGGCCACGTCGTAATGATCAGCGACCCGTACATGAAAGGCGAAATGGTCAAGCTCATCGAGGGCGGCATGTGCGCCGAAGACGCGCTTGTCCAGATCTGCGACATGTTCGCCACGATGTTCGAGGCCACGGGCGACGAGCTGACCATGCAACGCGCCACCGACGTGCGCGACGTGAAGACGGGCGTGCTCGCCGAGTTGCTGAACAAGCGCCCGGTCGACATGGGCACGTTGCCGCTTGGCAGCATCGTCGTCACGCACGACCTGACGCCGTCGATGACGGCGGGCATCCGCCCCGGCGCCGTCGAGGCCGTCATCACCGAGACGGGTGGCCTCACGAGCCATTCCGCCATTCTCGCGCGCGCCATGGAAATCCCGGCTGTGTTGTCGATTGCGGGCGTTTGCCACCGGCTGGCCGATGGCGACCAGGTCATCGTCGACGGCAGCACGGGCGTTGTCACGGTCGACCCGACCGAAGAGCAGCTTGAGGCCGCCCGCGAGGCGCAAGCCGCGTTCATCGCCGAGCGCGCCGAGCTCGTGAAGTTCATCGGCTGCCGTTCGGTCACCGCATCGGGCGAGCAGGTCGAGCTGTTCGCCAACATCGGCAAGCCCGAAGACGCCGCGCAGGCGATGGAACGCGATGCCGAGGGCATCGGCTTGTTCCGCACCGAGTTCCTGTTCATGGACTCCACGTCGATGCCGACGGAGGACCAGCAGTTCGAGGCTTACAAGAAAGCAGCGCTCATCTGCAAGAACAAGCCGCTCATCATCCGCACGCTCGACATCGGCGGCGACAAGGAAATCGAGTACATGGGCCTCGAGCGCGAGGACAACCCGTTCATGGGCTTCCGCGCCATCCGCTATTGCCTGGCCCGCGAAGACGTGTACCGCACCCAGTTGCGTGCCCTGCTTCGCGCGAGCGCGTTCGGCGAAATCCGCATCATGGTGCCGCTCGTCACGTGCGTCGACGAGCTGACGGCCGTGAAGGCGCTCGTCAAGCGCTACATGCAGGAGTTCGACCAAGAGGGCGTCGCGTACAATCCCGACATCCAGATCGGCGTCATGGTCGAAACCCCGGCAGCGGCGGTCATTGCCGACTTGCTGGCCGAGGAAGCCGACTTCTTCAGCATCGGAACCAACGACCTCACCGGTTACACGATGTGCGCCGACCGCGGTAACGACAAGGTCCGCTACCTGTACTCGACGTGCAATCCTGCCGTGCTGCGCAGCATCCGCAACGTCATCTCCGCCGGCAATGCCGCGGGCATCCAAGTGGGCATGTGCGGCGAGTCTGCAGCCGATCCCATGCTCGTTCCGCTGTGGATCGCGTTCGGCCTGGGCGAGTACTCGGTTTCGGCCACGAGCGTCCTTGCCACGCGCAAGGCCATCTCGTTGTGGACGAAAGACGAGGCTTGCGCCTTGGCAGAAAAGGTCATGCAGCTGAAAACAGCTACGGAAGTGTACGATGCGCTTCAGGAGGCCGCTCGGTAACGTGCGTCGAACAACGCAACCAGCAAAAGGCGCCGTGCCATGCACGGCGCCTTTCTTGTCGGATGGCCCTTGTGTCGTATTTCCCCATTTGTCAGAACCGAACGTCATCGTTTGCGCATGACGTGCTACATTGATTCAGTACGAAAGGCAGGAACGCATGGCCAAGAAGAAGATGACACCCGCACAAGCTGCTGCAGCGCGACGCCCTGACGATTGGGAGCCGCCTAAAACAAGTGGCAAATCCTCAGGGAAGAAAAAGGAAACTGACGGAATCCAATCAAAAAGCTTCAAGGAGTCGATGAAGAGAATGACGGGTGTCGGTCTTCCCTTCATTCTCCTCTTTATCGTCATGGCTATCATCGCGCCGTTCCTCGTGATGTACATTTCTCAGTGGGTTGGTATTCAATAAAGCTCATGTAGCGGCTTTCATGTTGGCGGGCTATATCGCGACAATCAGCGTTTGACGCATAACCGCATTTCAAATGAGAAATTTGATGCATTTGTAAACCTTGTCTACCAAGGGTGGAATCCTTTCGCGTAAAGCGCTAGACTGGCAGCTTCGCATAGGAGGCTTTTT
>JAFWJU010000107.1 GCA_017511465.1 Eggerthellaceae bacterium | reverse complement strand
TTGACTGGGGTAATCTGGGTTTTGCCTACATGCCCTGCGATTACAGCTACGTCTGCAACTACAAGGACGGCGCTTGGGAAGAAGGCGGTCTGACCGAGGACCACACGCTGACGCTTTCCGAAGATGCCGGCATCTTCCATTACTGCCAGGAGGTCTTCGAGGGCCTGAAAGCCTACACCACCGCCGATGGCTCCATCGTGTGCTTCCGCCCCGACCTCAACGCCCAGCGCATGGCCGATTCGGCGCGCCGCCTGGTCATGCCGGCATTCCCCGAGGACAAGTTCGTCGACGCCGTCAAGCAGGTCGTCGCCGCCAACGAGGCCTGGGTTCCGCCATTCGGCAGCGGCGCCACGCTCTACATCCGCCCGTTCATGGTTGCCACGGGCAACGTCATCGGCGTGAAGCCCGCTGACGAGTACCAGTTCCGCATCTTCGTCACGCCGGTCGGCCCGTACTTCAAGGGTGGCGACACGTCCGTCAAGCTGGCAATCGCCAAGTACGACCGCGCTGCACCGCACGGCACGGGCAACATCAAGGCCGGCCTCAACTACGCCATGAGCCTGCTGGCCGTGACCGAGGCGCACGACGCCGGTTATGCCGAGAACATGTACCTCGATTCCAAGAGCCGCACGTACGTCGAGGAGACGGGTGGCGCCAACATCCTGTTCGTCGACAAGCAGGGCAACCTGGTCGTTCCGCAATCGGCGACCGATTCCATCCTTCCCTCCATCACGCGCCGTTCGCTCGTCGTGGTCGCGCGTGACATCCTGGGCATGAACGTCATCGAGCGTCCCGTGAAGTTCGAGGAAGTGCTCGCCGGCGACTTCGTCGAATGCGGCCTGTGCGGCACTGCTGCCGTCATCTCGCCGGTCGAGAAAGTCGAAGGCGACGGCATCGACGTCACGTTCCCCGACTGCGTGGGCACGAGCGGTCCGGTCATGAAGAAGCTGCGCGAAACGCTAACGGCTATTCAGACGTGTGCTGCCGAAGACCCCTTCGGCTGGGTGTTCAAGGTCGCCTAACAGCTTGACGTTACAAGAAAACCGAAACGGGCTTGGTGCCAAAGCGCCAAGCCCGTTTTCATTGACGGTGATTTCAGCAGGGAAGACGCCTGCTGCCGAATCGCCTTACAGGTCCTTGAAGTGGAACGAGCGCTTGCCCGAGGCGTAATCGCCCACGATGTGGCCGTGGCCCTCGATCTCGTACTTGTACGTGACCAGGCCTTCGAGGCCGACGGGGCCGCGAGCGTGCAGCTTCGAGGTGTTGATGCCCACTTCGGCACCGAACCCGTAGCGGAAACCGTCAGCAAAGCGCGTCGAGATGTTGCGGTACACGCCTGCCGAGTCGACGAGCTGCATGAAGCGAGCCGCCGCCGCGTCGTCTTCGGCCAAGATGGCGTCGGTGTGGTGCGAGCCGTAACGGTTGATATGCGCGATGGCCTCGTCGATGCTGTCGACGATCTTTACGGAGAGGATGAGGTCGAGGTACTCGGTCGCCCAGTCCGCATCGCTGGCAGCCTCGCAGTCGATGATGGCCTGCGCGTCGGCATCGCCGCGCAGCGTGACGCCGGCTTCGGCACATGCGTCGGCGAGTTTCGGCAGCAGTGCGGGCGCAATCGCGCGATGCACGAGCAGCGTCTCGACGGCATTGCAGGCGGCGGTGTACTGCGTTTTCGCATCGATGATCACGGGAATGGCCACGTCGATGTCGGCAGATTCGTCTACGTAGATGTGGCAGATGCCGTCCGCGTGCCCCATGACGGGGATGCGCGTGTTATCCATGATGTAGCGCACGAACGCATTCGATCCGCGCGGGATCAGCAGGTCGACCGACCCGTCGCACGCCAGCAGCTTGCCGATGTCCTCGCGTGCCTCGATTTGGAACATGCACATCTCGGGCATGCCGGCCTCAACAGCCGCCGAGTGGATAAGCTCGAACAGCGCTTTGTTCGTGCGCATGGTCTCGCTGCCGCCTTTCAGGATCGAGCAGTTGCCGCTCTTAAGGCACAGCGTGGAAATCTGCACGAGCGCGTCGGGCCGCGCTTCGAAAATGACGCCGATAACGCCAATGGGACATGCAATGCGCTTCAGGCGCAAGCCCTCGTCGAGCTCGCGGTCGAGCAAAAGGGCGCCGACCGGGTCGGCAAGGCCGATGGTGTCTTCGATGCCCGCGACAACGTCGTCAAGCTTGTGCTGGTCGAATTTCAGGCGCTTCACGATGGCGGGGGCGACGCCGTCCGCTTCGGCAGCGGCAAGGTCGGCGGCATTGGCCTCGAATATCTCCGCAGCATGGGCGATGAGGGATTCCTTGATGGCGGCCAACGCCCCATTGCGCGTTTCGGTGCTGGTCGCAGCGACTTCGGGGCTTGCGAGTTTCATCTCGCGGGCGATGTCGGCGATTTCGATCGTGGTGTTTGCTTGGTCAGCCACGGGTGCTCCCTTCAACGGCGGTATACGTTTTATGACGCAAATGCTCGGTTAAAGTATACAGGTGGGAGCTCGGTGTCTGCCGAGATTGCAGCCGAGTGGCTATCGAATGAGGTCCCTTACCACTTCGCTGGCCAAGATGAGGCCGGCAGTGGGTGGCACGAAGGCTGTCGAAGCGGGAATGCCCGCGCGGCCGAATTTGTCGCAGACGGTTGAATCGGCCGATTCCGCATCCGCACGGTAGGCGGCTTGCGCCTCGTCGCCTGGTTGCTGCGCAGGTTCGGTGGAATACACCACTTTCAGGCGCTTGATGCCGCGTTTGCGGCATTCCTTGCGGATGATCTTCGCAAGCGGGCAGATGCTCGTTTGCGAGATGTCGCCCACGCGTAACGCGGTTGGGTCCAGTTTGTTTGCCGTGCCCATGCTCGAGATGATGGGAACGCCGGCGGCCTGCGCGCGCTCGGCGAGGAGAAGCTTGGCGGTGACGGTATCGACGGCGTCGACGATGTAGTCGAATTGCGCCAGATCGATTTCGTCGGCAGTGTCGGGAAGGAAGAAGCACACGTGCGCCGTCACCCGGCATGCGGGATTGATGTCGGCGATGCGCTCTGCCATGACCTCGGCCTTGTTTTTGCCGATGGTCGATTCCAATGCGACGATTTGCCGGTTGAGGTTCGTGAGGCTTACCTTGTCGTGGTCAACGAGGTCGATGGCTCCCACGCCGCTGCGGGCGAGCGCCTCGGCGCAATAGCCGCCGACGCCGCCCATGCCGAAAACAGCCACCCTCGACTGAGCGAGGGTGGCCATGGCATCTGCTCCCAAGAGCAGTTCGGTGCGTGAGAACCTATCGAGCATGCGCTAGGCTTTCCCAGCTTCCAGCTGCTTGCTCGGCTGTGCGCCGGCAAGCTGCTTGTCGCGGGCTTCGAGGCGGTCGATGTGCTTCTGGCCCTCTGCGGCGAGCTCTTGGAAGTCGGCAATCGTCTGCTTGATGCGCGGAAGCGCCATCTGCTTGTAGTTGCTGATATCCTCGAGAGCCTGGATGGTGTCGGCGAACGACTGCTTCAGCGTGTCGGTCGAGATGTTGGCCTCGGTCGCCTGCTTCTGGATCTCGGTGCCCTGTTCCTTCAGCATGCGCGACGTGGCGGTGATCATCTCGTTCGTCGCGGCGTTCAGCGTGGTCACCTTTTCAAGGGCGATGCGCTGGTTGTACAGCGCACCGGCAACGGTGGCCGCCACGCGCAGCGCAGCCACGGTGACGCTTTCGGCGCGGTCGACGGCGCGTGCGAGCTCCTGGTTGTTGCGGCGCACGATGTTCATCGACACGATGCCCTGCTGGTTGACCGTCTGCAGCTGCTGGAAGTCCATGATCTTCTGGCGCAGCGGGAAAATGACTTCCTCTTCCACGAACTTGATGCGCTCGGGATCGGTCTCGCCTTCGGCGCGGGCCTTCTCGACGGCGGCCGACAGGTAAGCGTCCAGGTCGGTTGCCATCTCGAGCTGCTGGTTCAGCTGCTGCGTCAGCTCGCGCATCGAGTCCTCTTCGAGCTGCAGCGTGATGTTGTCGTTCTTCAGCGTTTCCTTGCCGCGTTCGAGCGATTTCACGATGTCGGCGATTTCGCCATCGGCGGTCTTGTAACGCTCGAAGTACTTGCGCACGGGATTGAAGATCTTGGCCAACGGGCCCGATTTCGCGAAGTCGACGTGCGACGGGTCAAGGTCGCGCATCTTGATGGCCAGCTCTTCGAGGCCTTTGGCGACTTCGCCGGATTCGCCGCCCTCGCGGCCCATGTCGACCATGCGCTTTGCCAGCATCGCGTTCTTTTCGGACGACTGCTGCATAATGTCGGAGCCCATGTTCTCCACGGCGCTGATGATGTCGCGCCTCTCCATGATGGAGTCAAGGTCGAGGTTCATGATCTGGGCGCCTTGCTGGGCGGCCTTGCTGTCGATGATCTCGGCATGCTGCGGCGTTACCGCAAGCGCGGTTTCGACCTCTTCTTTGGTTTGCTCGGGATCGGGTACGGTCAAATCGAATGCCATGTCTTGCCTTTCTCGCGTGGCCTATTGCCTAATCCATTGCTTCAAGCCCTTGCTTGTAATACTTGGTCTCCTCGGTGAGCTGGCGGATCTCCTCGACTAGGCGCTCGCTTTCGGCAGAGGACGCCGCATCGTCGAGCTTGTCCAGTTCGGCTGACAGCTTGTCCAGCTCGAGCAGCAGTTTTTCGTTTGCGCTCTCGATGGCTTGCATTTGGCTGAGCTTCACCTGCAGCAAGCGCCACTGCTCTTCTTGCGTTGCATCGAGTTTGGCGTTGGCGATGAACAGCGAACGGCGCCGCATCTGCTCGAGGCGCCGGTAGTCGGCATGGTCGAAAGCCTGGATGGCGTTGGCCAGCTCGGCGCAGTTGCGCAGCACGCCTTCTTGCGTCGCCGCAGCGGCAACGGAGAATTTATCCCACGTGATGCTGCCAGGTTGGAATTTGGTATCGAGTATGGCGCGGAAATTGGCGACTTTGCGATCGGCGCTGTCAAGCGCCGTGATGCCCGTGCGCGCGTACTTGGCGACGCCGCTCGTTTGGAGATAGCGCTTGAAGACGGACCTGATAGACGCCTCATCGGCGCCGTTGTCGACGTCTTGATGCTCGTAGCCGTTGCCCGCGGTGAGCAACGGACGGTACGGCTTGCCCTGCAACGCGTACGCGCTGCGCCGCGCTGCGTAAGCGA
>JAFWJU010000106.1 GCA_017511465.1 Eggerthellaceae bacterium | reverse complement strand
GTCGGCGTGCTGGTGGTCGTTGGCGCCATCGCGGGCTTCGTGTACTGCGACGGCAACCTGCATGGTGAGGAGCGGTTGATCGCCAAAGCGTTCGATGCTGGGGTCGTCGAAAAGCAGGCTACGGTGAACGGCGCGACCATCAACTACGGGGAAGGCCCCGACAACGGCCCGGCGCTCTTGCTCATCCACGGCCAGAGCATGGAATGGGAAGACTACGCGTCCGTGCTGCCCGAGCTGTCGAAGCGCTACCACGTGTTCGCTATCGACTGCTTCGGCCACGGCGAG
Source organism: Eggerthellaceae bacterium (assembly GCA_017511465.1). GTDB lineage: Bacteria > Actinomycetota > Coriobacteriia > Coriobacteriales > Eggerthellaceae > UBA9715. The sequence goes on along the minus strand of JAFWJU010000106.1, from coordinate 1,390 downwards.
TCGGAACATGACACGTCGTTGTACTCGTGCTCGACGAACGGCGATGCGCTGATCGCGTTCGCAAGCCAGGTTATCGGCGACGGCTACATCGTGTCCGGCCACTCGTCGGGCGGCATCTTGGCAGCCTATGTCGCGGCGAACGATCCCGAGCACGTAACCGCTTGCGTGCTGGAGGACCCGCCGCTGTTCCGCGTGACGCCAGAGGAGGTACAGGAGGGCGCCGGCGCCTTCGTTTGGTATGACGGCTACACCGTCGCGCATTCGTTCCTGCAGCAGAGCGAGGTCACGGCTTATCCCGCATGGTACGCGGCGCACAGCTACCTGTTCGCCATGTTCGGCGGGCTGCAGAAGATGCTCGCGGACCAGACGGCAACATTCTGCGCCGAGCATCCCAACGAGCATGTGACTAACGCCTTCGTCCCGCGTGACTGGACGCGTGGCATGTACTTCATGAACGACAAGGACCCGCACTTCGGCGACACGTTCTACGACGGCAGCTGGATGGCGGGCATCGACCAGGAAGCCATGCTGAAGCAGATCGCATGCCCAACCGTGTACCTGAAGGCCGCGACGAATTACGGCGAAGACGGCGTGCTCTACGCCGCCACGACCGACGATGACGCGGCGCGCGTTGTGGCAACCATACCGAACTGCGAAAAGACCGAGCTCAAGTCGGGCCACGACATCCACTACGAGCATCCGGACGTCTTCATCGGAGCCGTCGACCAGGCATCGGCCGCTTCGAATTAGCGTAGGTAAACCGTAACTTGTGCCCAGGGTAAATGCGATTGTCTCACGTTGCACCACCGCGGCTTTCAAAACCGAAACGTTTTGGTCATCGTGTTCGTATATGCTTATAGAAACGAGAGCTAAAGGCAAGGAGGCGGTCATGAACCTGGAAGACTACATCAAGGACCTGGCGCCCGAACTGCAGGAGAAGGCTCGCGCGTGCGGCAGCGTCGAGGAGCTGCTGGCGCTCGCCAAGGATGCCAAGATTCCCGTGCCCGACGAGGCTCTTGCAGCCATCGCGGGCGGCGACGACCTCGAAACCGGGAAATGCTTTCCCGAGGAACACCCTAAATGCCCTTACTGCGGGAGCAAGAACACGGAATTCGCGTATTACGACATGAAGTACTATTGCAAAAACTGCGGTCGTGAGTTTTAGGCTTGAGAAGATGGCGTAATGGATGTCCGCGATGAGCGGATAGACGGCGGCAGGCCCTTCGACTGGGGAAGGGTCTCGGGCGACTACGCCGAATACCGCGACATCTATCCCGAGGAGTTCTACCGCAGAATCATCGAGCGCGGGCTCTGCGCAAACGGGCAGCGTATCCTCGACGTCGGGACGGGGACCGGGGTCCTGCCCAGGAACATGCATGATCATGGCGGC
>JAFWJU010000105.1 GCA_017511465.1 Eggerthellaceae bacterium | reverse complement strand
TCGACGCCCCAGGTATCAGCGATGCGCTTGAAGTTCTCAACGATGATGTCGTAGGCCTCGTCCCAGGTGATGCGCTCGAACTTGTCTTTGCCGCGGTCCTCGCGGGCGCGCTTCATCGGATACTGCAGGCGCTCGGGGCTGTACACGTAATCAGGAATGCACAAGCAGCGGCTGCACAGACGACCCTGGTTGTACGGGTCCTCGGGGTCACCCTCGACCTTAACAAGCTTGCCGTCCTTGACGTAGGACAGGATGCCGCAAACGTTGTGGCAACCCGGTGCCGAACGCGCCGTGCCGCGGATGACGGTCATGCCGTCCTCTTCCCACGTCCAAGGAACATCCGGAGTCTTGGCGGCAGGAGCCGGATTCTCGGCCTTGGGCAAGCGCGAACCACGCTTGTACTTCTTGCCGTGCGTCTCCCCCCACTGATACTGAACTTCAGACATGCTCTCTCCTCTCGATTTTCGTCAGTCTGACTTTTCGGCCTTGATGTACTCACTCCGCCCTCTTCCCGCACACTCATGATCTGTACGGGGAAGTGACTACGCGTCCAAGTCACACAATTCCGATGGCACCACTCTACGTGCGCATCGCGCGACGGAATCCCCCATGGGTAATGGGCATGTCCAATTCAGGACGGCAATATGATTCAAAAACGGGCATCAGTACGTTGGTATTAGGCGTTTTCCTGGCCTTTTGCAGATTCAGGCTGAAATCCTGAACTCAAAGAGAACTCGTTTCACTCCAGCCATGCGATGAATTGACAAGCGAAGTTGGTACGCTCATTCCATCGATGAGACAGGAATTGGCATGAAACAGATATCGAATGCATTTATTATCGGCGGGCTTTTCGGAGTCGTAGGGCAGCTCTTCATTTTCGGTTGGACGGCATTGCTCGGACAAGGCAACCAACTCGTCAATCCGCTCACCATGGTCACGATGGGCGTTCTCGGCCTCATATTGTTCCTGACCGGAATAGCGCCGAAACTCGAAGAACGCACAACCATGGGTGTGACCATTCCCATCAGCGGCATGGTGATCGCAATCGGCGGAGTCACGTTCGGCGTGAAAATGGAATCGGGTAGCGCAGGAACCGGCGCCAAAGCCGGCGCTGGCCTTCCTTTGCGTGTATTGGGAACCGGCGCGCTTATTTCAGTGATACTGAGCACTGTGCTCTGGTTCGCTACGCATGGCGCGCTTGAAATCCCCTCCGATGGCTCATCGATGGGGCCACTGCTCGATGTGGTGCTGTCGTTTGTCGTGGGAGGTGCCATAGCAGCTATCGCAGAATCCATTATGCTGGCGACGAAGGCCCCGATTCCCGTTTTGCTCATCGTGTTCATCGTGGTAGGCGCCATCATGGCTGCGTTCAATCTCGACGCACTGCCGTTCATGAACAACGGTGGCTTCATCGTTTCGCTTTTCGCTGCCGGACAAGCTGCTTACGAGACGTTCCAAGTTCTGCTCATGGGCATCACGCCCATCCCGTTCATCACCGTGCTCTGCGTCTACCTGTCCGTTACGGTGCTTGGAATTCTCGCCGGCCTACTCCGCAAGCCCGCGCAATAAAGCCTTTTCCCGCATATACGAAAAACAGAACGCAGCCACTTATTCGAACGCATGCTGAAGCATCGCTTATGAAAAGCGCTACCATATGAGCGACAAAGCAGAGCGTTCACAAGGGGCAACCATGGCAATCACCTGGGAAATCGATAAACCGCTCGCTGAAAAGCTCGAAGCGCTGCAAGCCGTTTTGCGCGATGCGGGCAAAGTTGCAGTTGCATTTTCAGGCGGCGTCGATTCAACGTTGCTTCTCGCAATTGCACACGATGTGCTCGGCGACGACGTGTTAGCCGTTACGGGCAGGAGCCCTTCCGTACCTGCCCGCGAAATCGCCGAAACCCAGAAGTTCTGCCTCGACGAGGGAATTCACCACATAATCGTTGATACGCACGAGTTTGAGATCGAGGGCTTCGACCACAATCCACCCAATCGCTGCTACCTCTGCAAGAAAGAGATTTTCTCGCGCATCATGAATGCTGCTTCAGAACGCGGCTTCACGGTGCTTGCTGAAGGCTCGAACCTCGACGACAAAGGCGATTACCGTCCTGGCTCGCAGGCAGTTG
>JAFWJU010000104.1 GCA_017511465.1 Eggerthellaceae bacterium | reverse complement strand
GCTGATGAAATCCTGCAGTTTCCTAACCTGGGCCTGCGCGTCGGGCGAGTCGGGTGCGCCATCGCGCAACTGGCCGAACTCCACAAACAACCCCATCATCTGCTCGTTTATATCCTGTTGCTGGTCTTGCGTGCGCATGCGGTTCTTCTCCTCGAACTCCTTGTATTCGGCCGTGGATCCCCATTCGGCTTTTGCGCGCGCCGCGTACTCGTCCATCTTGCTCGTGTCGAATGCCTCGAAATCCATAGGTCCCACTCCCCTTTCCTTCAACCCCTTCGCCATGTCGATGAGGTTCTGCACATGTTCCTTTTTCATCGTCAGCAGCTGAATCTGCTGGTCGAGTGCCCGTGCTTTGTCGAAATCGGGCGCTTCGACGATGTCCCTGATTTCCTTCAGGAGAAACTCGAGCTCGCGGAACAGCAACACCTGCTGCAATCTCTCGAGCTCCGCCTCGCCGTAAAGCCGATACCCCGCATCGGTCCTCGTCGCCGGATGCAGCAGGCCGATGTTGTCGTAATGCTGCAGCGTGCGCACGCTAACGCCCGTCAACTCGCTGACTTCATGCACCGTCAACACGACGCCCTCCTTTCGTCATGGCTCCACTATGAACTATGACGTTACGTTAGAGTCAAGAGGTTTTTCGCCGATAGTTTAGAATTGCTTTGGACAACCGTATCTGGAAAGGAAAAGGCCATGTTCAGGGACATGAGGCGCAAGAAGCAGGCTTTGAGCGAACAAGAATGCATTGACGTGCTGCAACGAGGCGAATGGGGCGTGCTGGGCGTGCAAGGCGATGACGGCTATCCCTACACTGTGCCGCTGAACTACGTCTTTCACGAGGGAAGCATTTTCTTCCACTGCGCACGTGAAGGACACAAGATCGATGCCCTGAAGCGCAGCGACAAGGCGAGCTTCTGCGTGGTTGACCGCAGCGATTTGGTCACTTCCACATTCACGACGCATTACAGCAGCGTCATCGTGTTCGGCCGCCTGCGCATCATCGAAAGCCAGGAGGAGCGCAGCCGCGCATTGGTCGCGCTCGTCGAAGCGCTTGCCGGCAACGAGAGCGAAGACGACAAGCACGCCGAGCTCGACCGGTGTTGGATGCGCAACAGCCTCGAGATGCTGGAGCTCGTTCCCGAGCACATTTCGGGAAAGCAGGCGAAGGAGCTCATGGGCAAACGTTAAATCATCCCGTCGAGGGTGCGCCAAGCGAGTTCGGCGCACTTGACACGTGCGGGCATGCGGCTGATGGACTCGAGCTCGTAGGCTTCGTCGAGGTCTTCCTGGTCTTCTTCGGAAAGCTCTTCGCCTTGAATCATGCGGATGAACAGGTCGCTTAAGCGCTTTGCTTCCTCGACGGTTTCGCCCGTGATGAGCTCGGCCATGATGTCGGCACTCGCCTGCGAAACGGCGCAGCCGCTGCCCGTGAACGCCGCTTCCTCGATGGTTTGACCGTCATCGGAAAGGCGCAGGCGCAACACCATCTCGTCGCCGCAACTGGGATTGATGCCCTCGTGCTCGTGTGTGAACTCGTCGAGCTCGTATTTGTAATCCGGGTGCGCGTTGTGCTCCATGAGCGCAGCGGTGTAGATGTTTTCCCTAGCCATGGAACATGCTCCAAACGTGGTTGAGGCCGTCGATAAGGCGGTCGATGTCGGACGAGTCGTTGTAGAACGCGAAAGACACGCGGCAACACGAGTCGATTCCCAGGAAATCGAGCAACGGCTGCGCGCAATGGTGGCCTGCGCGAATGGCGACGCCATCCATGTCGAGGATGCTGGCCACGTCATGCGGATGAACGGTGCACACGTTGAAGCTGACCACGCCGTGATGAGCTTCGGGGTCGTCGGGCCCGATGAGACGAATGAAATCCAATTCGCCCAGGCGGCGCATGCACTGGTTGACCAGCGCCCGCTCGCGCGCCTGAATGGCCTCGAACCCAACGCTCTCGATGTACGTCAGCGCGGCGTCGAGCGCATAGATGCCGGCGGCGTCCTGCGTGCCGGCTTCGAACTTTTCGGGAACCGGCGCCCACGTGGCGGTCTGCTCGGTCACGGAATCGATCATCTCTCCGCCGGTCAAAAACGGCGGCATGGCGTCGAGCAGTTCGTGACGGCCCCACAACACGCCGATTCCCATCGGGCCGAACGCCTTGTGGCCCGAAAACGCGAAGAAGTCGCAATCAAGGTCGGTCACGTCCACGGGGAAATGCGGCGCCGACTGCGCGCCGTCCACGATCATGGCGGCGTCGAACTCGTGGGCGATGGCGCCCATCAGCTTGACATCGTTGGCAACGCCGAGCACGTTGGACACGTGGACGCAGCTGACGATCTTCGTGCGCGGGCCGATTTTCGCGCGCATCTCTTCCTCGTCGATGATGCCCTGCTCGTTGGGATACATGTACACGAGCTTGGCGCCGGCCGCACGGCACGCCTGCTGCCAGGGAATGAGGTTGGAATGGTGCTCCATGACAGTGATGCACACCTCGTCACCCGGGCCCAGCACCGTGGGCGCGAACGAATACGCCACCAGGTTGAGCGCCTCGGACGTGTTGCGGCAGAAGACGATGTCGCGCACGTCCTTGCGTTCGTCCAACCCGAGGAACCGCGCCACATGGGCGCGCGCGGCGTTGATGGCCTCGGTTGCCTCGACGGAAAGCTGGTACAAGCCGCGCAGGGCGTTGGCGTTCATCGTCTCGTAAAAGCGCTTTTGCGCCTCGAGCACGACAGCGGGGCGTTGCGCCGTTGCAGCGCTATCGAGGAATGCAAGGTCGGGCCTCGTTGCGAGCAACGGGAAGTCCCTCTTGTAGGGCGAATGAGCCAAAGCCGACGCGCGGGCGTTGCGACTGCCCCACTCCACGCGGCCAGCCTCGGTCAGCATGTGCTCGCCTTGAAGGGTTCGGTTGGCCATGCTACACCCCCTCTTCGAAAAGCTCCGCGAAGCCGGGAGCCAGTCGCTCTCCCAAACGCACGACGGCATCCTTTGCCGCTTCGTCAGGCGCGTCGATGGCGGCCTGCTCGACGATGGCGGCGACGAACATGCGCTCGGCGGCTTCTTGCGAAAGGCCGCGGCTTGTCAAGTAGAACAGCTGCTCGTCGCGGATGTGGCCGATCGTGGCGCCGTGGTTTCCGGCAACGTCGTCTTCGTTGCACAGGATGACGGGAACGGTCTTGTTATGGACACCCTCGTCCACGAGCAGAACCGTCTCGTTTTCGGCGCCCTCGGCTCCCTTGCAACCGCGGACAAGGTCGATGGTTCCGCGCAGGGTCTTGCTGGCACGACCGGCCAACACGCCGTTGGCCTGCAAGTTGCAACGCGACTTGGGGCCGTGATGGCGCAGCGAGTAGTTAAGGTCGAGCTTGCGGTCGCTGTGGCCGAGGTAGCGCGTGTCCACGTCGATACGCGACGAATCGCCGCGCAAATCGCCAGCCAACCCGGTGAAGGTGGCGCTGCCGCCGAGAATCGTCTGGCGCACGTCGATGCGCGCGTCATCCGCAGCGAACAGGCCCGTGTCGTCGATGTCGGTGAAGCCCTCGTCGAGGGCCTGCGTACGGGTGATGCTCACCTGCGCGCCGTCGTCGGCGAACACGCGGACCGTCGTGCCCGTGATGCCTTCAGGCTGCGGTGCCTGGCCAGACGCATCGGCATCCGCTTCGACCACGATGGAAAGGTTGACCGAGCTGCCCGCGTCGGCGATGACGTCGATGGCCGCCGCGCTGACGGTGCCGGGAACAGCCGCCACGACCACTTGGGCGTCAACCTGCTTGCCCGGATCGGCCTGCACGACGACGCGCTCGCCGGCTGCATATCGCAGATAGGCAGCTGCTTCGTCTCCCACGCCGTGCTCGAATGCCACGGCGAGCGAACGCGATTCCTCGATTGCATCGGCGACGACCTGGTAAGCCGATTGCGCCGTGCCGCCATACGTGGCATCGGCCTCGGCGGCCAGGAATTCCTCGCGGGTTGCCAGCTCTTCGGCAGTCGGTGCCGGATGGTCTTGTTCCCACGCCTCTTGGGCATCGGCGAGCGCGTTTTCGAACTCGTCGGCAGCGCCCTTTGCGCTGTACGGCTCGGACACCTTGACGCTCGGGGAAATCGCCAACCCCGCGGGAACCTCGATAACCGTGTCGTTCATATTCAGGAAATGCCAGGTGGGGGCTGGCATGGCGCTTGCGCGCCCAATGGTCACAGCACTCGTCTGCATTAGCCAATCGCCCCTTCCATCTCGAGTTTGATCAGGTTGTTCATCTCAACGGCGTATTCGAGCGGCAGCTCCTTGCTGATGGGCTCTGCGAAGCCGTTGACGATCATGGCTTTGGCCTCTTCCTCGGACACGCCGCGGCTCATGAGGTAGAACACCTTGTCGTCGCCGATGCGACCAATGGTGGCTTCGTGCCCGATGTCGACGTTCTTGCAGCGAATGTCCATGGCCGGGATAGTGTCGGAACGACTGCGGTCATCGAGCATCAGCGACTGGCACGACACGGTGCAACGCGAGCCGTTTGCCGCTGGCGTGGCGACGACCGAGCTGCGGAACGTCTGGATGCCGCCGTCCTTCGAAATGCCCTTGGTCTCGACGCTGGCCGACGTGCCGGGAGCGGCGAGCACCACCTTGCAACCCGTGTCGAGGTTCTGGCCGCGACCGGCGAACGTGATGCCCGTGAAACTGGCACGCGCCTTGCGACCGGCGAGGATCGACATCGGGTACAGGTAGCCCACATGGCTGCCGAACGACCCGGAAATCCACTCGATTTCGCCTTCCTCTTCGCAGCGGCAGCGCTTGGTGTTGAGGTTGTACATGTTCTTCGACCAGTTCTCGATGGTCGAATAGCGCAGGTGCGCCCGCTTTCCGACGAACAGCTCGACCGCACCGGCATGCAGGTTGGCCACGTTGTACTTCGGGGCGCTGCAGCCCTCGATGAAGTGCAGGTCGGCGTCGTCTTCCACGATGATCAGCGTGTGCTCGAACTGCCCCGCGCCCTTGGCGTTCAGGCGGAAATAGCTTTGCAGCGGGTAATCGAGCCGCACGCCGCGTGGCACGTAGACGAACGACCCGCCCGACCACACGGCGCCGTGCAGGGCCGCGAACTTATGGTCGGTCGGCGGGATGAGCGTCATGAACTTGCTGCGGATGAGCTCTGCGTACTCGCCGTGCAACGCCTCCTCGATGCCCGAGTAGACGATGCCCATCTTGGCGGCGCTCTCCTGCATCGAGTGGTACACCAGCTCGCTGTCGTACTGGGCGCCGACGCCCGCCAGGTAGCTGCGCTCGGCTTGTGGGATGCCCAGGCGGTCGAACGTGTCCTTGATGTTGTCGGGGACGCTTTCCCAGTCGGACTTCTGCTCGGTTGGCGGCTTGACGTACGTGACGATGTTGTCCATGTCAAGCCCGTCGATGGAAGGCCCCCAATCGGACATGTCGATGCTGTTGTACACCTCGAGTGACTTCAGCCGATGTTCCAGCATCCATTCGGGCTCGCCCTTGCGCTCGGAAATCTCGCGCACGATGTCGGGCGTCAAGCCTGCGTCGAGCTTTTCGGCATCTGCATCGTCATAGCGGAAATCGTACATGCTGCGGTCGATGTCATCGACCTGCGTGCGCTTCTTCTCTGCCATGGCGCACCGCCTAGTCGATTGCGACAGCGGCTTCGTACCGCTCGAAGCCCTGAGCATCGATTTCCTCGATGAGCGAGGCGGTGCCATAGGCGACCATGCGACCGGCGACCATCACGTGCACGCGGTCGACGTTCAGATGCTCGAGGATGCGCGTGTTGTGCGTGATGATGAGCAGCGTGCCGTCGCATTGCTCGCGATACAGCTCCATGCCGCGCGACACCACGGACAACGCGTCGACGTCGAGACCCGAGTCGGTTTCGTCGAGGATGGCGAGCTTCGGCTTCAGCATGAGCAGCTGCAGCATCTCGACCTTTTTCTTCTCGCCGCCCGAAAAGCCCACGCCCAACTCGCGGTCGAGATAGGCGGGATCCATGTCCAGCGTCTCGGCAAGCGCCTTGGTCTGCTTGCGGAACTCCTTGTTCTTCATCTTCTCGCCGCGGCCTTCGACCATGGCGCGCAGGAAACTGCGCAGCGGCACGCCCGGAATCTCGACGGGAGCCTGGAAGCTGAGGAACATGCCCGCCAGGCTGCGCTTGTCGGGCGTGAGCTCGGTGATGTCAGCGCCGTCGAACTCGATTGACCCCGCTGTTATGTCGTACACGGGATCGCCCATGAGCACGTGCCCGAGCGTCGATTTCCCCGCCCCGTTGGGGCCCATGAGAACATGGACTTCGCCCTGGGGCACCTCGAAGTCGATTTCATGCAGGATTTGCTTTTCTTCTACTGCCGCAGACAAACCGCAACAGCGAAGCAATGCTCCGTTTGACATGGTGATTCACATCCTTTATAAAGCGGCAACTGTCGCCTATCAGTTGCCTATCGTATCGTTCGAGGTTAATCCTAGCATTTTCATGGGATTTTGCAACGGTATTGTTCGAATTCAGGGATTATTCGTTGATGATTATTCTCGACCGGTGTTATACTCGTGCAAGCCAAGTACTGCTCGCGTGCCCATGGGGCCATTCCGTCGTGCAGCGGAGCGCGAGATACGACGTCCTTGCACCGGGCGCAACGAGGTGGCAGCCGTTGCGTCGACCAGCTGAAAGGTGCGGGCAATGGCCGACGACAACGCGAACTGCGCGAAGATCAATCAGGAAATCAGGGAAAACGAAACGGCGAAAGCGCTCGCCGAAGACTTGGGCATCGACAACCCGCTGATGGTGTCTGACCAGGGTCCCGCTCCCAAGGAAGGCGATGTTGGAACGGTGCTTTCCGTCAACATCTCGGCGCGCAAGGGCACGCGCAAGAAGCCGGCCGAATGCGGTTACATCGAGCTCGTCGCCGATTACGGTGTCGGCGATGACGCACATGCAGGCGATTGGCACAGGCAAGTGTCGTTTTTGGCCGAGGAGTCCATCCAGGTGGCGCGCGACCACGGGCTGGACGTCGGCTACGGCGATTTCGCCGAGAACATCACGACGAAGGGCATCAACGTCAAAGGCATGCCACTGGGCACGCTCCTGAAGGTGGGGACGGCCACCGTCGAGGTGTCGCAGATCGGCAAGATTTGCCACACGCGCTGCGCCATCTACTACCTGGCGGGCGATTGCATCTTCCCCCGCGAGGGCATCTTCGGTTGGGTTGTGGAACCGGGTATCGTGCGCGCAGGCGACGAGGTGCGCGTGCTCGAGCTTGGCGAAGGCGAAGTGCACCGCGCGCTTTCCGACACGCCGTTATAATTGCCGCACAAAGTGTGATCGTTCTTGGGGATTGCTTATCGACTGCAACACAATAAGCCGTTTCAGAATTCACGCACTTCTTCCCTTCCCATGCGTTTTCGTAAAGCTGGTGCACGGGATATGGGGATATGCGTGCCTTAAAGGCCGTTTTTGCACGGGATTGGGCGTTGTGCACGAGCAACGAGCCCTTTTTCACTCACATAGTCGATTCCCATGCGCGCACTTGGAAAAAGCGCACGAGATGCGAAGAAGTGCGTACATCGGTGAGATGCAAGCGCACGAGATGCGAAGAAGTGCGCGTATTGAGGTTGTTCGTTACGCACGCATCCCCCAACGCGATGCAACGCGATAAGGAAAAAGCATGAAAACGGGGAAGTGCGCGAGTCTGAAATTGTTACGAGCGCTTGTCGATGACGCGGGCCAGCCAGTCGCCCAAGCTCTGGAACACCTGCACCAACACGACGCACAGGATGACCGCCGCCAGCATGACGTCGCCCTGGAAGCGCTGGTAACCGTAGCGGATGGCGATATCGCCCAAGCCGCCGGCGCCGACAGTGCCTGCCATGGCGGAATACCCGAACAGATTGACGAACGTGATGGCCGCGCCGCGCACGAGCGAGGGCAGCGATTCCTTCAGCATGACCTTCGTGACAATCTGGAAATTACTCGCCCCAAAGCTGTGAGCAGCTTCGATGAGGCCCTTGTCGACCTCTGCCAAGCTTTGCTCGACGATGCGCGCGACAAAGGGCGCGGCGGCAACGGTCAGCGGCACGACGGCACCTGGCACGCCGAGCGATGTGCCCACGATCAAGCGAGTGAACGGGATGATGGCCACGAGCAAGATGATGAACGGGATGGAACGGCCGATGTTGATGATCCAACCGAGCACCGTGTTGATGCCGCGGTTGGGCTTGAGGCCACCTGGGGCCGTGACGGCAAACCAGATGCCAAGCGGCAAGCCGATGATGTACGCAAACAAACACGAAGCGAACGTCATGACCAACGTGTCGATGGTCCCTTGGGCCAGAAGGGCGCCGTACTTGTCGAAGAACTCAATCACAGGCGACCTCCTCCCCTTCGGACGTTTGCGGGGCGGTCGCTTTCTTGACGTTTGGAGCGCCCCAATCCAGCAGCTCGCGCGTGATGTCGCTCTGCGGGTTGGCGAACACGTCTGCCGTGAAGCCCTCTTCCACGATATGGCCGCCGTCGATGACGGCGATGCGGTTGCAGATGCGCCGCGCCACGTCGAGGGAGTGCGTGATGACAACCATGGTCACGCCCAGCTCGTCGTTGATTTGCGCCAAAAGGTCGAGCACCTGCACGGTGGTACGCGAGTCAAGCGCGCTGGTCGCCTCGTCGCACAGCATGTAATGCGGGCTGTTGGCGAGCGCACGGGCGATGGCCACGCGCTGCTGCTGACCGCCCGACAGCTCGCTGGGATAACGCGATGATTTGTCGTCGAGGCTCACAAGACGCAGCAACTCGTGTGCGCGTTCTGCGCTGGCGGCCTTCGATTCGCCGCGGACCTCGAGGGGGAACGTGACGTTTTGCAGCACCGAACGCTGCTGGAACAAGGCGAAGCTTTGGAAGATCATGCCGATGTTGGCGCGAAGCTCGCGCAATTCCTTGCCTTGGTAGTCGGTTATATCGGACCCGTCAATGATGATGCGGCCCTCTGTTGGACGCTCAAGGAGGTTCAGCAGGCGCACGAGCGTCGACTTGCCCGCGCCCGATTCGCCGATGATGCCGAAGATGTCGCCATCTTCTATGCGCAGGTTCACGCCCTCGAGCGCGCGATGGTCGCCATCGCTGGCGTGGTAAACCTTACCCACGTCTATCAGTTCGATCATGTAGTTCTTCCGTCCGTTCTTCGTTCTGCAGCATGCGCATGAGCCGTGGAGACAGGCGCCACGGCTCGTTCTTTCACACCAACATGCGGGGTCGACGAATCGACCCCGCATGCGTTGCCTCGCTCTTTTAGCGGCTCCCTATTGTAAGGGATGCGCGCTTCGATTTACACGGCGACAATGTCTCCAAAGTTCGCCGAGATGTAATCCTTGACTTCCTGCGAGGTGATGGCTTCGACGAGCACCTTGGTCTTCTCGGAATCCTCGTTGCCTTCCTTGACGACGAGCACGTTGACGTACGGGGAATCGGCCGACTCGGTCAGGAGGACCAGGTCCTTGGAAAGATCGGCGCCGATTGCGTAGTTCGTGTTGATGATGGCGATGTCAACGTCGGGCAGAATGGTCGGAACGGTGGCGGCTTCGACTTCCTTGAACTGCAGGTTCTTCGGATTGGTCTTGATGTCCTTGGGCGTTGCGGCCAAGTCGGTCGGGTCGTTCAGCTCGATGAGGCCGGCGGTTTGCAGGAGCAGCAGGGCGCGTGCTTCGTTCGTGGTGTCGTTAGGCACGGCAACCGTGGCGCCATCGGCAAGCTCCTCGAGTGACGCGGTCTTGCCCGCGTAGATGCTCATGGGCTCGATGTGCACGCCGGCAACGTTGACCAGATGAGTGCCCTGCTCGGCATTGAAGTCGTTGAGGTACGGAATGTGTTGGAAGTAATTGGCGTCAATCTCGCCGTCTTCAGTCGCGGTGTTGGGCAGCACGTAGTCGGTGAACTCGACGACCTCAAGCTTGTACCCGGCCTTCTCGACGAGCGGCGCAACCGCTTCGTTCAAGATAACCGCATGCGGCGTGGGGCTGGCGCCCACCTTGATGACGTTGTCCTCGGACGCTGCCGAGCTTGCTGCGCTTGCGGAGCTTGCCGAGCTTGCAGCGCTCGAGCTGGCCGAACTTCCACCGCATGCCGCCAGGCCAAATGCCAGGACGACGCCGAGGGCGGCAACGACAATTGCCGCGAGCTTCCTGTTCTTCTTGATTGCCTGCATGATAGTCCCCTTCCCTATAGTTCTTCGCTACTGACAAAATGCATCGGGCGTAATTATGCCTGTAACGAGAAAACAAGCGCAAGACGTGCGGTAATACGCATTCCTGCATAGCCGTTATCGATTATTACGATAACAGTGTGAACGGCATGATGCGAATCACTGCATATCCATTCCCGCCAATAAAGGAATCGGGCTATCAGGCAAACGGCCTTGCAGCATCCAACGCGCTTCGCGTGTACGATCTGCCGTACAGTGCGCAATGGTGCAGAAGCGGAGCAAGTTGGTGAAGCGGCACGCGGTCGCGCCAGCCTTCGGCAAACGGGGATGCCTCATCGTATGCGGCGACGATACGTTTGAGAAACGGGCATCCGAACAGGGCCAACATCGCCAAATCGGTCTCGGCATGTCCGCCATGGGCCATCGGGTCGATGAGCGTCGCGCCAACACGGTTGCCGTCGTCGGCATCCCACAGCAAATTGCCCGACCACAGGTCGCCGTGAATGCGCGCCGCCTCGAAACCGCCTACGCGAACGAGGGCCGGCTGGGGCGCATCGAATTCCCCGTCCTGTAGGCGCGTGGCAACGCGCTCGAAAACGCGGGCTTCCTCCTTATCGACGGCGCCGGCATCGCGCGCCTGACGAACATAAGGCATCACGCGCCATTCCGCGAAGAAAGCACCCCAACAATTTGGCGCCGCGCTTTCGGGGACCGTCGGCGTGTACGAGCCCCGTATAAGGTACGAGCCTTCCCACCCCGGCGGCGGTGCACCCCACCATAGGGCGCCTGCCGCATGCGTCACGGCCAGAGCCGCGCCCGCCCGCTCGGCGGCTTCGGCGTTCGGGGAACCCGTGACAATGCAGTGTTCCACAAGCTCGGTCGCACTTGCCGACACGACATCCGCAACCGGCATGCCGCCAGCCGGAACGGCTTCCGCCAGCCAACGCAACGCGGCGGCCTCGCCTTCCAACGAAGCCGAACCGGGCGTGGCGCGCTTGACGAACAAATCGCCCACCTCGTCGCGGAACTTCGGCCTCATACGCTCACCCGCCAAACGATGGAACGGTATTCGAATGGTATGGGCATGCTTTCCCTTCGTCGCAATGTTGTTGCAAGAAGACCCTGGCGACATGATACAGCTCTTATGAAAGACCCCCACCTATAGGCAAACTGGAAACGCGATAACGGAAAAGGGATCTAGCGCAGAATGCCGAAGCTCCATTCGAAAAGTCTCGAAAAAAGACATTGTCTTTTGTTAGACATTGTCTTATACTCGTGTTGGTCTAAAGCACAAATAGGGAACAGCACGATGATGGTCTTGTTCCCGCCCTTCCGAAAACGGACCGTCGCCATCCCTCCTTCAGGCGTCGGTCCGCTCTTTTTGGAAGGCATTTCGAAAAGCGCATCCGAAAAACGAAAACGTGGCAGGGACTTGATCCCTGCCACGTTCGACGACTGCATTTCCGCAGTACGATACCCAGATTGTTATTTCTTGCCACCGAGGAAGAAGCCGGCGAAACCCATGAGATCGTCCAGGCCGATGCCATCGCTCAAATCGATGCCGGCGACGCTGCCATCAAACACTGCCTTGGCAAGGTTGCCCAGGATGTCGTCCGAAACACCTTGGGACACGTCAACACCCTCGGGTGCCGCGGAACCCAACAGCGCCTGAGCAAGCGAATGGACGCTGTTGCCATTGCCCGCGAGCAGCTGGCTGGCCACCGTGGCCAAGCTTCCGAAATCGATAGGCTGACCGCTTGCAAGCGCGGCCATGGCGGTTACTGCCTGGCTGGCTTCTTCTTTCGAGACGTTGTCGTTGTCCGTCAGGTTGCCGATCGTTGAATACGGGTGCTGCAAGAGGCTGCCGAGCAAATCGGGGTTCTCCTCAGCGCTACCAACAAGCATCTTCACCACATCTTGAATATCCATGACCTCTCCTTTCGACGACGATGCTGGCTTCATGATAAACCAGGACGCGGCGCCATATGACGCCATGATTTGTTTTACGTCATTTTTTATCGACGTAACGTCAAGGTGCTTGACCTTCACGTTACGTCAAAGGTCGTCATGTCGTCCAAGGGGCCATCAGAAGAGTCGATAAAGGCGCGAATGCGCTTGGCAAGGATGCAACCAAGTTCCCGTGTGCGCACCGAACGCGAACCTGTAACGGGAAAGAGTTCTTACTTTGTCTTTTGCTCGTCAACGAGCACGCCGGTCACGAGATAGCGCGCCGTAAATTTGTCGGGGCGCGTGCACGTGCTCAGCTGCACGATACGGTCCTTGTCAGCTGTCAGGGTCATTCCCTCGCGCACGTTTTTCAGTGTCGAATCGGGATTTACCACGTAATCGTAATACTGCTGCAACACCGCTCGTTTTCCGAAATCGAACGAGTCGATGATGTGGCGGTCGTCGTACTCGTACGCCGACACAATCTTGTACGTCAATACCTTGCCCGGCAGGTAGATGTAGAAAGTGTCATGGTCGGCGAAGAAATCAGCGTCCTCGAAGTTGTGCAGAGTCCCAAACGCCTCGTCTTTCAGGTCGTTTTGCCAGGCTTCGAATGTGTGGCCATACAGGAGCGTGACCGGATCGGTGAATTCCTTCGAGTTCACCAGTTGGGAATAGATGCATCCCACATCCGACTCGTCTCCGTGGATGTCATGAGTGAGGTAAAAGTCCTCATCATCAGGGGAGCTCTGCAGCACTGGGGAGTTCACTTCTGTGCCAGGCACGTAAATCCATGCATACACGTCACTGTTCTGTTCTTGCAGGGCTTTGAAATCAATTGGATTCTCGGGCAGTTCATAGGAAAGATCATCGGAGGCCATCAGGGCATCGCTCGCTGCAAGCGAGCCAGTTCCGCTCGCGCTCGCATCCGCAGCGTTTGCGCATCCGCCAAGGAGCGCGCAAAGCGCGCATGCCAGCAATACCGCCCGCATACTGCACCAAAACATGCTGGTATTCGAACGACGTTCGGCACGGTTGATGCGGTTTTGGGGTGTGAAGGCCATATCTCCCTCGCTTGTTTACTCTCGCACGTTGCCGCTGGCAAGGTACAGCAAGGCGTTGCAGATTGCCGCGGCCACATTGCTGCCGCCCTTGCGGCCGCGCGCCACGATATGCGGCACATCGAGCTCGCAGATGAGCTCCTTGGATTCGACGACGTTCACGAACCCGACCGGCACGCCGATGATCAGCGCGGGCGGACATTCCATCTGGCCCGCTTGCAGCATTTCGTACAAGCGCACGAGCGCAGTCGGCGCGTTGCCCACTGCATAGACGAGCGGCTCGCCTAGGGCGGCGGCACGTTCCATGCACACGGCCGAGCGCGTGAGCCCGCGCTCCTTCGCCTCGGCAGCCACATCGGCATCGGATATGAAGTTGTGCACCGTGCCGCCGAACTTGCCCAACACGCGCTTGTTGATGCCGGCAGCTGCCATTTTGGTGTCTGTGACGATGGAGCATCCGCCCTTCAGCGCATCCACGCCCAACGTGGTCGCATGCTGGGAGAACACGAGGTTTTCCGCGTACTCAAAATCGGCAGACGTGTGGATGACGCGCTTCACCACAAGCTCGTTTTCGGGGTCGAGCACGATGCCCGCTTGCGCCAGCTCATCGGAAATCATCTGGAAGCTGTGCGCCTCGATGTCGGCGGGTTTCACGAACTCAAGGTTGTCTAGGCTGCTCATGCAAGTCCCTCTTCGACGATGCGGTACACCAGCTGCATGTCCATGTTGTCGCGTATGGCTTGGGCCAGCTTGTCGTATTGCTCTTCCTTGTAGGCTTTCATGTCGTGAGCGCGCACGTCGCCCGCATCGAGTCCGCGGGCTGCGAACAACGCACCTGCCAGCGCTTCGGCGCATTCCCGCGTGTCGAAGATGCCGTGAATGTAGGTGCCGTACACGTTGCCTGCAGCGATCAACGGCGCCATGACCTTCGCGCCATCGGCATCGAACGTCTCGCCCATGTGAATCTCGTAGCCTTCGTACGGCACGCCTGATAACGCTGACAAGGTCCCACCGATATCCCCAATGGTCCCGCATACCTGCACCTGGCGCTTCTCGGGTTCGAACACCGTACTCGTCGGCAGCAACCCGACGCCGCGCATCGTGCCCCCGCCTTCCACGCCATGGGGGTCGCTGACCTCCTGACCAAGCATCTGATAGCCGCCGCAAATGCCGATGACCGGCGTGCCCGCCGCGGCGCGTTTCAGCAGCATGGCCTCCACGCCGCTTTCGCGCAGCCACTTCAGATCGGCGATCGTGTTCTTCGTGCCCGGCAAGATGATGAGGTCGGGTTCGCCCATGTCGCCTGCGCGCTGCACATACCGCACGCCTATGCCGTCGATGGCGTCGAGCGCGATGAAGTCGGTGAAATTCGACACCTTGGGCAATCGGATGACGGCCACATCCACGAGCGCGCCCGTCCTGCGCACCGATAGGCGGTCCGAAAGGCTGTCCTCGTCGTCGACGTCGACGATGGTGTACGGGATGACGCCCGCAATGGGAATGCCGCTGCGCTCGCGCAGGATGTCGAGACCCGGGTCGAGGATGGTCTTGTCGCCGCGGAACTTGTTGACGATAAGCCCGCGCACCATGCGCCGCTCGTCGTCATCGAGCAGCATGAGCGTGCCGAGCAGTTGGGCGAACACGCCGCCGCGGTCGATATCGCCCGCCAACAACACGGGCGAAGCCGCCATGCGCGCCATGCCCATGTTGACGATGTCGTCGTCTTTCAGGTTCACCTCGGCAGGACTGCCCGCACCCTCGATGACGATGATGTCGAACCGGCTTGCCAGGTCGTTGTAGGCGCGCATGATGTCGGGCACGAGATTGTGCTTGAAGGCGAAATAATCGCGCGCGCTCATGGTGCCGATGGCCTGGCCGTTGACGATGACCTGCGAACCCACATCGTTCGTGGGCTTCAGCAGGATGGGGTTCATGGCCACTTCGGGCGCGATTCCAGCTGATTCGGCCTGCATGACCTGCGCACGTCCCATTTCGGAACCATCAGCCGTGATGGACGAATTCAGGGCCATGTTCTGCGATTTGAACGGCGCCACGCGATAGCCGTCTTGCGCGAAGACGCGGCACAGGCCCGCAACGAGCAGGCTCTTACCCGCCCCCGACATCGTACCTTGCACCATGATCGGCTTGGCTGTCATGCCGCCCGTCCCCTTCCGCCGTTTAGACTTCGAGAGGCATTTTACCAGCGATTTTCATCTGCTGCTCAAGCGGCGGTTGGGAACGCTTACCAGTTTGCCGAAAGACAATCGAATGAATCACCGTTTACCCTTTAACTTTTGCTACTATGGTCTTGATGAATTCGCATGCACATTCCAGTTGGCAATCGAGAGAGGACCCGAACATGGAAGACAACGAGAACAAGGTTGTGACAGCGGTCGACGAGGAAGCAGCCAAGCCCGTTTATGGCTGGAGGACGGCTACTGCAGGCGGTGCAGCCGCTGAAGTCGCCAAAGAAACCGCAGAAGCCCTCGAGGAGGCGGCCGAGGCTGCAGTAGAGAACGATGCCACGGAGGCTGCGAGCGCCGAGGAGGCGGTCGAGGCAGCTGCCGCAGAAGACGAGGAGACAATCGGGGAAGCTGCCGCAGAGGCCGAATCGGCAACCGAAGCCGCGGAGGAAGCCGACCAGCCGAAACCGAAGTTCTCGATTAAGCAAATCAAGCCGTGGATGTGGGCGGTTGCCGCAGCGGTCGTGATAGCCATCATCGGCTTCGCCGGTTTCAACATGATGCAGTCGCAATCGTACGACCAGGCGGGCAAAGACTACGCTAACGGCGAATACGTGAAGGCGGCCGAAGCATATCAGAAGCTGGGCAACTACCAAGACTCGGCTGCCATGTACGAAAAGGCCTCGAAATGGGTCGACGCCCAGGCGGCAGAAGAAGCGGCGAAGAACAAGCAAGACGCAAGCTTATGGGCCGCGGCGGCAGAAGCATACGGGGCAATTGACGAGGAGAACGCGCAACTGGACGCCCTTCGGTGCAGCGGAAACGCCGACTATTACACTGCCAAGGCCATGTTGGAGAAAAAGCCGACCGATCGCAAAACCGTGAGCGAGGCGCTGCCGCTATTCAAGAACTGCACCGAGATAGCCGATGCCGCCAAGCAGGTTTCGTATTGCGAGAACGTGCTCGATTACTACGAAGCCGGAGACCTGGCTGCAGAAGGCCATTATTACGACGCCTATAAGGCCTATGGGCAAATCAGCAATGACGCAGCCGAGAAGCTCGGCGATGTCGACAAGAAGATGAACGCCTGCAAGCAGTCGCTTCCCGGCAACGGCGTTGTGTGGCGCAGCGGCGACGCACCGGGCGATTCATGCGAGCTGACCATCGTAAACTCGGGCAACCCGAATGCTTACTACAAGCTGTACATGGGCGATGCGCTGGTCATGACCGTCTTCATCTCCGCAGGTGATACGGCGACGTTCTCGCTGCCGTCAGGCACGTTCAGCATGAACAAGGCATATGGCGACGATTGGTTCGGCACGGAGGACATGTTCGGCGACGAGGGCTCTTACTTCGTCTGCAATTTCGGCGGAAGCAAGACGTTCACACTCGACTCCGGGAACGCTTACGAGATTTCCACGAGCGGCGAGGGTACGGGCATCGGCACCCAATCGGCCAACAGGAACTCGATCTAGCACATCTCTTCGGCCTTGGGCCGCAACGGGCTATCAGCAAACTGGAGGCCGCCGATCCGGCGGCCTCTTTCATCGGCTTGTCTGAGCGTAAGCAGCGCAGGCGTCGACAAACCGAAGCGCGGTTTCGGGTGCCGATGGCAGATACAGATGCGGATAACCCGCGTACATCGTCGGCGTCGAGAACCCGCAGGTCCACGAACGCGTTGATTGCGGCTTCTCCGCCGTGAAGGCGTTGCCGGGATTGACGCTATCCCAATAGTGGAACTCATGTGCGCGAAGCTGGCTTCCCTCGCCAGCGAGCAAGCCGTCGCACGTGGCTGTCAGGGTGATGTAGCCAAACCGACCGAGCTTGCTCGTTTTAAACGACGTGCCGTCGATGACGCCGATTTGCGGATACGCTTTGCATGCGTCGTCTTCGAGCGCCTCGTGCAGGTACATGAAGCCGCCGCATTCAGCCACTACGGGCATGCCCGCGCGGATGGCATCGGCGATGGAAGCCCGCATGGATTCGTTGGCCGACAGCTCTTGCGCGTGCAGTTCGGATAACCGCCGCCTAGATAGATTCCCGACACGCCATCGGGCAAACTAGCATCGGCCAACGGTGAGAACTCGACGAGTTCGGCGCCCACGTGGCGAAGCAGGCGCAACGCGTCGGCATAGTAGAAGCAGAACGCGTCGTCGTGCGCTACGGCGATTTTCGGGGCAGGCGCAAGCTCGCGTGCCTCGACGCCTTGCCATCCGGCATCGTCAAGAGCTGGTGCCGCGGATGCCAGCTGCAGCAAGCCGTCGATATCGACTGTTTGCTCCAAGGTGTCCGCCAGCTTGTTCAACTTGGCACGCAAGTCGACGACCTCGGATGCGGTGACGAGCCCCAAATGCCTGCTTTCAAGGCTGCAGTCTTCAAGCACGGGCAAATAGCCGTACACGCACACGCCCGCCTCGTGTTCGACCAGCTCTTTCAGACGCGGATACAGCATGGGCGACACGCGGTTGATCACGACGCCTTCCACATGGCTGTTTTCGCGGAACCGCGCGAACCCGGCGACCTCGGCTGCAATCGACCGCGCCCTGCCGCGACCATCGACGACGAGCACCACGGGCGTCTGCGTGACGCGCGCCACGTCCCAGGCGCTCGCCTCGTCGCTTACGGCGATGCCGTCGTAGTAACCCATCGCGCCCTCTATGACCACGACGTCGCTATTCGCGGCGCTGTCGGCCACCAGGCAGCGCACCTGGCCGGCGCTTGCGAAGAACAGGTCGAGATTGCGCGAGTAGGCGCCGATGACCTGCTCGTGGAACATGGGGTCTATGTAGTCGGGACCGCACTTGCACGCAGCCGGCGCCAAACCCCGCCGCACGAGCGCTTGCAGCAAACCGCACGTGAACGTGGTTTTGCCGCCACCGCTTGCAGGAGCGCCTATGAGAAGCCGCGGAGTTTGCCGTGTCGCCTTCGTCATTGCAACGCCGCCTCGAACGTGACGATGTAAACGGGATTTTCGGCGCGCATGAGATTATACGAGCCCACGTTGTCGGCGCGCGCCACCGACACCTGCACGATATCGGCATCTTCGATTTCGCGCGCGCGCAGGCAAGCCAGAAGCTCGGTGAGCGTCTCGAGCGTGACCGCCGTCGCGCATATGCGCGCGTGCGGGTTGACCGTCAGCG